>DXBV01000100.1 GCA_019116345.1 Candidatus Allofournierella merdipullorum | reverse complement strand
AACTATGGCAGTCGTATCTATGAAACAGCTCCTGGAGGCCGGTGTTCACTTTGGTCATCAGACCCGCCGCTGGAACCCCAAGATGGCGAAGTACATCTTCACCGAGCGCAACGGCATCTACATCATCGACCTGCAGAAGACCGTGAAGAAGCTGGACGAGGCTTACAACTTCGTGCGTGAGGTTTCTGCCAACGGCGGCGAGATCCTGTTCGTCGGCACCAAGAAGCAGGCTCAGGAGGCCATCAAGGAAGAGGCCGGCCGCTGCGGCGGTTACTATGTGAACGCCCGTTGGCTGGGCGGCATGCTCACCAACTTCCGCACCATCCGCAAGCGCATCGACCGCATGGAGCAGCTGCACCAGATGAGCGAGGACGGCACCTTTGATCTGCTGCCCAAGAAGGAAGTTGCCAAGCTGGAGCTGGAGATCGAGAAGCTGGAGAAGTTCCTGGGCGGCGTGAAAGAGATGCACGGTCTGCCCAAGGCCATGTTCATCGTTGACCCCCACAAGGAGCGCATCGCCGTTTCCGAGGCCCGCAAGCTGAACATCCCCATCGTGGCCATTGTGGACACCAACTGCAACCCCGACGAGATCGACTACGTGATCCCCGGCAACGACGACGCCATCCGTGCCGTGAAGCTGATCGCCGGCGCCATGGCCGACGCTGTTCTGGAGGGCCGTCAGGGCCAGCAGGACGCTCCCGCCGAGGAGACCGAGGCTGCTGAGGCTGCCGAGGCCTGAGACACACTGACCTTAAGGAACAAACAGAAAGGGGATTATCAAAATGGCTTTTACCGCTCAAGACGTTAAGAACCTGCGCGAGCAGACCGGCTGCGGCATGATGGACTGCAAGAAGGCGCTGACCGAGGCCGGCGGCGACTTCGAGAAGGCTGTTGAGTACCTGCGTGAGAAGGGCCTGGCCGCTGCTCAGAAGAAGGCTGGCCGCATCGCTGCCGAGGGCATGGTTTACGCCACTGTCGAGGGCAACGTGGGTGTTGTTCTGGAAGTCAACGCTGAGACCGACTTCGTGGCCAAGAACGAGCTGTTCCAGACCTTCGTGAAGGACGTGGCCGCTGTTGTGATCGAGCAGAACCCCGCTGATGTGGACGCTCTGCTGGCCTGCAAGATGGGCGACGACACCGTTGAGGCTGCCCTGAAGGACAAGATCCTGGTCATCGGCGAGAACATCAAGATCCGCCGCTTCGTCCGCTACGAGGGCGTTTGCTCCGCTTACATCCATGCCGGCGGCACCCATGCCGTGCTGGTGAACTTCGACACCACCGCCGAGGTGGCTGCGAACCCCGCCTTCGCCGCTTACGGCCATGACGTGGCTATGCAGATCGCTGCTGCCAACCCCGGCTACCTGTGCGAGAGCGAAGTTCCCGCCGAGGTTCTGGACAAGGAGAAGGAGATCCTGCTGGCTCAGATCGCCAACGATCCCAAGAACGCCAACAAGCCCGACGCCATCAAGGAGAAGATGGTCCTGGGCCGCATCGGCAAGTTCTACAAGGAGAACTGCCTGGTGGATCAGGAGTTCGTGAAGGACCCCGAGCTGACCGTTTCCAAGTACACCGACAAGGTGGCCAAGGAGCTGGGCGGCGACATCAAGATCGTCAAGTTCGTGCGCTACGAGAAGGGCGAAGGCCTGGAGAAGCGCGTTGACGATTTTGCCAGCGAAGTTGCCGGCATGGTGAAGTAATCATCCTGCAAGGAAAACTGCTTTACAAAGAGAGTGAGCGCTTTTGCTCACTCTCTTTTCTTATGCGCAAATCGGCATTGTGTAAGTGACAGAACCGTCACCCGCGGGAGAGAAAAATGAGGTATACTGAGAAAGAAGGGAGGAGTGGCCATGAAAGTGCTTCTTGTGGAAGACGAAGAGGCCATTGCGCGCCCGTTGGCGACGCTGCTTCGCGCCGAAGGATGGGCCATCGAAACAGCCGCCACAGCCGCCCGCGCCAGAGAACTGGTGTCGGAACAGGCGTATGACGCTGCGCTCATCGACCTGGGCCTGCCGGATGGCAGCGGCTATGAGATATGCCGCGCTGTCAGGGCGGCTGGGGATGCGGCGGTCATCATCTTAACGGCCCGCAGCGACGAGGACAGTGTCGTTCGCGCATTGGAAGAAGGAGCAGACGACTACGTAGCCAAACCGTTTCGCGCTCGGGAATTGGTCAGCCGGCTGCGGGCTGTGCTGCGGCGGCGGGGCACAAAGCAGTTCTACGCTTGCGGCACCCTGGTTGTGGATGCCCGTTCCGCGCAGGTCACGGTGAGCGGCACGCCCGTGGCACTCACGGCGCAGGAATATCGCTTGCTGCTTCTGCTCATCGCTCAACCGGGCCGCGTGTGGGAGCGGGGACAGCTTTTGCAGACCCTGTGGGACGAGGGCGGTGCATTCGTGGAAGACAATACTCTGACGGTCACCGTCAAGCGCCTGCGGGAAAAGCTGGGCGGCGAAGGCGGCCATATTGTCACCGTGCGGGGCATTGGTTATCGCTGGGAGGAAAAATCATGAGAAGCAGGGAAGCAAAGAGATTTCTGATGACGATCCTGCTGAGCGCAATGGCCCTGACCATCATTGGCGGTCTGCTGTTTGGGGCTCCGGCTGCACTTTTTGCCGCCTTGTGCGGCGGGGTGTGCTGTGCGCTGGCTGCCGGATTCTGCATCCACCGTGCCCGGGAGATCGACGGCCTATCAGAATATCTGGTCAGTGTTTACACTGGTGGCGAGATACTGGACATCCGCACCCAGCGGGAAGGGGAACTGAACGCCCTGCGGGACGACATTTATAAAATCACCACCATCCTGGGAGAACAAAAGGCGGCACTGGAGGCGGACAAACGCTTGCTGGCAGATTTTCTGGGCGATGTGGCACACCAGCTGAAAACACCCATCGCGGCCATCATGCTTCAGACCGAACTATGGCAGGACGAAGCAGTCCCCCAAACGGACAAAGACCAGTGTGCCTGCCGCGTGGAAGAAGCCGCCGAGCGGATGAGCTGGCTGGTGGAACAGCTGTTGAAATTGTGCCGCCTGGATGCGGCGGTGGTCCGTTTTGAACGAAAGCCAAACGATGCACGGGAACTGCTGGCAGCGGCCGCACAAGCGGTCCGGCCGCTGTGCGACGCCCGCGGCGTGGCGGTGGAGTGGTCGGGCCAGCCAGTTTCCTGTTTTTGTGACAGGGCATGGACCCTGGAAGCGCTGACCAACCTGGCAAAAAACGCTGCAGAGCACACGAACGCCGGCGGCAGAGTGACGCTCTCCTGTGATGGCAATGCACTTTACACGGAATTTGTCGTAGAGAACGATGGCGCTCCCATTGATGATGAAGAATTTCCTCATCTGTTTGAGCGGTTCTGGCGGGGCAAAAACGCCGCCCCGGGCAGCGCGGGCATTGGTCTTGCGCTGGCAAAGGCCATCGCCCAAGGGCAGGAGGGGAGCGTGCGGGCGGAGAACGGCCCTCGCGGCCCTCGTTTCACCCTTCGTTTTTACGCAGGTGACGAAGCTGTCACCCCGCTGTCACCGGGCGGTCACCCGGAAGCGGTATCCTGAATGGGAAAGGAAGGGATACCATGGCTTTTTTGGAAGTAGAACAACTCACAAAGACATACGGCACCGGCGACGCGGCGGTGCGCGCGCTGGACAGCGTTTCCCTCAAAGTGGAGCGGGGCGAATTCGTGGCCGTAATGGGAGCCTCCGGCTCCGGCAAATCCACGCTTCTGCATCTTCTGGGCGGAGTGGACCGGCCCACCTCCGGCCGCATCACGCTGGATGGCGTCTCCCTTTATGACCAGAAAGAGGAGGAACTGACCGTGTTTCGCCGCCGTCAGATCGGCCTTGTCTATCAATTCTATAACCTGGTCCCATTGCTTACGGTGGAGGAGAACCTCACGTTGCCCCTGCTTCTGGATGGACGCACCGCCGATTCTGCCCGGGTGCTGGAGCTGCTGGCACGTCTGGGGCTTGATGGCAAGCGGAAAGCCTTTCCGACTCAGCTTTCGGGCGGGCAGCAACAGCGGGTGGCCATCGCCCGGGCGCTCATTACCCACCCGGCACTGCTGCTGGCGGACGAGCCCACCGGCAACCTGGACTCCGCAGCCAGCGAGAGCGTGATGCGCATGCTGACGCAGCTGAACGAGACCACCGGCCAGACCATCGTGATGATCACCCATGATGAAGCGCTGGCGCTGCAGGCAAAGCGTATCCTCCGTCTGCGTGACGGCCGCATTGTGAAAGACGAGGTGCGGGCATGAAAGCGATGTTTCTCGTCACCTGGCGGCAATGGCTGCGGGGCGGCGCGCGCACCTGGTTCGTGGCATTTTCCGCTCTTGTGTGCTCCGCAATGCTTGCGGCGGTGCAGTTCGGAGGCTTTTCCCTTGCGGCTTCGTTTCGTCTGGAATCCACCTTTGCCCAGGCCGTTCTGGCGGCCTCCCAGTTTATGGAAGTGCTGCTGGTGATTTTTCTGGCAGTGTTGCTGCGGGGGACGTTTGCCATGTCCCTGGCCCAGCGCACCCGTATATTGGGCCAGCTGGCCAGCGTTGGCGCTACCCGCCGCCAGCTGCGTCAGAGTGTTTGGCTGGATGCCTTTTTTCTGGCGGCGTTTGCCGCGCCGCTGGGCGTTTTGTGCGCGGCGGGCGGGCTGGCGGTTACCTTTTGGCTGATGAAGCCTTTTATTGAAAATCTGGCCGTCTACGGTGTGCAGGGGATCCACCTGGTCATAACTCCCGGCTCGGTGGCGCTGGCACTTGCTTGCCCGGTGGCCACTCTTCTGCTGGCCGCCACGGGTACGGCGCGGCGAGCGGCGCGGCTGACGCCCATTGAGGCGGTGCGGGGCGCGGCGGAAACGCCGCCGCGCAGCGTCCGCAGGAGAGAGCCCCGTCAGGCTCCGGCGCTGTTGGCCAGCCGCAGTGTGCGGCGGGCAGGCGGGCGGTTTCGCACCCAGATCAGCATCATCATGGTGTGCGCGCTGATGATCTGCACCGCGGATGGGTTTTCCCGGGGGCTGATACAAGGATACAAGACTCAATTTTCCACTTATAACTACCGGGTCTATCTCTGGGCCGTGAACACTGACACGGAAGAGCTGCTGGCCGGTCTGCACAAAACGGGCGCCGAGGTCACCGGAGCCCGGACCTGGTCCACCGAGCGCACCGGTTGGCGCGTGTGGGAAAGCCAGACCCGCAGCTCGGTCCTCATCACTCTGGACGACGAAAGCTTCGCCCAGTGGTATGGCGGTCCGCTGCCCGAAGCGCAGGGCGGTCTTGCCTGTGTATATGCACCGCCGGAGGAAGGCGTGGTGGCATTTGCCGCCGGTGAGCTGCTGAACGAGGGGACAGAACAGGCGCTTACGGTGGCGGACGTCTGCACCGCATCGCTGCCGGCCGGGGTGCTGTGGCAGGATACCTATATGGCCATGTATCCGAATGGAGTATTGGTCACCAGTCAGAGCGCCTTCGACGCCCTGCGAGGCACCGAAGTCACCGGCGAGGACAAGCGCGAGTTCGAATTCTTTGTGGACACGGAGGACTCTTCTCAGCTGACCCCGGCGCTGATACAGACCCTGACGGAACTGGGAGCCAGCGAACGCTATTTCGGCGGCCAGACCAACACCGGCTGGCAGATCGAGGACCTTACCCCGACCTCGCCCACCCGCCTTTACCAGAAAGCGGTGCAGGTGCTGCTGAATGTCTTTGTGGGCGGGTTTGAGGTGCTGACGGCGCTGGGATGCGGAGCAGCTTTGCTGGGATCCATCGGTTCCGAGACACAACTGCGCCGCCGGGAATTTGCCCTGCTGCGCAGTGCCGGCATGACCAGACGCGAGGTGGCGGCCATGCTGCGCCGGGAAACGCTGCTGCGCTGTGCCTGGAGCCTGGGCCTCAGCCTGCCGGTGGGTGTGGCCCTTTGGCTGTGTATTGCCCGGTGGCTGCTGGGCAACCATACCTATCATCAGATCCTGCTCCGGCTGTTGGTGAGCGCGGGCCTTTGTGCCGGGGCCATTGCGCTGGGAACACTGGTGATTTGCCTTGTTGCAGAACGTGCGGCGCTGAAAGTCGCTTTACACAGCGACATCCGCGGTGACCTTATGCGGGAGTGAGCGGCTGTTTGAAAAAAGAAAGGCCCACCGCGTTTCGTGCATCTGCCACAAAAGGAGACGGCTTGTTTTTTCGCTCGATGCCTTGCAATCTGCAAGAGATTGTGATAGACTTTAGTTGAGTAAAAGTCTGAAGGATGTGCGAGGTGTATCATGGTCGAGAAAGCTCGTCTAAAAAATCAAACCACCAAAGCCCTGTTTGAAGCGATCCTCTCGCTGGAGAATATGGAAGAGTGCGATACCTTCTTCGAGGATCTTTGCACGATGAAGGAACTCGCCGACATGGCGCAGCGGCTGGAAGCCGCAAAAATGCTGCTGGACGGCAAGACCTACGAACAGATCGTCCGGGAGGTGGAGATCAGCACCGCCACCATCAGCCGCATCAACCGATGCATCCAGTACGGAAACGGGGGATATGCGCTGATCATCAACCGGCTCAAGGAAAAAGAGCAGGAGTGACCAACAATATAAAACAGCCGGCCGCAAACGCGGCCGGCTGCTTTTTGTTTTGAAAGATTTACTCCTGGGGGCGGAAGCGCAGGTTGCCCTCGTCGTCCATATAGTCCACGATGGCAAGGCTGGTCAGCTTGTAGCCCTGGCCGCGCAGCGTCTCGCCGCCGGGCTGGAACCCCTTTTCAATGGCGATGCCGATGCCGCCCACCGTGGCGCCCGCCTGCTTACACACGTCCAGCAGGCCATGCATTGCCTTGCCCACTGCCAGGAAATCGTCCACGATCAGCACCTTATCCTCAGGGCCAAGGAACTTTTTGGACAGGGTGATGTCGTAGTCCTTGCCATAAGTAAAGGAATGGACGGTGGAGGTGTATACATCTCCGTCGATGTTCTTGCTCTTCGCCTTTTTGGCGAACACCACCGGCACGCCGAAGTGCCGCGCGGTCATGCAGGCGATGGCGATGCCGGACGCCTCAATGGTCAGGATCTTGTTGATGCCGTCGTTCTTGTAGGTCTCATAAAAGGCTTTGCCGATCTCGTCCAGCAGGGTGATGTCCAGCTGATGATTCAAAAAACAGTCCACCTTCAAAACATTACCGGGGCGCACCTGACCGTCCTTGAGGATCCGCTGTTCCAGCAACTGCATATTATCCATCTCCTACTCTTTTAGCACGCTTAAAATAATATCCCTATTATGACAAAAAACGCGCGCGTTTTCAATGCCTGCGGCAAAGAAAACCTGATTTGCGGCGTCCTTTGTGTCCGATGGTCAATTCTTGGGGAATTTCGGCGGTGAATTTATGCAAAATATCCACTATGGCGCTTTACAACGGTAAAAAGTATGTCAAAATAGCGAATTGTATCTGGCGGCGAATGTGTTTATAATTTTAGAAAACGCAAGGCCCGGAAAGGCGACGGAGGAGCGTCAACCTTCCGGGTCACACAACAGGAGGGAACATCAATGAAAAAGTTTTTGAGCGCCGCCCTTGCTGCTGCCATGGCGTTCAGCCTGGTGGCCTGCGGCTCTGCGCCTGCGTCCACTGCCGGTTCTGACCCCGCTTCCACGGGCGCTTCCACCCCGGCTTCCACCGAGGGAGTGTTCAAGATCGGCGGCATTGGCCCCACCACCGGCGGTGCAGCCACCTATGGCAATGCTGTGAAGAACGGCGCCCAGATCGCCGTGGATGAAATCAACGCCCTGGGCGGCGTCCAGTTCGAGCTGAACTTCCAGGACGACGAGAACGACGTTGAGAAGGCTATGAACGCCTACAACGTGCTGAAGGACTGGGGCATGCAGGTCCTGCTGGGCACCGTTACCACCCAGCCCTGCCTGACCGTCGCCCCTGAGACTGCGGCGGACAACATGTTCCTGCTGACCCCGTCCGCTTCCAACCCTGACGTCATCGCTGAGGACAACGCCTTCCAGGTCTGCTTCACCGACCCCAACCAGGGCATTGCTTCCGCTGACTACATCGCCGACAATGGCCTGGCCACCAAGATCGCCATCATCTACGACAGCTCCGACGCCTACTCCACCGGCATCCGCGACAAGTTCGTGGAAGAGGCTGCCAACAAGGGCCTGGAGATCGTGACCAACGAAGCCTTCACCGCCGACAACAAGACCGATTTCTCCGTTCAGGTGCAGAAGGCCAAGGATGCCGGCGCCGAGCTGGTGTTCCTGCCCATCTACTACGCCGAGGCCAACCTGATCATCCAGGAGATGGATAAGCAGGGCTTTGACGCGCTGATCTTCGGCTGCGACGGTCTGGACGGCCTGCTGACCATCGAGGGCGCTGACCTGTCCCTGTTCGAGGGCGTTATGCTGCTGACCCCCTTCGTTGCGGACGCTGACGATGAGGCCACCCAGGCTTTCGTCACCAAGTATCAGGAGCAGTACGGCGAGATCCCCAACCAGTTCGCTGCTGACGCTTACGACGGCGTTTACACCATCCTGGCCGCCATCGAGAAGTCCGGCGCCACCGCCGACATGGACGCTTCCACTCTGTGCGACGCGCTGAAGGCTGCCATGACCGAGATCACCGTGGACGGCCTGACCGGTGAGGGCATGCAGTGGGAGGCTACCGGTGAGGTGAACAAGGCTCCCCGCGCCATGAAGATCGAGAACGGCGCTTACACCGCGATGTAACTGCGGCGTTTCCCAACGCACCAAAGGGGGTGCCGGCCAGCTGTGCCGGCACCCCCTTTCTGTCAAAAAGAAGGCGTTTTCGCCAAGTTCTTCTTGTGTGCACTTTAGAACAGTGCTATAATAAGGAGGATATTTGCGGGCCGGCCCGTTTCCTCTGTCAGGAGAAAATGGCCGGCTGTAAGGAAAAGGGGAATTGGGCATGGAGTTATTATCCTATCTGATCAATGGCATCAGCCTCGGCAGCGTGTATGCCATTATCGCTCTTGGCTATACCATGGTCTACGGCATCGCCAAGATGCTGAACTTCGCCCACGGCGACGTTATCATGGTGGGCAGCTACATCGTGTTCATCGCGGTCAACCAGGTGGGTCTGCCGCCGGTGGTGGCGATCCTGTTGTCCATGGCGCTGTGCACTGTGCTTGGCCTGGCCATCGAGCGGTTTGCCTACAAGCCGCTGCGCGGGGCTTCCTCCCTGGCGGTGCTGATCACCGCCATCGGCGTGAGCTACCTTCTGCAGAACCTGGCGCTGCTCATCTGGGGTTCCGACCCGAAGAACTTCACCTCCGTGGTGGACATCCCCGCGCTGGATCTGCATCTGGCCGGCGGGAAGATCGTCGTTTCCTCCGAGACGGTGGTCACCATTGTTACGGCGGCGATCATCATGGTGGCTCTGAGCTTTTTCGTCAACCACACCAAGCTTGGCCATGCGATGCTGGCGGTCTCTGAGGACAAGGGCGCGGCCCAGCTGATGGGCGTGAACGTGAACTCCACCATCGCCCTCACCTTTGCCATCGGCTCTGCGCTGGCGGCGGTGGCAGGCGTGCTGCTGTGCTCCGCTTATCCTTCGCTGACGCCCACCACCGGCGCCATGCCCGGCATCAAGGCCTTCACCGCCGCGGTGTTCGGCGGCATCGGCTCCATTCCCGGCGCGATGCTGGGCGGTGTGCTGCTGGGCATCATCGAGATCATGAGCAAGGCTTATGTCTCCACTCAGCTGGCGGACGCCATCGTTTTCGCGGTGCTGATCGTTGTGCTGCTGGTGCGGCCCACGGGCCTTTTGGGCAAGCCCATGAACGAGAAGGTGTGAGGTGGCTGTGATGAACGCATTGAAAAATATGAAAAAGACCACGCGCAGCAATCTGATCACCTACGGCATCGTCGTGGTATTCTTTATCGTCGTGCAGGCGCTGACCGTGGGCGGCGTGCTGAACAACTCCATGAAGGGCATGCTGGTGCCCATCTGCACCTATGTGGTGCTAGCCATCTCGCTGAACCTCACCGTGGGCATCCTGGGCGAGCTGAGCCTGGGCCACGCGGGCTTTATGAGCGTGGGCGCTTTTTCCGGCGCGGTGTTCTGGGTGGTCACCGGTTCGGAGATGCCCTCCGCGCTGGGCCTTGCGCTCTCCATGCTCGTTGGCGGCGTGGTGGCCGGCGTGTTTGGTTTCCTCATCGGCATCCCTGTGCTTCGTCTGCGGGGCGACTATCTTGCCATCGTGACGCTGGCGTTCGGTGAGATCATCAAAAACGTGCTGAACACCGTCTATCTGGGCATCGACTCCAACGGGTTCCATTTTTCCATCAAGGACTCCGGTTCCATGGGCCTTGCGCCGGACGGCGACGTCATCATCAACGGCGCCATCGGCATCAGCGGTATGAAGAAGGCGTCCACCTTCCTGGCGGGCATCATCCTCATCCTCATCACCCTGTTTGTGATTTTGAACCTCATCAATTCCCGCGCCGGCCGCGCGATCATGTCCATCCGCGACAACCGCATCGCCGCCGAGGCCACCGGCATCAACGTGACCAAGTACAAGCTGATGGCCTTTATCATCTCCGCAGTGTTTGCGGGCATGGCGGGCGTGCTCTATGCGCTGAACTTCTCGGCGCTGGCGGCCAAGAAATTCGACTACAACACCTCCATTCTGGTGCTGGTGTTTGTGGTGCTGGGCGGCATCGGCAACATCCGCGGCTCCATGATCGCGGCCACGGTGCTGTATGTGCTGCCGGAGCTGCTGCGCGGCGTGGCGGATTACCGTATGCTGGTGTACGCCGTTGTGCTGATCGTGATGATGATCTTCAACCAGAGCCCGCAGATCGTGGCCTGGCGTGAGCAGATGGCTGAGCGGATCGCGTCCGATCCGAGATTTCAGAAACTGGCGGCCCGTTTCAAAAAGAATAGCCGGCAGGGCAAGAAAGAGGAGGCGTGAGGTATGGCACTGCTTGAAGTAACCAACCTGGGCATCGCCTTCGGCGGCCTGCAGGCTGTGGCTCAGCTGGACATGAAGATGGAGAAGGGCCAGCTTTATGGCCTCATCGGCCCCAACGGCGCGGGCAAGACCACCGTGTTCAACATGCTCACGGGCGTGTATCGTCCCACCGAGGGTGACATCATCCTGGACGGCAAAAATATCACCGGCCAGCAGCCGGCGAAGATCAATCAGGAGGGCATCGCCCGTACCTTCCAGAACATCCGTCTGTTCGACCAGATGAGCGTTCTGGACAATGTGAAGATCGGCCTGCACAACCAGGTGAAGTATTCCATGTGGACCGGCATCTTCCGCCTGCCCGGTTTCCGGGAGAAAGAGCGGCAGATGAACAAGCAGGCGATGCAGCTGCTCAAAATTTTTGATCTGGACAAAGAAGCGGATCTGCCCGCTTCCAGCCTGCCCTACGGCAAGCAGCGTAAGCTGGAGATCGCCCGTGCGCTGGCCACCAACCCGAAGCTGCTGCTTTTGGATGAGCCTGCCGCCGGCATGAACCCCAACGAGACCGAAGAGCTGATGAACACCATCAAGGCGGTGCGCGATCGCTTTGACCTGGCCATTCTGCTCATCGAGCACGACATGAACTTCGTCATGGGCATCTGCGAGTACATCTATGTTCTGGACTACGGCCGTGTTATCGCACAGGGCACCGGCGAATCCATCCGCAACAACCCCAAGGTCATTGCGGCGTATCTGGGAGGTGACTGAGCCATGGGCGAAATGCTGCGCGTACAGGACATCAACGTATTCTACGGCTCCATCCACGCCATCAAAGACATTTCCTTCCACGTGGATGAGGGTGAGATCGTGACCCTGATCGGCGCCAACGGCGCCGGCAAGACCACCACCATGCACGCCATCTCCGGCCTGCTCAAACTCAAGGGCGGCGAGATCGACTTCATGGGGCAGAAGATCAGCCAGATGGAGGCCCACAAGATCATCCGGCTGGGCCTGGCCCAGGTGCCGGAAGGTCGCCGGGTGTTCAGCCATCTGTCGGTGCAGGAGAATCTGGAGATGGGCGCTTTCACCCGCAAGGACTCCAAAGACGCCATCGCCGATGATCTGGAAATGGTGTTTGAACGGCTGCCCCGACTGAAAGAACGGCGCAAACAGCAGGCGGGCACTCTGTCCGGCGGCGAGCAGCAGATGCTGGCCATCGGCCGGGCGCTGATGTGCAAGCCCAAGATGCTGCTGCTGGATGAGCCCAGCATGGGCTTGTCGCCTTTGCTGGTGAAGGAGATCTTCCACATCATCCGGGACGTGAACCGGGACGGCGTGACCGTGCTGCTGGTGGAGCAGAACGCCAAGATGGCGCTGGAGATCGCTGACCGCGCCTATGTGCTGGAGACCGGCACCATCAAGATGGAGGGCCCTGCCGACGAGCTGGCCAACAACATCGAGGTGCGCAAGGCTTATCTGGGCTGCTGAAAAACAAAGAGAGCAGGGGAGAAGGACGCCCCTGCTCTTTTTTTGTGCAGGAGAGCGGAACAAAACCCGGGTGGCGGCATATAGTGGGATAGCCAGCACAAACGTGTTGCAACACCATTTGATCAGGAGGTATGCCTCATGTCTATGCCCATCATTTCCATGCATCCCAATCCCATCACCATGTGCCAGGCGGTCACTGATCTGCTGGAGAGCATCGCCATTGAGGAGACTGCCCTCAGCCATATCCTGAACGCGGAAGGCGAGAAGCTGCAGCGCGTCATCGGTATGGATGACGTGAACTTCTGCCAGCTGATGGAGGTCAACGAGTCCGTGGCCAACATGGTCAACGTGGTCGCCACCATGGAGACGGCGCTGAAGGAAAAGCTGGAGTTCATCAGCAACAACCTGTATTACCCCGCCCGCGTGGAGTGATAAAAAAATGCCTGCTGAAAAGCAGGCATTATTTTGCGTTTAGGGCTTGACAGAAGACGATCTTTTCGGTATTATATATAAGCGGCTTTGAGAGCCGCGAAATGAATGGAAAGATGGCTGAGCTGGTCTAAGGCGCACGACTGGAAATCGTGTGTGGGCCATAAACCCACCGAGGGTTCGAATCCCTCTCTTTCCGCCAGAACAGGACAGGCGCTTGGCGCTTGTCCTGTTTTTGTTTGCAAGGAGGAAACGATGAAAAAGGCTTTTGCAAAGCGGCCGCCATTTGCTGTGAAGCTCTGCCTGACAGCGGCCCTTCTTCTGGCAGCCGTTACAGCTTGTTTCTTTATATTCGGGGGTATCCCGCGCCTAAACGCCCCTTCCACCGAGCGGTATCCCGTGCGAGGAGTGGACGTATCTGTCTATCAGGGACAAATCGACTGGAATACGCTGGCAGAGCAGAGGATTTCCTTCGCGTTCATCAAGGCGACGGAAGGCAGCGGTTCGGAAGACCCGAACTTTCAACGCAACTGGGAGCAGGCGCGCCAGAGCGGTCTGCGGGTGGGTGCGTATCACTTTTTCAGCTTTGACAGCGGGGGAGACTCGCAGGCGGAAAACTTTATCCGTGCGGTGGAGCCCGCTGAAGGAATGCTGCCGCCGGTGGTGGACGTGGAGCTTTACGGCGAGAAGAAACGGAATCCGCCCGCCCGTGAGGATGTGACGGAACAGCTGTCTCTGCTGCTGGAGCGGCTGGAAGAGCATTACGGTCAGCGCCCTGTGCTCTACGCCACCGGCAGCGCCTATGACCGGTATCTGGCGGGAAATTATGAAGGGTATGACATCTGGATCCGGAACGTCTACTGGACCCCGCGCCTGAAAGACGGGCGGGAATGGACCTTCTGGCAGTATACGGACAGAGCGCGGCTGGCAGGCTATGAAGGCGAAGAACCTTATATTGATATGAACGTGTTCAACGGCACGCTGGAAGAATTCGCGGCCTATCCGGAAAAATGAACAAACAAAAGCCCCGGGAGTTTTCCCGGGGCTTTCTTCGTTCAAATTTGGTCAGTTGGCCATGCTCTGCACGATGCCGCGCTCGCAGTCCACCGAGACCATCGCGCCGTCCTTGAGGGCGCGGGTGGCGCCGGAAGCGCCCACCAGAACCGCTTTGCCCAGCGTCAGGCCCACAATGGCGGCGTGGCTGTTCAGGCCGGCCTCTTCCACCACAATGGCGCTGGCGTTGCGCATGGCGTCCAGCATTTCGTTGTTGGTGTAGGGGACTACCAGAACGTCGCCCTTGCGGAACTTGGACTTCACGTCGTGGTTGCTGCGGCAGACGCACACGGGGCCTTTGGCATTGTGACTGCCGATGCCCACGCCGTTCAGCAGCGAGTCGCCCACCATGTGCACCTTGAGCATATTGGTGGTGCCGGAGATACCCACCGGCACGCCGGCAGTCACGACCACCAGGTCACCGGTGTGCACCAGGCCGGCCTCTTCGGCGGTCTTGACCGACAGCTCGATCAGCTCGTCGGTGTTGTGGGCGTAGGGCATCAGCAGGGGAGTGACGCCCCAGGAGAGGGCCAGATGCCGCTGCACCCAGTCGTCCACCACACAGGCGATCACAGGGGTGGAGGGGCGGCCCTTGCTCACCAACCGGGCGGTCTCGCCGCTCTTGCTCACGGTGATGATGGCGGCGGCCTTCACGTCGGCGGCGGTGGTGCCGGCAGCGTGGGCAGTGGCGCCCACGATGCTCATGCGGGAATCCACCGGAGCCTTGCGCATGCGGCTGAAGTAGCTGGCGTCGTTCTCGGTGCGCTCAGCGATGGCGGCCATGGTGCGCACGGCTTCCACCGGGTACTTGCCGGCAGCGGTCTCGCCGCTGAGCATGATGGCGCTGGTGCCGTCGTAGATGGCGTTGGCCACGTCGGTGATCTCCGCACGGGTGGGGCGGGGGTTCTCGATCATGCTCTCCAGCATCTGGGTGGCGGTGATGACCGGCTTGCCGCTGGAGAAGCTGTGATAGATGATCTCCTTCTGAATGACCGGGATCTCTGTGAAGTCAATTTCCACGCCCATATCGCCGCGGGCTACCATCACCGCGTCGGCCGCAGCGAGGATCTCGTCAATGTTGTCCACACCCTCGCGGTTCTCGATCTTGGCGATGATGCGGATATGGGAGTTGTGGCTGTTCAGCAGGCGGCGCACTTCCTGGATGTCCTGGGCGCTGCGGGTAAAGCTGGCGGCGATGAAGTCGAAGCCCTGCTCGATGCCGAAGAGGATGTCGTCCTTGTCACGCTGGCTCATGTAGGGCATGGAAAGGGAGACGCCCGGCACATTCACGCCCTTGTTGTTGCTGATGGGGCCGCCGTTCTCCACTTTGCAGGTGATGTCGGTGTCGGTGAGCTTGGTGACGGTCAGGCTGATGAGGCCGTCCGCCAGCAGCACGGTGCTGCCCACGGAGAGGTCGCCGGGCAGATCTTTATAGGTGATGGAGCAGATCTCGTTGGTGCCCTCCACATCACGGGTGGTCAGGGTGAACGTCTGGCCGGTCACCAGCTCGGTCTTGCCGCCGGCGAACTGCTTCAGACGGATCTCGGGGCCCTTGGTGTCCAGCAGAGCCGCCACAGGCTGATTCAGTTCTTCACGCAGGCGCTTAAGGGTGTCCAGCCGGCGTTTGTGCTCCTCATGGGTGCCGTGAGAAAAGTTGAAGCGGGCAACGTTCATGCCGCTCAGGATCATATCCCGAAGTACATCCTCCCGGTCCGTGGAGGGACCAAGGGTACACACGATTTTGGTCTTACGCATTCTGTTCATAAGGAAACCTCCCAAATTGCTCAATGCTCGAATTTCCACCAGCATATATTATACACCCGAATATGAATGCGTCAAAGGGAAGAAAGCAATTTTTTTTAAGTTTTAACATTCACAGGAGAAACTTCCAGACCGGCTTAACTTCTTGACGAGAATATTGTATAATGAGACTATCTTTAGACATTTGACCACTGCAAGGAGGTAAAAATACCAATGACAAAACGTGTTTTTCTGATCGTGCTGGACAGCTTCGGCATCGGATACGAGCCGGATGCGGATAAATTCGGCGATGTGGGGGCCAATACCCTCGCGTCCATTGCAAAAGATCCCGGGTTCCAGACCCCCAACATGGCGGCGCTGGGCCTGTTCAACCTGGATGGCGTGGACTGCAAAGCTCCGGTGCATCCGGTGGCGGGCAGCTGCGCCCGCCTGCAGGAGGCCAGCAACGGCAAGGATACCACCATCGGCCACTGGGAGATCGCCGGCGTGGAGAGCGAGCGTGCGCTGCCCACCTATCCCGACGGCTTCCCGCCCGAGGTGATCGAGGAGTACGAAAAGCTCACCGGCCGCAAGGTGCTGTGCAACAAGCCTTATTCCGGCACCGAGGTGCTCAAGGATTACGGCGAGGAGCACATGCGCACCGGCGACCTTATCGTGTACACCTCGGCGGACAGCGTGTTCCAGGTGGCCGCCCATGAGCAGGTAGTCCCGCTGGAGCAGCTGTATGAATACTGCCAGATGGCCCGTGACATGCTCAAAGGCGAGCACGGCGTGGGCCGTGTCATCGCGCGCCCCTTCCTGGGCAGCTGTGCGGCGGATTTCAAGCGCACTTCCAACCGCCACGATTATTCTCTCAAGCCCCCCGCAAAGACCATGCTGGACCATCTCAAAGCTGCCGGCAAGGACGTGATCGGCGTGGGCAAGATCTATGATATTTTTGACGGCGAGGGCCTGACCGAGAAGATCCGCACCAGCGGCAACACCGAGGGCATCAAAGTCATGCTGGAGCTGGTCGACCGGGATTTCGAGGGCCTTGCCTTCATCAATCTGGTGGACTTTGACATGATTTACGGCCACCGGCGCAACATTGCCGGCTATGCCGCTGCGGCCACCGAATTCGACCGGGGCCTGGGCGAACTGCTGAAGAAGCTGCGCCCCGGCGATGTGGTGATGATCACCGGCGACCACGGCTGCGACCCCGGCTACACCAAGACCACCGACCACACCCGTGAGTATGTGCCGCTGCTGGTGGCAGGCCCCGAAGTGAAAAAAGACAACAATCTGGGCACTGTGCTGGGTTTTGGCGCCATCGGCAAGACCATCTGCACGGCCCTCGGGGTGCAGGCGCAGCTGGACGGCCAGGACCTGGCTGCGAAAATTTTCGAATGAACGGACCAGCAGGTGAAATAAAATTCACCCGCGATTCGTTTACGCAGTGAAGTTCTTTTCAAGCAAAGCCGTGAACCTGCGTCAGGAAGTGTGTAAAAAGCCGTTGAAAAGGGAAAAAATGCAGATCAGGATCATTATTGTCTGGGTGCTGGCCGTCGTTCTTCTGGCCGACAGTGTGGCGCGCAGCTTTCGCTCAAATTTCAACTTCGGCCTGCTTTTGATGTATCTTCTCACGGCGGCGCTCTGGGCCTATGCGCTGTTTCACCGCTCCATCGACGCTTTTTGCGCCGATGGGATCGGCCGCTGGCTCAAGATTTTGTTTTTCTGCGGCGTGGGGCTGTTCTGCCTGCTGTTGGGCTTTGTGGCCGTCAGCGGATATGCCGGCGGCGCCACCGGCGCCGAAAAAGCGGTGGTCGTGCTGGGCGCGGGCCTGCGAAAGGACGTGCCCTCCGATTTGCTGCGCCGCCGTCTGGACGCCGCCTATGCCTACTACCAGGAGAACCCGGAAGTGGTGATCGTAGTAACCGGCGGGCAGGGCAACGGCGAGACCATCCCGGAAGGGGTGGCCATGGGACGCTATCTTGCGGAAAAGGGCGTCCCTCAGGAGCAGATCATCGTGGAGCAGAAAAGCACCTCCACCGAAGAGAACCTGCTGTTTGCCAAGGAGCTGCTGGAACAGCGCGGCATTGGTGCGGACGAGCCGATGGCGGTGGTGACGAACGCCTTTCATTGCTACCGCGCCCGGTGCTATGCCCGGCTGGTGGGCTTCGAACAGGTGAGCTCTATTCCGGCCAGTATCGGCCTTAATTCCGTGATGCCCTGTTATATGCGGGAAGTCTTTGCCGTACTGTACTACTGGGTATTCAAATCGAGCCAGAGCGGCTGGATCAGCCCGCTTGTCGGTATCTTATAATAAGGCGGCCAGCGGCCGCAGCGAAGAGGTGAAAGAATGGCGCCAATCATCTGCGTGGAGCATCTGCGCAAGGTGTACCGGGTGGGCAATGAAAAGGTGATCGCGCTGAACGACGTGAACCTTGCCATTGAGCCCGGGGAGATCTGCTGCATCGTGGGCCCTTCGGGCAGCGGCAAATCGACTTTGCTGAATCAGCTTGCCGGGCTGGAAAAGCCCACAAAGGGAAGTGTCTACATAGGCAATCATGAGATCAGCGCGATGAACGAAAACCAGCTTGCAAAATTCCGTCAGGCACATCTGGGCTTCATTTTCCAGAGCTATAACCTTTTGCCGAATCTGACCGCCGCCGAAAATGTGGCGCTGCCGCTGATGTTCAAGGGCGTGTCCCGGAAAAAACGGCTGGAGATGGCAAAGGCGGAACTCAAACGGATGGGGCTGGGCAAGCGCGCGAACCACAAGCCCACCGAGATGAGCGGCGGCCAGCAGCAGCGCGTGGGCATCGCCCGCGCGTTTGTGGCAAAGCCGAAAGTCATCTTTGCCGACGAGCCCACAGGCAACCTGGACTCTTCCACCACGCGGCAGGTGCTCTATCGTATGCTCACCATGGCAAAGGAGAACGGAATCACCTTTGTGATGGTCACCCACGAGCGGGATCTGGCTGATGTGGCCGACCGGGTCATCACCATCCGGGACGGCAAGGTGGAGAGCAACATCCTCCTGGACGAGCAGGAGAAGGCGAAAAAGCAAGCCGAACTGTTCAAGGACATTCTGGAATCGAATCAAGAGGCGCCGCCGGAGCCTCAGACCACCGTCCCGGCAGACAGTACGATCGACGAATGAGAGAGGAATCACCCATGAAACAAACGACCAAGAAAATTGCCAGCCTTGCGCTTTCCTTCGCCCTTGCGCTGACGCTGTTTGCGGGCGCACCGGTATTTGCCGAAGGGGACAACCTTCCTGTTGTGACGGGTTCGACAGCCCGAACCCAAGATCCCGTGGATCAGACAGACGGTAACGTGGACGAAACTGACGACGGAAACCCGGCAGCGACTGCCACCCCTACCCCCACCCCTGATCCCACTCCCGTGCCCGACGCGTTCATCTCCAACTATAGCGTGGATGTGAAAGACGACAGCCTGCTGTATCCCGGCGGCAAGATGAACCTCAGCATCACCGTTGTGGACGAGTGGGCGGGCACGCACAATGCGCAGCTGCGTGCGCGTATCAATAGCAGCTCTTTTGTGGGCAAAGACGCGGTGGTCCCCTACGACAGCACTACCAATGCCTACAAGTTCGAATTCAAAGATATCGAATACCTTGGCGGCGATAACACCTTCAAGTTCGATATCATCACCGAAAATGCGAGCGAGGCCCGTGCGATCATCACCTTGAGCCTGCCCATCAATCAGTGCGCCGAGCGCCCGGAGGCCACTCCTACGCCTACTCCTGCGCCTGCGGAAGTGCCCAAGATCATGGTGAAGGACTTCACCTTCGGCGGCAACAGCGTGGAAGCCGGCAAGGAGTTCACTCTGGAGCTGACCCTGTTCACCACCAGCGGCAACACCAATCTGGAGGACGTGATGGTCGGCCTGACCTTCCCCTCGGACTCCAAGAATGTCAGCCTTGCCAGCGGCAGCATGAACACCTATGTGGGCACGATGGGCCCCAACGCCACCCGTACCATCAGCTATAAGATGGTCACCTCTGCCACCATGGAGCCCGGCTCGGTGAACATCACCGTGCAGCTGACCAGCAAGAACGGCGAGGCGGCGTCTTCTCCCATCTCCATCCCCGTTACCCAGCCCGAGCGTTTTGAGATCACCAACATCGAAGCCCCCGAGACCATGATGATGGGCGAGGAAGGCTACCTCTCTGTGACCTTTGTCAATAAGGGCAAGAGCTCCATCAACAACCTCACCGCCGAGATCCAGGGCGAGAACCTGGCCAACCCCGGCCAGAGCCAGTTCCTGGGCAATGTGGCCGCCGGCACCGAGAACTCGGTGGACTTCAGCGTGATGGCCTCCGCGGAAGGCGTCATCAACGGCAAGGTCATTTTGAGCTACGAAAATTCCAAGGGCGAAGTGGCCACGGTGGAAAAGGAGTTCTCCTGCACCGTGGAGGCGATGCCCGTTATCGACGATCCCGGCATGATGGATCCGGGCATGATGGACCCCACCATGGGTGAAGACGTGGAGGGCGGCATGCCCATCTGGGGCTGGGCGCTGATCGTGGTCGGCGTGGGCGCTGTTGCGGCGGTGGCCGTGGTGGTGATCCGCAAGAAGCAGGCGGCGAAGAAACTGGCCCAGCTGGAGGATGAAGATGAAGATATCTGATCTGCTGCGCCTCAGCACGGATAATCTTCGGCGGCGTAAAGGCCGCACAGCCCTGACGGTCATCGGTGTGGTGGTTGGTACGTTCGCCATCATCGTGATGATCAGTCTGGGTATCGCCAGCAATGCCCAAAATGAAGCAATGCTCCAAAGTTGGGGCGACCTGACCCAGATCCAGATCTGGAACTACTCCTACGGTGCTGCGGGCGACGTTCCCAAGCTGGATGACGAAATGCTGGAAACTTTCCGCAGCCACGAACATGTGGTAGCGGCCACACCGTTCTATTCCTCAAACTCTATGAACGGTAGCGTCTACGCCGGTAAAGGCGACCGGTACGAAGCATATCTGTGGGATTGTTACGGCGTGGATATGAACGCGCTGGAGGCAATGGAGTTTCAGCTGCAAAGCGGCAACTGGATCGCTGGCGATGTGAATTTGGGCAAAAAGAAGATCCCTGTGCTGGTGGGCGCCAACTTTGCCTATCAATTTCAGGATACCCGCAAGAGTTATAACAGCGGCAAGCGCCAACGCTGGGCGGGCCAGACGGATTCCCTGGGAAATCCCATTCCGCCCTTTGTGGATATCAACAAGGATAAACTCACTCTGAAACTTACCGCCTACGACACAAACGGCAACGAAAAAACCAGCGAGTTTCAATTGGTGGTGATGGGGACGTTTGTGTCGGATACGTCTAAACACTATTTCACCGAATCCGGCATTGCTATGCGCGTGTCGGATATGAAGATGCTGGAAAAAGAGTACGAGCGTCTGAGCGGCAAGAAAAACAACTCCTCCGGCGGCGTGATGATCTCCAACGGCTCTGTCATGCGTGAGCAGGACAACGGCTACCAGGAGGTCTACGTCAAGGTGGACGATGTGGAAAATGTGGGCGCCGTGGAAGAGTGGATCCACGATATCGGCTATGAGCAGACTAACTCCCTTACCCAGATCCGCGAGGAGATGCAGGCCAGTGTGATCAAGAGCCAGATGATCCTGGGCGGCACTGCGGCCGTGGCTCTGCTTGTGGCGGCGCTGAACATTGCCAATACCATGATGATGTCCATCTACGAGCGCACCAAGGAGATCGGTGTGATGAAGGTGCTGGGCTGTGAAGTGGGCAAGATCCGCAACATGTTCCTGGTGGAAGCGGGAGCCATCGGCCTGCTGGGCGGCATCATCGGCGTGGCATTGAGCTACGCCGCGTCCGCCATCCTTAACAACATCAACACCATCGCTGCGCTGTTCGGCGGCGGAGGTATCGACCTGAGCGGCCTTTTGAACAGCATCGGCGGCATGTACGGCGGAATGGGAGGCCAGATCTCCATCATTCCCCCGTGGCTGGTGCTGCTGGGACTGGGCTTCTCCACCCTGGTGGGTATCCTGTCCGGCCTGTGGCCGGCGGTGAAAGCCACCCGCATCAGTGCGTTGGAAGCCATTCGCCACGAATAAACGATTCAAAAAGCGGGACCCCTTTCGAGATGGGCCCCGCTTTTTTGTGCTCGCAACTGCGGCAAGGTGAGCGCATATACATATTCTGAAACTCTGAAGAAAAAGGGGAAGGGATATGGAAACACTGCAGCGGGTCGTCGATTTGGCAGTAAATGTGCTTCATCAGCTGGCATGGGGGCCGGGGACCATCGGCCTGCTGGCGCTGAGCGGCGTTGTGTTCAGTGTTGCCACAGGCTTTTTTCAGCTGCGCGGTGCACGCCGCTGGATAAGCGCGACGTTGGGCGCAGCCTTCAAAAGCCGGGAAAAACGCGGCGCGACCACCGCCTTTCAGTCCGCCTGCACGGCGCTGGCGGCAACGCTGGGCACCGGGAACATCGCGGGGGTCGCCACAGCATTGGTGGCGGGCGGCCCGGGCGCTGTGTTCTGGATGTGGGTGTCGGCGCTGCTTGGCACCATGACGGCCTATGCCGAGAACGTACTTGCCGCGCTGTACAGAGGCACCGACGGAAAAGGCCACCCGGTGGGCGGGGCAATGTTCTATATTGAAAAGGGGCTTCACAGCCGGCCGCTGGCAGCCGCGTTCAGCTTTTTCTGTCTGCTCGGTTCGCTGGGCATGGGCAACATGGCGCAGGCAAACTCCATCGCCGAAGGCTTGCAGGATGCGCTGCATGTGCCGCCGCTGGTCACAGGTCTGGTGGTGGCCGCGGTGATCGGCGCAACCATCGCTGGCGGCATCGGACGGGTAGGCCGCGTCACCGAAAAAATCGTGCCTTTCATGGCGCTGGCCTACACCGGCGGTGCGGTGCTGATCGTGGCGCTCAATGTTCAGCGCCTGCCGGAAGTGTTCGCCCTGATTTTTCGGGAGGCATTTTCGCTTCGGGCGGGCCTTGGCGGCGCGGCGGGCTATGGGCTTGCCCGGGCGCTGACGGTGGGCGTGGCCCGGGGCGTCAGCTCCAACGAGGCGGGGCTGGGCTCTTCGGTGATGGCCAACTCCGCCGCCGGCTGCACGCCGGTGGAGCAGGGGATGTGGGGCATCATGGAGGTGGCGGTGGACACTCTTTTCATGTGTACCCTTACCGCCTTGGCCATCCTGTGCAGCGGAGCCTACGACTTCGCGGCTTATTCCGAGGCGCAGAGCAGGGGTGTCCTGGAATTGCTGCCCAACGGAGCGGCCCTCACGGCCGACGCGTTCCGCGCAGCGTTCGGCCCGCAGGGCGGGGTGTTCCTGGCCCTCAGCCTCACGTTGTTCGCATTCTCCACGCTGCTGGGCTGGAGCTGCTACGGCGCGCAGGCAGCGGAATATTTGTGGGGTCCCCGGGCGGCCAGGATTTATAAAGTGATTTTTGTGGCTGTAATCGTGTTGGGATGTGTGACGCGGCTGGAACTGGTCTGGCAGATCTCCGACACCTTCAACGGTTTTATGGCACTGCCCAATCTGGCGGCTGTGCTTTGGCTCAGCCCGCAGGTCCTTCGTGAGAGCCGGAAAAGCCTTTTCGACAGGGGCGGAATCACAAAAACACTTGCATCCGGGCAGATTCGGTGATATACTTTAATGCAGTAACACATTGCGGCAATAAATTGCCGGGGATGTGAAGGCCCAAGTGGGCCGAACAGGAGGGAATGTACCATGAAAAAGCTGATTTGCGCATGTACGGCGGCGCTTCTGGCCGCTTCCATGCTGGCGGGCTGCGGCGGCCAAACCTCTGCCCCCGCTTCCGGAGCAAGCGAACCTGCGTCTCAGGCATCGGATGGCTCTTATGTGGTGGGCGTGTGCCAGTTGGCGCCTCACCCGGCGCTGGACGCCGCCACGCAGGGCTTCCAGGACGCGTTGACAGAGGCGCTGGGCGACCAGGTCACCATTGAGGTGAAGAACGCAGCCGGTGATTCGCCCACCTGCGCCACCATCGTCAACGGCTTTGTTTCTTCGGGCGTGGACCTCATCATGGCCAACGCCACCGCCAGTCTGCAGGCCGCCGTGGCTGCCACCTCGGACATTCCCGTGCTGGGCACCTCCGTCACCGAGTACGGTGTTGCTCTGGGCATTGAGGATTTCTCCGGCACTGTGGGCACCAATGTATCCGGCACCTCCGATCTGGCTCCGCTGGACCAGCAG
Source organism: Candidatus Allofournierella merdipullorum (assembly GCA_019116345.1). Lineage (GTDB taxonomy): Bacteria > Bacillota > Clostridia > Oscillospirales > Ruminococcaceae > Allofournierella_A > Allofournierella_A merdipullorum. Next base: position 24,429 of record DXBV01000100.1, on the reverse strand, counting down.
GCAGCCATGCTCAAGGAGTGGTTCCCCGATGCCAAGACCGTCGGCTTGCTCTATTGCTCCGCCGAGCCCAACAGCCAGTATCAGGTGGACGTGGTCCAGGCCGAGCTGGAAAAGCTGGGCTACACCTGCACCCAGTACTCCTTCTCCGACACCAATGACATGGCTTCCGTCACCCAGAACGCCGCCGACAACAGCGACGTCATCTATGTACCCACCGACAACACGGTGGCCAACAATACCGGTGTGGTAGACAATATCTGCCGCCCCGCAGGTGTGCCCGTCATCGCGGGCGAAGAGGGCATCTGCTCCGGCTGCGGTGTTGCCACCCTGTCCATCAGCTACTATGATCTGGGCGTTGCCACCGGCGAGATGGCGGTGAAGATCCTCACCGGCGAAGCCAATGTGGCCGAAATGCCCATCGAGTATGCGCCTCAGTTCACCAAGAAGTACAACGAGGCCATCTGCGCCGACCTGGGCCTGACCGTCCCCGAAGGCTACGAAGCCATCGCCGCAGAATAACGCAGAAAAAGCAGAAAAGACGGAGGAAAAGGCTTTCCTTTTCCTCCGCTTTTTGCTATAGTAATAAGGTAAAGCATTAACGGGGCGAAAGGCCGCCCCGCAGGAGGGAAGACAGATGGATTTTCTCAACGCGCTGCCGGGGGCAGTGTCTCAGGGGCTGATCTGGGGCATCATGGCCATCGGCGTGTACATCACGTTCCGCGTTCTGGACATTGCCGATCTGACGGTGGACGGCTCGCTGTGCACCGGAGCGGCGGTGTTTGCGGTTCTGTTCACCGGCGGAGTGAACCTGTGGCTGGCAATGCTGGCGGCAATGCTGGCGGGCATGGCGGCGGGGCTTGTTACCGGCCTGCTGCACACTGCCTGCGGCATTCCGGCCATCCTGGCCGGCATTCTGACCCAGCTTGGTCTGTATTCCATCAACATGGCCATCATGGGCATGAAGGCAACGGTGGCAATCAACGTGACCACCAATGAGATGCTGGACAAGCTGCTGGTGTCCCTGCGCTTCGTGACCGATGTGGCCAAGGGCGCGCGGCCCTTCTGGCGGCACCCCATCTTCGTGGGCGGCCTGTTCACACTGGCCATCATCGCGCTGCTCTACTGGTTCTTCGGCACCGAGCTGGGCTGCTCGCTGCGCGCCACCGGCGCCAACGGCAACATGGCCCGTGCCCAGGGCATCAATACAAACTTCGCCAAGGTGTTGGGCTTGGTGGTCTCCAACGGCCTGGTGGCCCTCTCCGGCTCTCTGCTGGCCCAGTACAACAGCGCCAGTGAGATCAACATGGGCCGCGGCGCCATTGTCATCGGCCTTGCCGCCGTCATCATCGGCGAAGTCATTTTCGGCAAGGTGTTCATCAATTTTGCCCTCAAGCTGTTCGCGGTAGTGCTGGGCTCTATCATCTACTACATCGTGCTGCAGGCGGTCTTGGCACTGGGCCTCAACGCCAACTACCTCAAACTGCTCTCGGCGCTGGTGGTGGCGCTGTTCCTGTCGGTCCCGTACTGGAAGGACCGCTATTTCACCAAGACCGCGAAGAAGGGAGGCGCCCGCAATGCTTGATATAAAGAATATCTCCAAAACCTTCAACGCGGGCACCGTCAACGAGAAAGTGGCGCTGAACGGGCTGTCCCTTCATTTGAATGAGGGCGATTTTGTCACAGTCATCGGCGGCAACGGCGCCGGCAAGAGCACGCTGCTGAACGCGGTGGCGGGCGTCTGGCCGGTGGACTGCGGAACCATCATGATCGACGGGGTGGACATTACCCGTTTGCCGGAGCACAAGCGTGCAAAATACATCGGCCGCGTGTTCCAGGACCCCATGATCGGAACCGCCGCCACCATGCAGATCGAGGAGAACCTTGCGCTGGCGGCCCGGCGCGGTCAGCGCCGCGGCCTCGGCCCCGGTATCACCAGGGAAGAGCAGGAGCAGTACAAGGAACAGCTGAAAATGCTGGGCCTTGGCCTTGAAAACCGGCTCACCAGCAAGGTGGGACTGCTCAGCGGCGGCCAGCGCCAGGCTCTGACGCTGCTGATGGCGTCGCTCAAGAAGCCGAAGCTGCTTTTGCTGGATGAGCACACCGCCGCGCTGGACCCCAAAACGGCGGCCAAGGTGCTTGAGCTCTCCGCCAGGATCGTGGCAGAGCACAACCTCACCACCCTGATGATCACCCACAACATGAAGGACGCCATTCAGTATGGCAACCGGCTCATCATGATGCACGAGGGCCGCGTGATTTATGATGTAAGCGGCGAGGAAAAACGCAGCCTGAAGGTGGCCGACCTGCTTCTGAAATTCGAGCAGGCCAGTGGAAGCGAGCTGGCCAACGACCGGATGCTCCTTTCCTGACAGATACAGCTTTGATGCCCGGCGCGGTGACGCGCCGGGCATTTTGCAATATTTGGGAAAAGCCTGTCGTATTATAATCGTCGGCAGGTGAAATTCCGCCGCTTTGCGTTGTGTCCAGACAGGAAAAATGGTATAATAACCTCGTAAGTGTCCACCGTTCCGGTCGCGCGCTTCGCCTTGGCGAAGGAACCGGGAATGGCGGTGCGCGCTTCGGTGCGGCTTTTTTGCCGTGCCCATCACAGGAAAGGCGGTGCCAGTTTGGCTTGTTTTGACGCGGTGCTGTTCGATGTGGACGGCACTTTGATCCATTCCAGCCCGGGTATCCTCGATACCATGGAATACACATTCCGTGCAGTGGGGATCGATCCTGCCGGGATCGACCTGACGCGGTATCTCGGGCCTCCGCTTCGGCGCAGTTTTGCAGAACATATGCGCAGTGAAGAGGACGTGGAGCGCATGGTGCATATCTATCGGGACCGTTACCATGAGGTCGGCCAGCATCTGTGCCAGGTGTTTCCCGGTGTACGGGAGATGCTGACGCGGCTGCGCGAGGAAGGCGTGAAGCTTTACACCGCGACTTCCAAGCCCACGTCGGTGGTAACGCCGATCCTGCAGGAGCAGGGCCTGGCGGAGTTCTTCAACTTCATCGGCGGCGCCAGCGAAGACAAAAGCGTGGATACCAAAACCGCCGTGATGCGCACGGTGCTGACGCGGCCCGAGCTGCAGAATGCGCGGGTGCTGATGGTGGGCGACCGGGCCGACGATATGCGCGGCGCGGCCGACTGCAATGTACCGGCGGCTGCGGTGCTGTACGGCTACGGAAGCAGGGAAGAGCTGCTTCCCTTCGAGCCGTGCTTTATGCCCGAAAGCTGCGAGCAGCTGGCCGACTTTATCCTTGGCTGATAAGCAAATGACAAAGGAGGGCAATCGAATGCCTCAAAACAGACGCAAATCCCGCGGCGGTTCCGCGCCGCTCACTCCCAAGCAGAAACAGGCGGCCATCGTGCTGGCGATCTGCGCTCTGGTGCTGGTCATCACCATCGCCGTAGTGAGCGTGGTCGTGTCCAAAGCCGGCGGCGGAGACCCCCAGTCCGGCAGCACCAGTCAGACTTCTTCCGGCACCAGCCAGGTGGTGACAGGCGGCTTTGACGCCAGCAAGTACGGCGACGCCGTGCTGGGGTCCACCGATGACGCCGGCAAGTCTTACATCGATGAGACCATTTTTGTGGGTGACTCCAACACCTACCGCTACTATCAGTACGACCTGCTGGAACTGGATCAGGTGGTCGCCGTGGAGGGCCTGGGCATCCAGAACTTCACCACCGACAAGTCCATCTATTTCAAGGGCGACGACAACGGCTATTCCATCCCCGATGCGCTGGCCAAGATGAAGCCCCGCCGCATCATTGTGATGATGGGCACCAACAATGCCGACGGCACCATGAGCGCGTCTGACTTCGCTTCCAATTACCGCACTGCGCTGGAAGCCATCAAGACCGCTTACCCCTACACCGACATCATTGTGGCTGCCGTGCCGCCCATCCCGCAGGATCACTCCAGCTATCCCAACATGAGCATGGAGACCATCAACCAGTTCAACGATGCGCTGGCGCAGATGTGCGCGGATAACGGCTATAAGTTCCTGAACACCAACGAGATCCTCGTGGGCAGCGACGGCTACGGCAAGGCGCAGTATTTCCTGTCCGGCGACATCCATCTGAAAAAGGATGCGCTGACCGCCGTGATGGAATATGCCCGCACCCATGCTTATCTGGGCACCGAGGACCGCCGTCCCGATACCAGCAATATCCCCGAGCGCCGCAAGACCGGTTCCACCGGCACGGTGACCACCACTCCCACGCCGGATACCAGTACCGAGAAGACCTATACCGCTCAGTACAATGTGGACAAGAACGTGGGCGGTACCCTGACCAGCGGTGATCAGAAGGGCGTCACCAGCCTGAGCTTTAAGGACCTCAAGTCCAGCAGCAGCGTCTCCGTGACGGCTGTGCCTGCGGACGGGTACGAGTTCATCAAGTGGAGCGACGGCAACACCAACGCCACCCGCACCGACAAGGACTTCAAGCAGAACGTCAACGTGACTGCCATGTTTGGCGCGAAGCTGGTGGTGAGCATCGAACAGGGCAGCTCCGGCGAAGCAAAAGTGGGCGATAGCGTTCGCTTCAGTGCGTCGGTGAGCGACAAGAGCATTGACAAGGATACCATGGTCGTCTGGACACTGGACGGCGTAGAGAAGCGCGTGGGTTACAGTTGGTTTTTCGATGTCAAAGAAGCAAGAGAAGAGCCATATAGCATTAAAGCAAGTGTGACAGTAAACGGTAAAACATATAGTGCGGAATATAAACTTACGGTCAAGCCAGCGCCTACGCCCTCGCCATCGCCCACGCCCCATGAACATAAGTTTGTGGAGGAGAGCCGCGTGAACGCCACCTGCACCGAAGCCGGCAAGGTGATCTACAAGTGCAGCTGCGGGGAACGCAAAGAGGAGGCCATCGCCGCTTTGGGGCATGATTGGGGAGAATGGACCGTAAAGACGCCGGCAGATGTGGGAGTGGAAGGCTTGCAGGAACGCAAATGCAAGCGTTGCGGTTACACAGAAACGCAAAAGATCGAAGCGCTACCTGCCCCGCCGCAAAGCACACCGACAACGAATACCGGTGAAGATAATAAAGACGATACACAGTAAAGGATATTCCTTTAAAGGCCGTCCTGCCCGGCAGGGCGGCCTTTTCCGGCAGACAAACGACAGATCAGTAAAGGAACGTGCGCTATGAAACTGACCGTTCTCGGCTGCGGCCGCTGGGGAACTTTCCTCGCCACCTACCACTGCGCAAAAAATCAGGTACTGCTCTGGGGCCGCCCCGGCTCCAAAAGCCTGGCCCGCCTGCGGCAGACCCGGGCCAACGAGTACCAGACGCTGCCCGACGCCCTGCTGCTGGGGGACGACCTGGCCCAGGCGCTCGCCTTTGGGCAGGCGATCGTCATCTCCATCAGCGCCCAGCACCTGCGGGAGCTGGCCGCCCAGATCCAGCAGTACGACGTGGCCGGCAAGACCTTTATCCTGTGCATGAAAGGGATCGAGGTGGACACCGGCAAGCGTCTCACCCAGGTGTTCCGGGAAACGGTCACCCAGCCGGTGGGTCTGGCGGTGTGGGTGGGGCCCGGCCATGTGCAGGATTTCTCTGCGGGCGTGCCCAACTGCATGGTGGCGGACTCGGACGATGCGGCTGTGACTGATTTTATTGTGGATCATCTGAGCAGCGATCTGATCCGCTTGTACAAAGGACGCGACCTCATCGGTACCGAGGTGGGTGCCGCCGCAAAAAACGTCATTGGTATCGCCGCCGGCATGCTGGACGGAGCGGGGTATACCAGTCTCAAGGGTGCGCTGATGGCCCGCGGCGCCCGGGAGATCGCCCGCCTGATTCGTGCCATGGGCGGCAACGAGCTGTCTGCCTACGGGCTTTGCCATCTGGGAGACTACCAGGCTACGCTCTTTTCGCCCCACAGCCATAACCGCCAGTTTGGTGAGAGCTTTATCAAAGGCGAACCCTTTGACCGCCTGGCGGAAGGCGCTTCCACCGTGCAGGCGCTGGTCCGCCTGGGCGAGGAATACAATGTGGATCTGCCCATCTGCCAGACGGTGAACGACTTACTGTACAACGGCCTCGCGGCGGATGAGGTGCTTCCGCGCCTGTTCAGCCGCTCGGTGAAGGGCGAGTTCGATTATTGAGCGCAATGCCTGCCCCGCGCACACCCCCTTCTGCGTGTGCATACATTGGGGCAAGGGAGGCGTTCAATCATGACCGATACAAGCAAGTGCCTGCGTGCATATGCCGTGGGCGACGAAGATGTGACCAACGGCAGTGTGGAAAATTACGACTTCGACTGGGGCGACCCGGTTGCTCCGCCGGATGACCGCTGCGGAGAGTGCCCGGACAACTGCAACCGCTGTTCCTGCGGCTGTCAGAACCGCTGTGGTTGTCAGAACCGGTGCGGTTGCTGCAATTCCTGCGGTTGCCAGAACCGGTGCAACTGCTGCAATCCCTGCGGGTGCGAGGTCGTGCCGGAGCCGGGGCCGGAACCAGAGCCGGATCCCGACCCCGTCGAAACTCCGCCCACCTGCCCCTGTGACCGTTGCCGCAAAACGGCGGAAGGGTACGGTGCCTATCCCATCGTAGACCTGTAAGCAAAGCAGCGCCCGGACATTGGCTCAAAGCCTGTCCGGGCGCTGCTGCATTTGCTTGACGAATGAACGGGAATAGGAGATAATAGACAAGGTGAACGCTGCCTGCGTCGGAACGGGCGAAGGCAGTAAACACAGAAAAGGGGAGAGAAGTTACCCATGGCATATTATCATTGTCTTTTGCTGGATGTGGACGGCACCCTGATGGACTTCGGCGCCGCGGAACACAAGGCATTTCACGAGACGATGGAGCGGTTCGGTCTGCCTGCCACTGACGAGGTGGAAGAGACCTACCACACCATCAACAAGGGGCTTTGGGCTGCGCTTGAAAAGGGGCAGATCAAGCGGGACAAGCTGGTCGTGCGCAGGTTTGAGGACCTGCTCAAAGCGCTGGAGAGCACCGGAGACGCGGCACAGATGAACGCGTATTATCTGGACCGGTTGAGCGAGCACGCGGACCTGATCCCCGGCGCGCTGGAGGCGGTGAAAGAGCTGTCGGAGGTCGCCACGCTGGCGGTCGTTACCAATGGCGTGGAGCATGTGCAGGAAAAACGGCTGAAGGATTCCGGCCTTGGGGAGTACATGGACGAAGTGTTTATCTCCGAGCGCATTGGCGTGGAAAAGCCCAACCGCCGCTTCTTCGAGATCGCCCTTCGCACTCTGGGCATCGAAAATCGTGACAAGGTGCTTGTGGTGGGCGACAGCCTCACTGCCGACGTCAAAGGCGGCCAGAACGCGGGGCTGGACACCTGCTGGACCAACTGGAACGGAGCGGAGGCGCCTGCGGAAAACGGCCCCACCCACACGGTGCGCAGTTGGGAAGAGCTCTACTCCATCGTTATGGAACCGGACGAGCTGGAAAACGTGGGCCTGACGCGGCGCAAACATCAGTTTGAGCCGGGCATCTGACCCTAATTCACACAGGAAACGGAACGAACATGGTTTTATCCTTACAAAACATTGGGAAAAGCTTCGGTGAGACGGTGGTCCTTGAGGGGATCGACGCAACGGTGGAGCAGGGGGAGCGCATCGGCATCGTTGGCGAAAACGGCGCCGGCAAGACCACTCTGCTCAAGATCCTCTGCGGGGAATACCAGCCCGACGAGGGCGAAATGCAGCTGACCCGGGGCGTGACCCTTGGCTATCTGGAACAGAACAGCAAGCTGGATCCTCAGCAGGATGTGTACGGCGAGATGCGCAACGCCTTTGCGCCGGTGCTGGACGCCATGAACCGCATGCGTCTGTTGGAAAAACGGCTGGAAAAGGACCCCCACGATCAGGAGGTCCTGGCGGAGCATGCCAAACTTTCGGCGGTGATCGACGCGGCCGACGGCTACAACATGGACGTGAACATCAAAAAGGTGCTCAGCGGCATGGGCTTTGGGCCGGAGACCTACCAGAAGAGCGTGGCGGTGCTCTCCGGCGGCGAGCACACCCGGCTGTGCCTTGCGCGGCTTTTGCTTCAGCGGCCGGATGTGCTGATTCTGGACGAGCCCACCAACCACCTGGATTTCATCACCATGGAGTGGCTGGAAAGCTATCTGAAAAGCTATTCCGGCGCGGTGCTGGTGGTCAGCCACGACCGCTATTTTCTGGATGAGGTCTGCACCCGAATCTGGGAGGTGGAGAGCCACGGCCTGACCAGCTACAAGGGCAACTATTCTGCCTTTCTGCCCCAGAAGGAGGCGGCGGTGGCGCTGCAGCAGAAGCAGCACGATGCCGATGTGGCCAAGGCGCAAAAGCTGGAGGACTACATCGCCCGCAATCTGGTGCGCGCCTCCACCACCAAAATGGCCCAGAGCCGCCGCAAGCAGCTGGAAAAAATGGAGATCACCGAAAAGCCTTCCAGCGGGCCGCAGCAGCTGAAATTCCGTTTTGAGTTCGACGTTACGCCCTACAACGAGCTGCTCACGCTCAAGAACCTCTGCGTGAAGATCGAAGGGCGCACGCTGTTGGAACCCTTTGATCTGCAGGTGCTGCGCGGGGAGCGGCTGGTCATCGCCGGCCCCAACGGCGCGGGTAAATCTACCCTGATGCAGGTGCTGGCCGGACGGCGCAAGCCCAGCGGGGGAATGGTGCGTCTGGGCGCCGGGGCGAAGGTGAGCGTGTTCGAACAGCAGCAGCTGCGCCGGGGCGGCCGGGCCATCGATGCCGTGTGGGACAAATGGCCCCGCATGACCGAGTTGGAAGTACGCAGTCATCTGGCTCGCTTCGGATTCAAGGGTGAGGACGTGTTCAAGCCCTGCACGGCTCTGTCCGGCGGTGAGCTTGCACGCCTGCGCCTTTCTGAGATCGTGCTGGAACGGCCCAACCTTCTGTTCATGGACGAGCCCACCAACCACCTGGACATCTATACCCGTGACAGCCTTTCCGAGGCGCTTGCCGCTTACGAAGGGACGCTGCTGCTCATCACGCACGACCGGTTCTTGATGAACAGCCTGGCCTGCCCCATCCTCTACATCGAGGACGGAAAAGCCACCTTGTATGAAAGCTATGAGAAGATGATGGGCCGCGGTCAGGCGGCGCCCGAACCGGCCCCTGCAGCACAGAACGGTACCGGAGGAAAAGCGTCCTACGGCAAGGAACAGCGCCGCCGCCGCGCGGAGCTGCGGGCCCGCATCAAAGCCGTGGAAGACGAGATCGAGGCCATCGGTGCGCGGGTGGTGGAGCTGGAAAACTCCATCAACGACCCGGAAGTTCTGCGGGATCATATCCTTCTGCGAGACACCTGTGACGAACTGGAGGACACCCGATTCCACCAGCAGGAGCTTTTTGACGAATGGGAAAAGCTGCTGGAAGAGCAGGAGCAGTACGAGCAGGAAGAAGAGTAAAAAATCCCCCGGCAAGCCAAACTGCTTGCCGGGGGATTTTTGCGTTTAGAGGGCGGCGCTTCTGGGGAAGATGATGCGAATGGTGGTGCCTTTGTCCGGCACGCTTTCCAGTTCGACCTGCGCGTGGTGGAACGCGGCGCCGTGCTTCACGATGGAAAGGCCCAGGCCGGTGCCGCCGATCTCTTTGGAATGGCTCTTGTCCACCCGGTAGAACCGCTCAAACACCCGGCTGTGATGTTCCGGGGCGATGCCGATGCCGGTGTCAGCTACTTCCAGCGTGACATGGGAAGCGTCCGGACGCACGGTCACGGTGACGCTTCCGCCGGGACGGTTGTACTTCACCGCATTCTCGCAGAGATTGTACACCATCTCGTCCAGAATGGCGGGGACAGCCTGGATGACGGCTTCTTCGCCCTCCAGATGCAGGGTGACGTCGGCGGCATCGGCGGCGCTCTCCAGGAGGGAAAGGGTGCGGGAGGCACATTCCTTCAGTTCCACCGGCACCGGGGTGTCGTGAATGTTGTTTTCGTCCAGCTGAGAGATACGGATGATGTCCCGCACCAGTTGGATGAGGCGCTGGGATTCATCGTAAATTTTGCCGGCGAAGTGGGGGATATCGGCGGAAGCGATCATGCCGCTTTTCATGATTTCGGCAATGCCGGCAATGGAGGTCAGGGGTGTTTTAAGCTCGTGGGATACATTGGCGCTGAACTCACGCCGCAGACCCTCCCGCTCCTGCTGTTCGGTCACGTCCAGCAGCACCAGAACGATGCCGGTGAGAGTGCTTTCCTGGTAGACGGGGTTTGCAAACAGCTGACAGATGCGGCCGTGCAGCGGCACAAGGCATTCCACATGCTCGCCTTCCTGCGCGCCGCGCAGACCTTCCAGAAAGTCCGGTTCGTCGGTCAGCTCACCGATGTTGCGGCCGTCCAGCGGCTTTTCCGGCTGCAGCAGGCGTGTGGCGCTGGAATTGTAGGAGAGCACCATTCCGTCTGCGTCCAAAACCAGAAAGCCTTCCCGCATGTTGTCGGTGATGGCGGTGAACTGACGCTTTTGCGCCTGCAGCTGCTGGATCTGCTCCCGGATCTGGCGGTTCTGATGATGCAGGCGGCGCAGCAGCGGCTTGAGTTCATCGTATGGCGCCTGATTCACCTGCGGATGTTTCAGGTCGATCTCGTTCAAGGGGCGGGTGAGCCGCTGGCTCAGCTTGTAGGCGATGGATACGGCAACCAGAGCCGCAAAAATCAGAACAAGAAGAAGCGACGGGGTGAGGCTGACCAGCAGCGCCATGCTGGAATACTGGGTGCTGGAAATCCGCAGGATCTGGCCGTTTTCCAGAAGGGCAGCGCTGTTGATGGTCTTTTTTGCCAGCGTTTCGGAATACCGGCTGCTCTCACCGAAGCCCGTGGCAATGGCCTGAATGACTTCCGGCCGGTCGGAGTGGTTCTCCATCTTCGCGGGGTCGGCGTCGCTGTCGAACAGCACGGTGCCGTCGGCGTCAATGAGCGTCAGACGGTTCTGACCGTCGGGAAGACGCTCCAGATAGGAAAGACCGTCCCGCTCCACATTGGGGGCGAGGTATTCCAGTTCGTTTCTCAATTCGTTGGAGAGCTGTGTTTCAAAATAGGGAAAGAGGATGGCAATGAACAGCGCCATGCACACCAAAAGTGTGGTGAGGGTAACGGCCATCATTGCCTTGAAGATCCGTTTGCTCATTGGTCATTCTCCCGAATGCGGTAGCCGGAGCCCCGCACAGTCTCGATGCAGCTGCCGCATTCGCCCAGCTTTTGACGCAGCGTGCGCACATGCACGTCCAACGTGCGGCTCTCGGCATCAAAGGTGTAGCCCCAGACTTCCCGCAGCAGCTGTTCCCGGGTGAACACGATGCCGGGCGATTGAATGAGCAGACTCAACAGCTCGAACTCTTTGTGGGTCAGAGTGACCGGCTGGCCGTTGGCCAGCACCTGATGACGGGCAGGGCAGACGGAAAGCCCGCCGGCTTTGTATTCCACAGCCTGTTCGCCGGGGGCCGTACGGCGCAGCAGCGCGTTGACCCGGGCCACCAGCTCCATCATGCCAAAGGGCTTGGGGATATAATCGTCGGCGCCGCTGTCCAGCCCCAGCACCCGGTCATACTCGCTGCCTTTAGCGGTGAGCATGATCACCGGCAGCTTTCGGGTGGCGGGCTGGGAACGCAGCTGCTTGAGGATGTCGATGCCGTCCTGCTCGGGCAGCATGATGTCCAAAAGGAGAAGATCGGGCGTGGATTTTGCCATCTGTGCCCAGAACTGGCTGGGCAGGCCGAAGCCCTGGGCTTCGTGCCCCGAGTGGTTCAGCGTATACACCACCAGCTCGCGGATGCTGTTGTCGTCTTCCAAAACGTAGATCACGGACATGGACGCTCTCCCTTCAAAACCGGTCTGAACCGCTTCGATATGCCGCCATAAAAGGCCGGCACCGGCGATGAGACCGGACAAATCTCATTCGATTCAAGTATAAAGCATTTGCGCCGATTTTCCCACCCCGCAATGTAAAATGTCCGTAAAAAGTGGGCTCTTTCCGGGAAAAATCGAAGCCCCCGCACGGCTTGTGCAGGGGCTTCGATGTGTCAATCGGCGCTGGCCGAGGCAGCCAGATAGCTGGCAATGTTGGTAGTGGAATAGGTCTGGAAGCTGAACAGCAGCAGCACCTGGTCGAACTGTTCCCGCTGCATCAAAGCGTCGATGCTGTTGCGGTAGCTGCGGGGATCGACCATACAGATCTCGGCGTAGTTCGCCGTGAGATAGGGCACAAAGCTGTTGGCGTAGCTGTCCTTCACCACCAGCACCCGGCCCTCGCCGTTGCCCTCGATTGTGGTGTAGCCCTGGTTGCCGTAGAGGAACATGGCGTATTTGTCGGCCGTCTCAGCCTTTTCCATCTCATACAGGCCGCTGGTGAACTTGGGCTCCGAGGGCTCGCCCACGGCATTCGTCTGCCACACGGTCAGCTGGTTGGGAATATCCAGGTAGGCGATGGTGTCCGGCGTCTGGTCCCACCGCAGGCATTTGGAGTAGGTGGTGCCCCAGAAGTCCTCCACATGCTTGAAATCCTCTTCGCTCACCTCCATGGGGGTGAGGCCAAGGCTGCGGCAGTATTCCTGGTAGGCCAGATAAGCGCCGCCGTCGGTGGTCCAGTGGTGGTCGGTCTTGTAGTAGAGCTGTGTGTCTTCTGCGGCTGCGCCGAAAGTCTCCCGCAGGTCAATGCAGTTGGTACCCTCGTGCATCTCAAAAATAGTGTCCAACAGGGCATTTTCGTCCAACATAGGTGCGTTGGCGGGCAGCAGATCCGGGTAGATCGTACTGGCAGAGGGCGTGAGCATCAGCGTCACCTGCCCGGGATACCGCATGGCAAACAGGGAGGTCTGCTGGATGTTGCCCTTCAAGATGCGTTCTTCGGTGGGTTTCAGCGCCAGCGTCTGGGTGAAGAGCATTTCATCGTCGCCCAGCAGCGCGCCGCCGATCTCCTCTTTCTGGAACACGAGGCTCTCGCTGCGGCTCTGCAGGCGCAGCCACATGTCGCGGCCCGCCACCTGATCCTTGGTGTATTTATCGTATTCGCTGGTCCACACGTTTTCGAAGAGTTTTGTCAGGCTGAAATCGGGCACCTGTGCAAGATCGCGGCGCTCTAGGTCACTGTAAGCCCGTTTGGGCCAGGCCATGTCCAAAAACATGAACCCGAACAGTAACACGAAAAACAGAACCAGCAGGGGATACTTTTTGAGTTCATTCCATTTTTCTTTCATCAGTCTCGCACCCCCTTAGAAACGGAAATAGAGGAACGGCGTGTTGGTGGACGCCACGATATACGCGATGCACAGGATCAGCAGCAGGCCTACCAGCGCGATGCGCATGAAGGTGTTCTCTTTGATTTTGTCGTAGATCTTCAGCGGCAAGGGAGTGCAGCAGGCGATGCACACCGCCAGCAGCACACCGTAATTGCGCAGGAAATACAAGCAGCCCACGCCGCCGCTGGGGATGAACAGCTTCTGGAACAGCAGAGAAAGGCCCACGCCGCTTTCATTGCCCACGAACAGCGCCCAGCCCACGGCCACCAGGAACAGGGTGTAAACGTGGGGCCAGACCTTGCCCTTTTTCAGCTTGTCCAGCAGGAATACCTTTTCGATGGTGAGAAGCACGAAGTAGTAGATGCCCCAGAGCACGAAGTTCCAGTCAGCGCCGTGCCAGATGCCGGTGAGGGCCCAGACCACGAACATGTTGAAGATCTGGCGCTTGATGCCGCGGCGGTTGCCGCCCAGAGGGATGTACACATACTCTTTGAACCAGCTGGAGAGGGTGATGTGCCACCGGCGCCAGAAGTCGGTGATGCTGGAAGCGATGTAGGGCAGGTTGAAGTTCATGGGGAAGTCGAAGCCCAGCATCTTGCCCATGCCGATGCCCATCAGCGAGTAGCCGGAGAAGTCAAAGTAGAGCTGCAGGCTGTAGGCCAGAAGACCCAGCCACACAAGGGGAGTGCTGGCGTTTTCCAGGCCGATGCCCGCAACATCCAGCGTTCCGCCGGACCACTGGCCAATGATGTCGTACCACAGCTGGCTGATCATGTCCGCCAGCAGCACCTTTTTGGCCAGACCGAACACGAACAGGCAAATGCCGTCCTGGATCTGGGCCAGGCGATAGCGGTCTTTATACACATGCAGCTGAGCGGCCACGTCCCGGTATTTCACGATGGGGCCGGCGATCAGCTGGGGGAACATGACCACATAAGCGCCGAAGTCGATGATGTTGTGTTCGGCGGGCACGTCCCGACGGTAGACGTCGATGGAGTAGCTCATGGTCTGGAAGGTGTAGAAGCTGATGCCCAGCGGCAGCACGGTGGCCGCTTCGATGAGGCCGATGGACAAACCGAACAGACTGTTCACAGTGCTGATGAGGAAGTTGGAGTATTTGAAGAACACCAGCATGGACAGGCTGCCCACGATGGAAAGCACCAGCAGCACCCGGCGCGCCTTGACGCTGCTGTCGAATTTCTCCATAAGGAAGCCGCAAGTGTAGTTGATGAGGATAAGCACCACCATCACGGGGAAGAACTTGACCTCGCCCCAGGAATAGAACACCAGGCTGCACAAAAACAGCGCCAGGTTCTTCAGCTTGGCCGGCGCAAGGTAATAGAGCGCCAGCGTGATGGGCAGAAAACGGAACAGAAACAGAATCGTGCTGAAGATCAAAAAACGACCCTCCCTTTCACACAAAAGGCCGGTACCTGGGAAACGCAGGTATCGGCCTTATTTTTCAAAGCTCAGCGCGATATGCCTTATTTCAGCGCCTCGTCCAGCGCGGTGTCGATCTCGGCGTAATCGGCGCCCTCGGTGTTGGCGACAACCATCACCAGATAATCGCCCTTCACAACGATGCGGGCGTCGGCAGCCATAGCCTCCATGTCCGCAAATTCAGCGTACAGGCCGCCGGTGGAGATGCTGGTCTTGTAGGCGTTCAGCTCTTCCTCAACGGCGGAAGCCTTGCCCTCCACAGCCTTGATGGCCACGATCAGAGCGCTGTTGCCCTGGTCGTTGCTCACCTTGCCGGCGTACTCTTCGATGTTCTCGGCGGTCAGCAGCATATCCAGCTGGATGAAGTTGTCATCCACGTCGCGGGGGTTGCTCACCGGGTTGGCCTTTTCAACCGCGGCCACGATGTCGTTCAGATTATACGCAGCGGTCTCGGAGCCGCCGCCGCAGCCGACCAGAGTGAAAACACAAAGGGAAGCTGCCAGAAGCAGCGAAACGAATTTTTTCATTTGTTGTACTCTCCTTTTTTGAAAAGCTTATGAAAATTTTATACTATATCCCCATGGATTTCAAGCCTCAGAGCAAGTGTGTGCCAAATTTTAACACATTATTCACTGTTGCTGGCGGAGGGCAGAAATTCCGGGATATCTTCGGCCACAACGGGTGCGGTTTCCCCCTTTTTCATGGGCGCTTGCAATGTCTGCCAAAGCGCCTCAAAGTGCTGGGCAGACACCGTTGCGCCGCTGACGCCGTCCACTTCCAGATCCTTCGGGTCTTCCAGCCCCACAAGCGCTTCGCTGTAATACTGGCGGATGGCGGCGGGGTCAGTGCCGCAGAGCGGCCGCATGCGGTTCGCATAGGCTTCGTCTTCGCTCTTGAGGCCGCCTGTTTCATTTACTCCGTCGAACTGGGCGTCGGTGATGACACCGTCAGTAACGGTGATCGTGAGACAGTCTTTGTAGCCGAGGCTGTCATAACTTTTGAACTGGGCGCTGTATGTTCCGTCTTTAAAGCCGCACCCTGCCAGAAAAAGGACGAGAGTGCAGCAGGCTGCTGCCGAAAAAAATCTGCGGCGCATGAGCCCACCTCCGATGCTTTGCCTCCGTAAAGAGGCGATACTTATACATATTATATGAAAAAACGACGGTCAGGTCAAACCGCAGGGCGCGTTTTTCTTGACAGAAGGGGCAAAGCGGCTTAGACTGTTAACCAGCCAGAACCTTATTATTAAGGAGAGAATACCATGCGAAACAACAAAACCCGCCAGGTGGCGCTGTCCGGCCTGCTGTTTGCGCTGGCGATGGCGCTGTCCTTCATGGAGAGCGCCATCACGCCGTTGCTTGGGCTCATCCCCGGCGTGAAGATCGGCCTGGCGAACATTGTGGTCATGTACGCGCTGTTTTTCATGGGCCTTCCCCAGGCGCTTACCCTCAACATCCTGAAAGCCTTTTTTGTAGGTCTGACCCGCGGCGTCACCGCCGGCCTTTTGTCCCTCAGCGGCGGCCTCGTCTCGCTGCTGGTGATGTGGCTGCTCTATAAGTTGCCCCGCCGCCCCACCTATTTTATCCTGTCGGTGTGCGGTGCGCTGGGGCACAACATCGGCCAGCTCATCGCCGCCAGCTTTTTGCTCAGCAGCGCGCTGGCCCTCACCTATGCGCCTATCATGATCATCTGCGGCCTCGGAATGGGCTTTGTGACCAGCTCCAGCCTGGCCGCTCTGCTGCCTGCGCTGGGGAAAATGGGCTTTTCCACCCAACCGAAAGATGAACGCAAAAATTCATAGGTTTTTCATGATTTTCCTGTTGACGAAACCAAGTGGCTGTGCTATACTGTGTGTGTAACAGAGAATGATTCCTATTTACGGGAACCGTTTCAGTGAGAAACAATATAACGATTTGGAGGAAGAGAAAATGTCTAAGTTCGTTTGCACCGTTTGTGGTTACATCGCCGAGGGCGCTGCCCCCGATTTCTGCCCTGTCTGCAAGGCCCCCAAGGACAAGTTCGTTGAGAAGACCGAGAACACCTACGTCACCGAGCATGTTGTCGGCATCGCCAAGGAGGGCGTGCCCGAGGACATCATCGAGGGCCTGCGCATGAACTTCAACGGCGAGTGCAGCGAGGTCGGTATGTACCTGGCCATGAGCCGCGTGGCTGACCGCGAGGGCTACCCCGAGATCGCCGAGGCCTGGAAGCGCTACGCCTTTGAGGAGGCCGAGCATGCTGCCAAGTTCGCCGAGCTGCTGGGCGAGGTCCTGACCGACAGCACCAAGAAGAACCTGCAGATGCGTGTGGACGCCGAGTGCGGCGCCTGCAGCGGCAAGATGGACATTGCCAAGCGCGCCAAGGAGCTGGGCCTGGACGCCATCCACGACACCGTTCACGAGATGGCCAAGGACGAAGCTCGTCACGGCCGCGGCATGCAGGGCCTGCTGGAGCGTTACTTCGGCTAATCCGACCAAAATACTCCCCCATACAGTAAGCACAAAGCCCTCCGGGTCCGCCCGGGGGGCTTTCCCGTTGAAAAATGACGAGTCCTTATATTTTCCTTAGAAACAGCTGTTACCATAGCGAAAGAACTTTGAGAGGAGAGTTTGGCTATGGAAACAACAGAAATGATGCAAAAGCGGGGCATCAGCGGAACGGGGCTGAAATGGATCGCCCTTGTCACGATGGTGCTGGATCACATCCACTACTTTTTTGGCTTTACCGGCGCTGTCCCCGAATGGTTCAGCATGGTGGGGCGGGTGAGTGCGCCGCTGTTTCTGTTCTGTCTGGTGGAGGGCTTTACCCACACCCATGATCGGCGTCGGTACTTTTTGCGTATCTGGTGCATTTCCGCCGGAATGGGTCTGCTGCAGTTCTTGATGATGTATGGCGGCATCGGTGTTCGTCCGGATGGCTTTATCCCTATGAACGCGGTGTTCATGAATTTTGTGATCCTCATTATTGTCTGGCAAGGCATTGACTGGCTGAAGAGCAAACGCATTCTGCCTGGTCTGCTGGCGGTGGTGCTTCCTCTGGCCTGGCCGTTCCTGTTCGCCTTTTTGTACAGCATGGCAGATGCCACGCCGATGGCCTGGCTGCTGGATTCCGTTCTTGCGGCGCTGGCCTATACCGCGCTGCCGGTCTGGTTCTTCATCGCGGACGGCGGCGTGTTTTTCATTCTCATCGGCATTGCGCTGTATCTGCTGCATGGCCGCCGCGGGCTTCAGGCGGCCGCTTATGTGGTCTTGACGATGGTGTTCTACTTCGTCTTGCCCTATATGCAGCTGTCCGCTGTGCCGGGCTTCCGCTTTTCCCAGATGTTCACGGTAGCCTATGAATGGTTCGGCGTGTTGTCGGTGGTCCCGATGCTGTTGTATAATGGGACTCGCGGGCGTGGTATGAAAAAACTGTTCTACATTTTCTATCCCGCCCATGTCTATGTTTTCTACGCCCTTTCCTGGGGACTGTATCTCCTTTTGAATTGAGGTGGCTGCAATGGCACATATCCTTGTGGTGGACGACGAGGAAGACCTGCTCGCTCTGCTTAAAAATGCTCTGGAGCGGGACGGCCATCAGGTTTCGGCCCTTCTCAGCGGGCGGCAGGTGGATGAAGCGGCCTGCCGCTGGGCGGACTGCATCCTGTTGGATGTGATGATGCCCGGTGAGGATGGATTCTGTCTCTGCCGCCGTATCCGAGATCTGGTGGACTGTCCCATCCTGTTTCTTACCGCCAAAACGCAGGAAGCAGATGTGCTCACCGGCCTTGGCGTGGGAGGCGACGATTATCTGGTCAAACCCTTCCGCATTGCGGAGCTGCGGGCAAGAGTGGCTGCGCACCTTCGCAGGCAACAGCGCACGCCCCACAGCTTTTTGCGCCGGGGCGGCCTGGATTTTGATTTGCGTCAGCGGGCGGTACTGCGGCAGGGGCGGCCCTTGAAACTGACAAAAAGTGAATACGCCATCTGCGAACATCTGGCAATGCATCCGGGGCAGACCTTTTCCAAGGAGCAGCTTTATGAAGCGGCGTTCGGTTTCGATGGTTCGGCAGACACCAGTGCTGTGACGGAACATATCAAAAATATCCGGGCCAAGCTGCGTGCGGAAGGCTCGGAACCGATTGAAACCGTATGGGGAGTGGGCTATAAATGGAAAAACGAGTGAAACGCCGCTGGGGGCTCACCGCATTGTTCTGGCGATATCTGCTCACCACCGGGACGGTGATGGTATTGCTGGCTGCTCTGTGGTGGGGGGCGCTGACCGGGCTTATGCGGTGCGGATTCGTTTTTTCGGCGTCCACGGCGGCAACCGGACTGGAAGTTGTGGTGCCGGCGTTGGAAAACGGTTCCCTTGCCCCGGAACAGCTCCCATATTATTATCGGTGGGCGGTCTTTGACGAAAACGGGGAACTGCTGCGCTCTGCCGGAATGGACGAGCGCCGCTTGGGCTATGCCTGCCAGGCACTGGCAGGGGATGTGCGCCCCAAAGGGATTTTCTATTCCCAATACCACCGGGTGGTGTGGCTGCCGGACGGAACGGCATGCGTTCTCCAGTACGATTACTCCATGCCCTATGGCACCGAAGAGCTGCAGCGCCGTCTGCCCGAGTTCCAGACTTGCGCCACCATACTGCTGCTGGCCTTCTGGTCAATCACCGGAGCGCTGATGACTCACCATTTTGCAGGTCTGCTCCGGAGAGATGCTGCTCTGCTCACCGGTGCGGCCCGGACCATCACAGAACGACGGCTGGACGTTCCTTTTGCTTCACGCGCCCGGGTGCGTGAGTTCGATGAGACATTACAGGCAATGGAAACGCTTCGCGGCAGTCTTGCCGCTTCACTGGAAGAACAGTGGGCGATGGAGCAGCAGCGCGGCCTGGAACTGGCTGCCTTGACGCATGATTTGAAAACGCCCCTCAGCGTCATCAGCGGCAACGCCGAGCTTCTGGCCGAAGACTCACTCACTGCTGCGCAGAGGGAGAGTGCTGACGCCATTCTGCGCGGAGCGCTGCGCTTGGAGGACTATATTGCCCGGCTTCGACAAATGGCGTATCCCGGCGCGCAGGAACAGGACTCCGAGGAGAGTGTGGAGATGCGGCAGCTTGTATCAGGCTGGCAGAGCATGGGGCGCGGACTTTGTGCCGCAAAGGGCATTGCTTTGCATTGCGGCGATGCTCCTGAAGGAGTTGCCATAGTGCGCAGAGTCAGTCTGGACCGTGCGGTGGAAAATCTTGTGGATAACGCAGTACGCTATACACCGGTACATGGGGAGATATTCCTGAGCATCTGTGCTACGAAAGATCACCAGACGATCGGGGTGGAGGATTCCGGCCCGGGTTTCTCCGCTGAGGCACTGGCCAAAGGAGAACAGGCATTTTTCACCAGCGATGCCAGTCGTTCCGGGAATGGTCATTTGGGCCTTGGCCTGTATTACACAGCCCAGGTCGCACGATGCCACGGCGGTCAGCTGCGGCTTTCCAATACAGACCGGGGCGGACGGGCGGAGCTCGTCCTGCCTGTCTAAAAAAGAGAAGCGCTGTCTGCCTCCGAAAGAGGAGAGACGGCGCTATTTTTTGTTGGAATGGGCACACATCTATGGTAAAATAGGCCCATAAAGACAGAAAGGGAGGAAATGAGCGTGATCAGCAAAGAGTTCCACGCATCCCGCCGAAAACTGTATGCAGAACGAATGGAGGATGACTCCATCGCCTTCGTTTTTGCGGAAAACGAACTGCCGGACAAGGGCGACGAGCTTCATCCCTTTACGCCCTATGCCAACTTTTATTATCTCACAGGATTCGACCAGCCGAAGTCGATTTTGAAAATGACCAAGCGCGGCGGCAGGGTCCAGGAAGTGCTGTATATCCGGCGCACCGACGAGCGCATGAAACGGTGGCTTGGAGTGGTCAGCACCAAGGAGAGCGTGCAGGCCGAGACGGGCATCGAGCGGGTGGAGTATCTGGACTGTTTCCGCGACGAGATAACGCTGTTTGGTTGGCCCGGGGCCATCAAATGCGTCTATGTGGATATGGCGAACTGGTGCGGCGAGGATCATCTGACCCAGGCGCAGAAGTTTGCTGCAGAACTCCGCATGAAATATCCGGACATTCCCATCCGCAACACCTTCAATGACCTGGCGCTCATCCGGCAGGTCAAGACCGACGAGGAGATCGCCCTCCACCGCAAAGCCTGTCAGGTCACCGCCGACGGCGTCAAATGCATGCTGTCGCATCTGCGGCCGGGCCTATATGAGTACGAAGCGCAGGCGTATTTTGACTTTATGCTCAAGCGGGCCAATGCCCGCCATGCCTTTGCCACCATCGCGGCCAGCGGCGTCAACGCCTGCGTGATGCATTACAGCGCCAACGATCGCCGGATGCAGGACGGCGAGATGATCCTGTTCGACCTCGGCGCTGAGTGCGGCTATTATGCGGCGGACGTGAGTCGGACCTATCCTGTCAACGGCCGTTTCACGGAGCAGCAGAAAGCGCTGTACAATGTGGTGCTGAAAGGCCTCGAGGCCGCCATTGCCGCCGCTCGTCCCGGCCAGCCGAAAAACGAACTGGCCGGCATCAGCAAGGACGTGATGGCACGGGAACTGGTGCGCCTTGGCATGATCGAGCGCCCGGAGGAGATTTCCAAATTCTATTTCCACGGTTCCGGTCACTACATCGGCCTGTATACCCACGACGTGGGCAACGACGACGCGCCGCTGGAAGAGAACATGATGTTCACCCTGGAGCCAGGCCTGTATTTCGACGATTTGAAGCTGGGCATCCGCATTGAGGATACTCTCCTGGTGACCCGCGACGGCTGCGAGGTGCTGTCCGCGTCTATTCCCAAGACGGTGGAGGAGATCGAGGCTTTCATGCAGGCGGGCGGCGAAGCGGCGGCCTGCGACCTGCCCTGAAGCGGGCGGAAATATTGAGTTAAGAGGCGCTGAAAATGAGACATGTGTTCATCGTCAATCCCATTTCCGGCAAAGCGGACGCCAGCGGGGTGCTGGTGCCGCAGATCATCACGGCGGCCAAAAGCCTGGGTGTGGACTATGAGATCCTTCTCACCGAATATCCGGGCCACGCGGTGGAACTGGCCGCGCAGCAGTCCGAAACAGGGGAGGAAGTGCGGTTGTACGCCTGTGGCGGCGACGGTACCTTCAACGAAGTGATCCGGGGCGCCCGGGGCCGCGCCAACGCAGCGGTGGGATGCATTCCCTGCGGCAGCGGCAACGATTTTGTGCGGAATTTCGGAGGCAGGGAACCGTTTCTTGATCTTCCGCGGATGATGCGCGGGCAGGTGATGGAGATCGACCTGATCCAGACGCAGAACGGTGTGGCCACCACCATCTGCTCCGCCGGTTTGGACGCCCAGGTGGCTTATGGTATCCCAAAGTTTCGCCGCCTGCCTTTCTGCGGCGGCACGATGGCCTATAATCTCTCCATTGTGCAGTCCATCTGCGGGCCGCTGGGCCATCGCCTGCGAGTAAAAACGGATGATGAAGTCATCACCGGCGAGTTTCTGATGCTCACCATCTGCAACGGAAGGGCTTATGGCGGCGGCTACATCGCCGCGCCCGAGGCGGATATGCAGGACGGTCTGCTGGACCTGGTGCTCATCCGCAAAATCGGACGCCTGGCCGTTGCACGGGTCATCGGCGGCTATAAAAAAGGCGAGCACATCCAAAACGGCCAGATCGCGCCGGCCTACCGGGACATTGCACTGTTCCGCCGGGTGCGCCGTGTGGAGGTGGAAGTGCTGGATGGCCGCCCCATCGTTGTTACCGAGGATGGCGAGTGCCGGGAATGCATGAGCCTGTCGGCGCAAGTCTGCCCCCTTGACGCTCGTATCCTTTTGCCTGCCAAAAACTGACGAAACCCGCCCGGCCACGAGGCCGGGCGGGTTTCCGTGTTTGGGCAAACTGCGCGGGGAAAACAGGCGGATTGTAAAAACTGTTCACAAAAATTTTTTAATTTACCCTCTTGATTTTTGGCAGACAAGTGGATAAAATATATATTAGCACTCGGGAGCAAAGAGTGCTAAACGGTTTTTGACAATGCAAATTATTTTATAGTTCGAACAGGAGGCATTCTTATGCAGATCAAACCCTTGGCTGACCGCGTTGTGATCAAGACTGTGGAAGCCGAAGAAACCACCAAGAGCGGCATCATCCTGGCCGGCTCCGCCAAAGAGAAGCCCCAGGTGGCCGTTGTTCTGGCTGTGGGCCCGGGCGGCATGGTGGACGGCAAGGAAGTGGAGATGCTCGTCAAGGTGGGCGACAAGGTCCTCACCAGCAAGTACTCCGGCACTGAGGTCAAGGTGGACGGCGAGGAATGCACCATCGTGCGTCAGAGCGACATTCTTGCCATCGTGGAAGAATAAACTTTCTTTGTGAAACCAGATAAAAGGAGATAGAGCATTATGGCTAAACAGATCCTGCATGGCGAAGCGGCCCGCAAGGCCCTGAGCGCCGGCATTGACACCCTGGCGGATACCGTTAAGATCACCCTGGGCCCCAAGGGCCGCAACGTGGTGCTGGGCAAGAAGTTCGGCAGCCCCGTCATCACCAACGACGGTGTGACCATTGCCAAGGAGATCGAGCTGAAGGACGCCTTTGAGAACATGGGCGCCCAGCTGGTGCGCGAAGTGGCCACCAAGACCAACGACGCTGCCGGCGACGGCACCACCACTGCTACCGTTCTGGCTCAGGCTCTGGTGGGCGAGGGCATGAAGAACGTGGCTGCCGGTGCCAACCCCATGGATGTGAAGCGCGGCATGCAGAAGGCCGTGAAGGCTGCTGTGGAGGCCTTTGCCGCCAACAGCCAGAAGGTGAACGGCTCCAAGGACATCGCCCGTGTTGCCACCGTTTCCGCCGGCGACGCCGCCATTGGCGAGCTGATCGCTGAGGCGATGGAGAAGGTGAGCGCCGACGGCGTCATCACCATCGAGGAGAGCAAGACCGCCGAGACCTACTCCGAGGTCGTGGAGGGCATGCAGTTCGACCGTGGCTACATCACCCCCTACATGGTCACCGATACCGAGAAGATGGAGGCTGTCATCGACGACGCCTACATCCTGATCACCGACAAGAAGATCAGTGCCATTCAGGATCTGCTGCCCCTGCTGGAGCAGATCGTCCAGAGCGGCAAGAAGCTGGTCATCATCGCCGAGGACATCGAGGGCGAGGCTCTGTCCACCCTGATCGTCAACCGTCTGCGCGGTACTTTCACCTGCGTGGCTGTCAAGGCTCCCGGCTTCGGCGACCGCCGCAAGGAGATTCTGCAGGACATCGCCATCCTCACCGGCGGCCAGGTCGTCAGCGAGGAGCTGGGCTATGAGCTGAAGGATGCCACCGTGGCGATGCTGGGCCGTGCCCGCCAGGTGAAGGTCACCAAGGAGACCACCACCATCGTGGACGGCAGCGGCGACAAGAACGCCATCAAGGACCGTGTGGCTCAGATCCGCGCTCAGATGGAAGTCTCCACCAGCGACTTCGACAAGGAGAAGCTGCAGGAGCGTCTGGCCAAGCTGGCCGGCGGCGTGGCCGTCATCAAGGTCGGTGCTGCCACCGAGGTCGAGATGAAGGACAAGAAGCTGCGCATCGAGGACGCCCTGAACGCCACCAAGGCGGCTGTGGAAGAGGGCATCGTGGCCGGCGGCGGCACCGCCCCCATCAACGCCATCCCCGCTGTCAGCAAGGTCTGCGAGGGCCTGGAGGGCGACGAGCGCACCGGCGCCAAGATCGTGCTGAAGGCTCTGGAAGC
>DXBV01000099.1 GCA_019116345.1 Candidatus Allofournierella merdipullorum | reverse complement strand
CCCGGACAAAAAAAGTATCCGCTTGCTGGTAGATTACACAGTGCAATCGGCTGATTTGATTCGTAAAGTCCAAAACAAAGTCGTTGTCTTTCTTCCGGCCAATGCGAAGCAACTCTCGATCCATCGTTACTTTAAGCGGAAGATTGGGGTTCATGCTCGAAAGGCTGAGTTTCCCGGTTTTGGCTGTGGGTGAACTTTCTCCTGTTGCTTCCCTCAGCATCTGTCCGATTGTTTCAAAATCACTCGCACCCTGAAGGAGCGCATTTACAACCGACTTTTCCTTTTCGGAAGATACAGCATCCGCCATTTTGATAAACTGCAACAAAAGGCGGCGTGCAGCTCCCTCAAACTGCCGCTCAGAGTTCTCCTCCCCCGCCGAAAGAGGAAGATAGACCAGAAACGCCTTGTGTGTCATCGGGTCAAAATACACACGGTCGACCGATGCATCAATATTTTCCGGCAACAGAAACCCTTGATTTTTTATTGCCAGTATCGTCTCCACGACTTTGCAGCACAAGGCAAAAACACTGCCTCTATGGAGGGTAGGAAGCAGTGTTTGAAATGTCTGATATCCCTTTGTAAGATACACAAATTCTGTTTGACCATTGTGTTTGAGCCGTATGGCCTTAAGCAGGCCCGGAACTTTTTGTGACAGCATGACTTTGTAGCCAAGCTGACTGAAGGCATCCTCGTTAGCCAAGAAATACACACACGCTTTGCCTTCCTTGTACTCTCGAACACCTTTGTCCAGCAAAATGTCGGTCATAACTCCTCCTGCTTGATGCTGCTTTGTTCCTCTTTTAGAAAAGTCGCATCAATATCCTGCAGCACTTGTGATTCCTGTAATGAGTTCACTGCAAAGCGGCTGTTTGGGCCGTGACTTATGTAAAATTCTCTCTGAGAGGCCATCCTTTACTACACGCCTTTTTCGTTCCCAAAGTTCATTCGTCTGATGCAGTTAAAATGCCTCGCTATGCAGTTCAGAGTTGGAGAGAGCATCCTTCATTTTACGACGCAGACGGCTGATCGTGACCGGCGTTACGTTCAGGAAGGAGGCAATGTGTTTGTTGGTCACAACGGAAACCAAGGCAGAATACCGTCGAAGGAACCACAAATAACGCTGCATTGCGGAGTACTGTACAATGGCGTTTTTGTGTTCCCAGTGAACGCTGCTGGCCTGTTCCAGGTAGTGGATATACAGGTCCGCCACTTCTTTATACTGTTCACTCCACCGCTTTACATCTTTCAGAGGGACAGTGATGATGGTCGCATCACTCAAAGCCTGGATGGAGATGGGAGCCATGCCGAGCAACTCCGCAGAAGGCAGCAGTGCATCACCGCATCGGTACGCGAAGCAATCGGTGATCTCGCGCCCATTTTCATCCACATAAAATCCTCTGAAAAAACCCGTTATTAAAAACGCGAGGCGGGAGGGGGGCTGCCCCTGTCGAACCAGAAATTCTCCCTTCGGTACTGCATGAACTTCCGCAACTTTTAAAACGCTCTCCAGTAACGCAGGGTCATGAATCGCTAAATGATTCTCAAAAAAGGACTTTTCTACCGCTATAAAATCCCCATTATTCACGATTTATCCCCTTTTTTTGGGCTTTTAAGCTAATTTTAGCATTACCCTGGCATCTCTTCATTATCACAGGTTAATGCAAATGCTATTTGAGTTAACTTTATTCAGAGAAAGCGTTTGACTCTATGTTTTCACCTGTTTCACCCCTCAAACATCAGCGTGGCATAAGGGTCTTAAACTGACTGCTCAACTCTCTCGTGCCGCCCGTTTTTCTGATCTCTCATCAAACAAAAGGGATCACTGACCAGCTCAGGAATTACAGGTCAAAAGAGTCGCCCAGCCTGTTGTCTGCAGTTTGCGCTATATAATACGCCGCATCTTTCATTTTCCCGCGCTCAGTTGTTTTGGAAAGACGAGTGTGATAAAATAGGAATTGTTACAGAAATCGCCGTGTTCCGGCCTTTTGGCGGCGAACGCGCGGGGAGGGGCAGAGATGAAAAACGGCCACACCATTCTTCGGCGGCATGGCGATGTGTTCGTGGCGCTGCTGTCCCTTGGCGCGGCGCTGGTGATCACCGGGGCACTGTTTTTAAGCAACGGTCTGGCGCTGCGCAAGGTCACCGAAGAGCGCACGCGGAACTGGCTGCTGGACGTGTCCGATCAGGTAGCCACACTGGTGGACGGCCGGATCGCCCAGTCCATTGAAAGCCTGACCCTCATCCGGGACAGCGCCGTTCTGCTCTCTCCCGATGCGCTGCCGGAGTTCGTTGCCCGCAAGGCGTCGGTGTCCGGTTTTGATCAGCTGTATCTGGCGGAGAATGTGGAGGCCGCCGAAGAGTGGATCCGCGCCCACAGCGGCTCGCTGGCAGGCGGCGACATGGTGGAGCCGGGCAAGGCCCAGCTGATCATGTCTCAATCGCCGGACATGGGCGTCTATTACGCGGCAGGTGCGACCGCCGACGACCCGGTCATGCTGGGCACGAAGAACGTGGACCTGCTCACCAGTATGCTCTCCATCCAGAGCTTCGGCGGCGAAGGCTCCACCCGGGTAGTCACCCGGGACGGGGTGTTGCTGGCCGCCAGCGAGGGCGGCGCTGCCGACGCCCTGCTGGACGACTGGCTGAACGGCGAGTGCGCCGGAAAAAAGCGGTTCCAGCAAACGATCTCGGACATGCAGTTCGGCCGCGCGGGCGCCGTTACCGTGGAAGACGGAACGCAGGCCGCCATGGTGGGCTACATTCCCCTTTCTGTCAACGACTGGTATGTGCTCACCATCATCCCCGCCGACCTGCTTCAAAACGACATCGTGCCTCTGGTGCAAGGGAATCTGTGGCTGGCGGTGGCCATCGTCGTCATCTTCGGCGGCGTGATGCTCACCGTCCTCCTGATGCGCCGCCGCTATCAGGCCAGTCTGGAGGATATGGTCTTTGTGGACCCGCTGACCGGCGGCATGAGCGACGCCCGTTTCCGCAACGAGACGGCGCGGCTGCTGGAAAAAAGCAGCGATTACACCCTGATCTCCATCGACGTGCAGGGGTTCAAGCTCATCAACAGCATCTACGGGCCGAAAGCGGGCAACCTCACGCTGCGCCACATTTACAAAACCCTGCGCGAAAGCCTGAAGCCCGGCGAACTTCTCACCCACGCTTCCGCGGACCTGTTCTATCTGCTTTTGACCGGTCAGGACCGGGCGGAGATCGAGCGGCGGATGCTGGATATTTTTGAAAAGGTGAACGCCTTCAACGCCGGTCAGGAGAACCCCTATTATCTGGAACTCCGGTTCGGCGCTTACATCATCCAGCCTGACGACAAAGACGTGCCCTCCATTGAAGAGCGCAGCAGCACCGCCCGCAAAAACGGCGGCAAGCTGCACGGCGGCTGCACCTTCTACAATGCCGAGTGGCAGCGGGTGCAGCTGGAAGAAAAAGAGCTGGTGGACCGGCTGGAGCTCTCCCTGCGCGCCGGGGACTTCAAAGTGTATTATCAGCCCAAGGTGCGTCTGGAAGACCGCCTTGTCTGCGGCGCGGAGGCGCTCATCCGCTGGCAGCGCCCTTCCCGCGGGCTGCTTTCGCCGGCGGTGTTCGTGCCGGTGTTTGAAAAATACCGTCTCATTCCCCGGATCGACCAGTTCATCTTTGAGCAGGTCTGCAAAGATCTGGCCCGCTGGCGGGAAGAAGGCCGGGAGCTGTGCCCCATCTCGGTGAACCTTTCGAGGCAGAATCTGGACATTCCGGATTTTCTGGAGCGCTGCCAGCGCGTCCGCGACAAATACGGCGTGGACCGCGGCCTGATCGAGTTTGAGCTGACCGAGACCATCCTGCTGGATGACCCCGAGGGCGTGTGCCGTCTGATCGACCGCATGCACGAGGCCGGCTTCGGCTGTTCCATGGACGATTTCGGGTCCGGCTATTCCTCGCTGGGGCTGCTCAACCAGCTGAACGTGGACACCATCAAGCTGGACCGCAGCTTCTTTCTGGAAGGCAACGACTCCAGCCGCGGCCGCCGCGTGGTGGAGTCCATCCTCAAGATGGCGGGCAAACTGCACATTGCCACGGTGGCCGAAGGCGTGGAAAACGCCGGGCAGGTGGAATATCTGCGGCATTCGGCCTGCGACATGGTGCAGGGATTCGTGTTCTTCCGCCCCATGACCGCGGAAGAGTTTAAACAGGCGGCCTGGGAAAACGGGCGGCTCTGCCGCGCCGGCTCCGCGGGTCTGCCGCCGGAGCAAAAAGAGACAAAGCCCCGGGCAGACGAAGGCCGCGCCGGGAGCATCGTCACCTTCCGCTACCGGCCGGACGCCGGCAGCATCGCCTTCTCTGCTCCCTTTGCCTCCGCCATGGAGGGCGTCACCGAATTTTCCGACGGCGTCTCTTTTCTGCGCACATCGGGCATTCTCAACGAGAACGATGTGGAAGACTTTCTGGAGATGCTGGAACGCTGCGTCCGGGGCGAAAAGCCCTGGCTGGAAGGAGCGTTCCGGGTGAGTGTGTCCAGCAGCGGCTACGACTGGATGGAGCTTCATGTGCACCGGGAGGACACGCCGGACGGGCCGGTGGTCCAGGGCGTCCTGGTGAACACCAGACCCTGGCGCAACGAGCTGGACCGCTGGAAAGAACGGGCGAACCGGGACGGTCTGACCGGGCTGTACAACCGGATCTATTTTGAAAAGGCAGTGCGGGAGCGGCTGAACAGCAGTTCGGACTGCAGCGGGGCGCTCATCTTCATCGACGTGGACGACTTCAAGAAGCTCAACGACGCGCTGGGCCACCTTGCCGGAGACGACATCCTGCGCAGCACCGCACGGCGCATCCTGAGCGTGTTCCGCCACTCCGACGTGGTGGCCCGTTACGGCGGCGACGAGTTCGTGGTGTTTGTTTCCAACATGAGCCGCGAGGCGCTGGAAAGCCGGCTGGACCAGCTTTGCGCCATGTTCCACAACCCCTATCACAAAGGGGAGATCCGCTATGAGGTCATGGGCAGCATCGGCGCGGCCCTCTGCCCGGAGGACGGCAACGACTACGACACGCTGCTGGCCCACGCGGACGCGGCCCTCTATGAGGCAAAGCGGCACGGCAAGAACCAGTACAGACTCTACCAGTCGGGTAACAAGGCTGCGGAATGAGCCTTGAAAAAAGCGCGAAGCCTGTGCAAACAGAGCTTCGCGCTTTTCGTTTGTCCGTCAAAGGGGCCGTCCGCTCACGAAAGAGCTTCCAGCGCCGTCTTTGCCCGGTGATATTCCCGTTCCACCGCGGGCAGCTGCGCCGCCGCGGCGTCGATGCGGCCCGCCCGAAGGCTCTCCACCAGGTCGCTGACCTGGCGGCTGAGCTCCTGCAGGCTCAGGTTTCCGCACACGCCTTTCAGGGTGTGGGCCGCCTCAAAGGCCGCCTTTTCATCGCCCCGGGCCATGGCATCGCAAAGGCGCGGGAAGTTTTCGTCCTGGCCAAAGCGGGCCAGAAATTTCAGCAGCAGCGCCTCGTTGCCCAAAAAACGGCGCAGGGCGTCCTCGGTGTCCACACCGGCTTCGGCCAGGCAGCGGCGGGTCATTTCATCCATCAGCGGCTCGCCTCCTCTTTTTTCTTATACAGCTGCCGCAGCCGGGGTTCCGCCTGGCGGAAGTACTCCAGCATACGGGGATTGAACACGCCGCACTCCCCGTTCAGGATCATTTCGGTGGCCCGATCGAAGGAGATGGGCTTTTTGTAGCAGCGCTCGCTGACCAGCGCGTCGTAGACGTCCGCCAGCGAGACCACCTGGGTCCAGATGGGGATCTCGTCTCCCTTGAGGCCCTCCGGATAGCCCCGGCCGTCCCACCGCTCGTGGTGGTGCAGGGCGATGTCGTAGGCATAGCGGTAGGCGGAGTGCTCCCGCATCTGCGGGATGCGGGACAGAAGGTGCGCGCCCTGGGTGGTGTGGGTCTTCATCAGGTCGTACTCATCGGGGGTGAGGCGGCCTTTCTTGTTCAAAATAGCGTCCGGGATGGAGATTTTGCCCACATCGTGGGTGACGGCGCCCATGCCGATGAGGCGTATCTCGCTGTCCGAAAGGCCCTCGCCCAGCGGCGTTTCGCCCAACAGCAGACAGGTGATGTCGTGGATGCGGCGGACATGCTCGCCCGACTCGTCGCTGCGGAACTCGATGGCGGTGGAGAGCGCCTCCACCATGCCCATGCTCATTTCGGCCAGCTGCTCGGCCTGATACAAAAGCTGGTCCCGCTGGCGTTCCACCTCCGCGCCCAGCAGCTGCCGTGCGGCAAACAGCTCCACCACAGACTGCACCCGCCGGCGCACCACAAAGGGCACCACAGGCTTTGCGATCACGTCCATGACGCCCAGATCATAGGCCTTCTGCATGGTGTCCTTCATGGATTCGGGGAGCTTAAAGGCCTCGTAGGTCTCGTTTTTCAGGTCCACCCGGTAGATGGCATAGAACGAATCGCCCAGCAGCTGGGCGGTGCGGTTGGCGATGCGCATGCTGCGGCTGTGGAGGAAGTCCTGCACGGTGAAGAAGGCCAGCAGCAAAAACAGGCCCAGCGCAGTGATGCCCACCCCCACGATCAGCGCGTTTGCGTCGCCTATGAGAATGTCGCTCACCGGCGTTGTGATGATCACCGTCCAGCCGTTTTCCATCCGATGGTAGTACAGGCTGCGGGGCACGCCGCTGAGGTCGTTGAAAAAGCTGTCGTAGCCGGTGAGGGAACCGTCCTCGATGCCGGCCAGCACATAGTCGGCATATCTTTGAAGCTGCTCGGCGGTCTTGTTCCAGTTGGTGCTGACATAAAGCACGCCGCCGCTTCGGTCGCACAGATAATAAGAGAAGTTTTCCGGCAGGGTGTGGAGGGTGGTATGCAGCTGAGGCTTCTGAACGAACACGTCCATGGCCAGCACGTTGCCCTCGCCCTCCAGCGCAACGGAAATGGTGAAGATCTTTTCGCCCGTGATGGCGTCGGTGTGCACCTCGCTGCACACCAGCTCGCCATCGGCCTGGATGGCATCGGTGTACCACTCGGCCTGGTGGAAGTCGTATTCCGCGTCCCCCTCCCAGGGGTTGGCGGCCACGATGCCGCCGTCCACCACCGCGTAGATGTCGATGAGCCCTTCGCCGAGGGTGTCGGCCAGCTTGCGGAAATAGCCCGCGAGCCATTGCTGCACCTGCGCCGGATCGCCGCCGTCCGTCACGATCTCGTCCACGTACTGGCTGGCGATCTGCACACTGGTCTCCAGATTTTCAATGTTCATCGCTTCTTCGATGGCGTAGCTCTGCACCAGCGCCATGCCAAAGTCCTGGGCGTTTTGCAGCAGCTTGCTGCGCACCAGTGCAACAGTGACCGCCAGCAGCGCCGCAACGAACACCAGCAGCGAACCGCTGAGCACAAGATTTGCCCAGCGGTGCTCTCTGCGCATTTTCATTTCTTTCGCCCCCTGTGCGATGTTAGTGCCGCTCGCCCGCGCGGGCCGGGTCTGTCTGCGCCCGCAGATAGAAAGCCGCTTTGTCCTCGTACATCTTCCGGTCCATCTCCTGGAAGAACAGTTCCGTGTCGCCCGTGCCCAGCTCGATGCGGGCCATGCCCGCGGCAAGGGAGATGGGGTTGGCGGCGCCCGCGGTTTGGTTGTACTGCTCCAGGCAGCGGTCCAGCCGCTGGCAGAACAGCTGCGTCTGCCCGGGGTCATCGTCCATGAGCAGCACCACGAACTCGTCGCCGCCGTAGCGCACGGCCGCCACCGTCTTGTCGGTCGCTGCCTCCTGCAGCATGCGGGCCACGGCCTGCAGGATGCGGTCGCCCTCCTGATGGCCCAGGGTGTCGTTGATGGCCTTGAAGCTGTTTACGTCCAGCAGGATGCCCGCCAGCGGCAGCTTCTTTTTCTGGCTGCTGAGGTAGTGCAGCAGAAAACTGCGGTTGTAGAGGTTGGTCAGCGGGTCCCGGAAGGTCAGCTCGCTCTGCAGGCTGATGTACAGGCTGGTGAGCCCCAGCTCCGCCGCCACCCAGATAAAGGACAGGCCGTAAAAGAGCAGCTGCAGCGCAACGCCCAGATAGACCGGCAGCAGGAACGCGCTCACCGGCATGTAGACATAGCGGCCGGTGCGCCGCTGGCGCAGCTTGATGAGCACCGTTCCGCCGGCGAGGTAGGCCAGCGTGACCACATAGGGCAGCCAGGCCAGAGGGGCACGGTAATAGACGTTGTCGGCGGTGATGCCGAAGAATACATCAACAAACAGGTTGGCCGCCGAAAGCGCCATCACTCCCGCGGCGGGCAGCGCCGCCAGCAAGCGCCAGCGCCGCCTGATGCGGCTGTTGAGGCAGCACACCCAGAGATAAGCCGGCAGCGCGCCCAGCATGAACAGCAGCACGTTGCAGACGAGGGCTGCGGCCCGCGCGCCGGGAAAACTGCGGCCGTCCAGCAAAAAACCGCCCGACTCCAGCAGACACAGGAGCAGGCAGATCCGGCAGATCCAGGCGAAGATCCTCCCGTCCGCCAGCTGGGCGGGGCGGTGGCGGCGCTGCCCGGTCAGCAGCATCACCATCAGACACACACCCAGACCATTGGCGACCAGGACCGCCGGCAGGTCAACAGAGGATGCGGTGTAGTCAAAAAAGGCAGGCACACGATCCCCCCCTTGAAGAATGATTTTGCCCGGCAAGCGTCCCATCGGCGCCGGGGCGTTTTCGCAGACAAATCATTTATATGCGATATAATACTATTTTAACCTTCAAAGCCTTATTTGTAAAGGTCACGGGCAAATCCTGCCCCGCCAGCAAACCGGGTCAAAGGGCAGGGTGCCGGCGGCCAGCGCCCCGCACAGAGGCCAGCGCGTCCGCCGCCGCGGGCAGTGCCAGCGCCAGCGCGGCCGCCCCCGCCACCGGGGCGGGAAGCGCCGTTACCCAGCCGCTGAAGAACGGGTGGATGAGGCGCACCTGCACCAGCGAGAACAGGCCCCAGAAAAGGGAGGCGGTCAGGCAGATGTGGCCATGCAGATTCCAGCGATACATGCTGTAGTCCCAGTAGCGCACATGGAAGGTGTTTTCCAGAAAAGATCCGGTGACATATTCCAGCAGGGTGGCTCCTGCCATGCCCATCAGAAAGACCAGGAGGGGGTTTGCGGCCACCGGCAGTGTGAACAGCAGGATGAAAACAGCGCCGAAGCCATAGATGGGAAGGAGCGGCCCGTTCAGGAATCCCCGGTTCATCCAGCGCTTTTCCCGAAGGGAGACATAGCCGGACTCCCAGATCCAGCCGAGGAACGAATACAGGAAGAAAAACAGCGCCCACTGCGCCGGGGTGTAGCCAAACCAGGTCATTTGATTCCTTCTTTCTTAACGAGCGCGGGGGATGGGCCCGGCCTCAAAGGGCCGGGCCGCTGCCGACGGCGGATGCGCCGGCCCGCTTTTCCAGAATGACGGTGGCAAGGTCGCTCGCTCCGTCTGCCACCAGCGCCCCGCCGAACACCATCACCGCGATGCGTACCGCCGCGAAGGGGTTAAAGACCAGGATCGCGCCAAGCACGATGGGCACGATGGCCGAGAGGGTCAGGGGGATCATGCCGGGGAACTGCTCCCGCAGGCCGGTGATGGCCAGGGGCAGCTTGCCGACGCCGTCCATCAGGAGCAGGGAGCCCAGAACGAGCGGGAGCACCGCGAGGATGGTCTGGGGCCAGATGAGGGCGAAGGCGGAGAAGGCGGCGGGCAGAAGGGTGAGAAACAGATCGCCCGGGTTGCCCTTGTCCGCTTTGCGGTCCTGCAGATAGCGGACGAGGTGACTCACGCCGTAGGCAGCGGCTCCGGCGGCCAGCGTCCAGACGAAGAGTGTGCTGCTGGCGGCGGGGAAAACCAAGAGCAGAACGCCCATTGCGATGTACAGTGCCGCGAGCCAGAGGGATGCGGAGCGGGTCCAGAAAAATTCAAACATTAAAATGCCTCCTTGACGGGTTTGTTGAAATTTGAGTTGTTGGGCAAAATTTCTTTTGCTGATCCCATCGTACCATGGGCGGAGGCGCAAGTATGTTTGTTAGACAACGGACGGTTTTTTCTTGCCACAAAAGGGCGGAAGTTCTATAATAAACAGAGAAAAAGGCCCAAGGAGGCGCAGCGATGGAACGGGAGCTGGACATGGCGGTGCTGCGGGCAAATATGCTGTTCCGCAACCTGACCGACGAAGAAGTGCTGAGCGTCATCGATACGATGTCGCCCCGGGTGATGAAGTATGCCAAACGCACCGTTGTGGCCCGGGACGGCGACGAGTTTCCCGAGATCGGGGTCATTTTGTCCGGCAGCGTTCACCTGTTCCACATCGACAGCAGCGGAAACAGCAACCTGATGGACGTGCTGGGCGCGGGCGACACGCTGGGCGAACTGTCCGCCGTGGGGCGCTACCGGCTGCACGTGACGGTGACCGCCACCGCCCAGACGGAGATCCTGTTCCTCAGTGTGGACCGGCTGCTGCGCAAAAACGTTCTGACCGCCCCCACCCAGATCCGCTTTTTACAGAATCTGACGCTGGCGGTAGCCAAAAAGGGGCAATACCTCACCCGCAAGCTGGAGGACAGCATCCGGCGCTCCACCCGGGAACGCCTGCAGGACTACCTCTCGGCCCAGTACCACAAGGCGGGCAGCCGCACTTTTGTGATCCCTCTCAACCGGCAGGACCTGGCGGATTTTCTGTTCGTGGACCGCAGCGCCATGTCCAACGAGCTGTGCAAGATGCGGGACGAGGGCCTTTTGAAATTTGAAAAAAGCAGCTTTGAGCTTCTGGTGGAAATGCCCATCACCGACGACGAGCCGGACCCCAACGATAAGGAATAAAAAAGCAGCCGCACCTTTTCGGGTGCGGCTGCTTTTTTATTTATGCCCGGCGGCTCTCCGCAACGGCTTCGGCGGTCAGCGCCACCCCCAGCGCGCCCAGGTAGATGCCCCAGACGGTGCTGATGGCAAACCAGCTCATCAGCGGGTTGCTCAGAATGATGATGGCCAGCAGGGCGTTGAGGACGCCGGCGGCCAGCACCCAGCCCGCGCCTTCCGCCCCTTCACTGCGGAGCCGGGAGAAGGCGAAGAACTGGCTGACGCCGTGCAGCAGGGTGAGGAAAGCGGCGGCAGCGGACAGGGCGGTGACGATGCCCACGAAGCCGAACTGCGTCTGGAAGGACGCCCAGAGGGCCAGCAGGCTCAGGCCGGCGGTCAGCACGCCATTCACCAGCAGGTCGGTGCTGCGGCGCTCCCGCGGGGTCTTTGCCCAAACGACGATCTGCGCCGCTCCGTAGAGCCCCAGCCCCGCCGTGATGAGATACGCCAGCGACAAGCCCGCCGCCAGGGGCGAAAAGACGGCCAGCAGGCCGATGGCGATGAGGGGAATGCCCGCGGCGAGCCCCCGGGCAAGGGCGCCGCGGCCGTTCGTCCGGGCGGCGCCGTCCGCCTGCAGGGAGGCGGTGTGAGTCGTGTCGTTCATAATGATTTCCTCCTTGGGGCCTGTTTCAGACCAGTTCGTACTGAAGGAGCAGTTCCTCCAGCGTGGTGCCGCGCACCTTTTCCAGGCCTGCCAGCAGCGCCATCTTATAGGGCAGCGGCAGCTTCATCTCGGTGAGCCTGCGCCCGTCCAGCAGATAGTGGGCGGCGTTCAGAAGGCAGCGCACGTCGTATGCGGAGCCGTACACCTCCGGCACGCCCCGCTCCACTTCCATCAGCGTGTAGACGGCTTCCATCGCCGTGCGCACGGAGTATTCGGTGGTGAAAACGGTGTCTCGCGGGGTCTGGGCGAACTGGCCCAGGAAGGCGAAGTTGACGCAGCCCTCGGGCACCACGTCGGGGCGGTCGCCCGCCTCGCGGGGCATAAAGAAGGCGGTGACGTAAGGCATCATGCAGGGCACGGTGGACGCCGCTTCGGTGGCCAGAAGTTCGATCTCGCTCTCCGGCACGCCCAGGTGATACAGCCACTCCATGCAGATCTCGGCGCCGGTGCATTCCGCCATGGGCTTGCCCACATAGTCGCCGGGTTCGTCCGGATAGAGGCCGTAGATCCAGCCCACCAGCTGCCCCTCGGGCTGGGCCTTGAAGTGGGGCTGACGGTTGAAGGTCCAGCTCATCAGCCAGGCCGAGTCTTTCACGGTGACGATGCCTCCGGTGACGACTTTGCCCGCATAGGGGTCGCGGCCGCAGACACGCTTGACGTAGGGCACGATGCGGTCGCCCAGCAGGGTGACGGTGGCGGACTCCCACTTGGTGGCCTCGATATCGGAGCAGAATTTCTCCGGCCGGCCAAAGGCGGGGTTCTGCACGGCGATGTTTTTCCACAGCTGCCAGCTGGCTCCGTCGCCCGGGGCGATGTTCAGCACCGGCGCCCGGTCGTTTGCGCCCAGAACGCTTCCCTCGGTGCAGGAGCCGTTGGTGACGAACACCAGGTCGTTCTCGGTCAGGTCCACGGTCTCCCGCTTGCCGTCCCGCAGCAGCACCAGCTGATGGGCCGTCTTTTTGCCGGGCAGGAAATGGAAGAGCACGTTCTCCACCCGCACGCCGTATTCGAACGTCACGCCCTGTTCCTCCAGGAACTTCACCAGCGGCAGAATGAGGGATTCATACTGGTTGTATTTGGTGAATTTGAGGGCGGAGAGATCGGGCAGGCCGCCGATGTGGTGCAAAAACCGCTGGAGATACAGCTTCATTTCCAGCGCCGAATGCCAGGTCTCGAAGGCGAACATGGTCTGCCAATAGAGCCAGAAGTTGGACTTGTAAAACTCGTCGCTGAGCACCTCGTCGATGGTCTTGTTGTACAGCGCCTCGTCCGGCGTGAAAAACAGGCTCATCAGTTCCAGCGCCGCCGCGTCGCTCAGCTCAAAGCGGTTCTTGGTGTCGGCGCTGTCGCCCCGGCCCAGCGTGGCGCGGTTCATGGAGAAGTTGGGGTCGTCCCGGTTCAGCCGGTAGAACTCGTCCAGCACGCTGGCGTCGGGCACCTCCAACGAGGGCACCGAGCGGAACAGGTCCCACAGGCACTCGTAGTGGTCCTCCATCTCACGGCCGCCGCGGATGACAAATCCTTCCGGGCGCAGCAGGCCGTCGCAGGCGCCGCCGGACAGCTTGCTGTCTTCCAGAATGCGGATGCGGCTGCCGTCCATTCCCGCGTCCCGGACCAGGAACGCCGCGGCGGCAAGGCCGGCCAGCCCGCCGCCCACGATCCAGGCCTGTTTATCCGCCGCGCCGGCCGGTTTGCGGGGACGGGCAAAAGCTTCATAATTTCCATTCGTGTAGTACATTTGTACCTCCTGTGCGGCCGGGTCTGCCGACCGTCTGTATGATGTTGTTTTGAGGTGGAAGCATTGCGGCCTCCGTGTCCGGCCCGGCGGCAGTCGCCGTCCCTGACCTGTTCCAAGCATACCTTTTTCCCTTGCCAAAAACGGTTGGCCATACAACGAAAGCAAAAAAACTTTTTCTGCCGTCCGTCCGTTGGAAGAACAACCGCCTTTGGCGCCAAAACGCGGTATGCTGTTTACAGCAGGTATCCTGCTCAAAACAGCCGATCTTAAGGAGGATCATTATGACCGATCTCGAAAATATGCTTTTTCTCAAACTGCGCCCTGTGACCGACAGCCGCCTCACCGAACAGGTGACGCCCCTGCTGTGTGAGGGCGAGGCCATCCTGCAGCCTTTTCAGGGCCTGCGGGACGGCGTGGTCTTTACCGACCGGCGGGTGATCGCCGTGAACACCCAGGGCTTTACCGGCAAAAAGAAGACCTTCGTCAGCCTGCCCTACAGCCGCATCCAGGCCTTTTCGGTGGAATCCGCCGGCGTGCTGGATCTGGACAGTGAAATGCAGCTGTGGTTCGCGGGCCTCGGGCTCGTCACCTTTGAGCTGATCGCCGGGGCGGATGTCGCCGGCCTGGCCCGGCTCATCGGGGAGGCGACGCTGGCGTGACGCGGCGCAGAAAAAGGACCGGCATCCCTTGCGGGATGCCGGTCCTTTTTGTCTTGCGTTCAGAACAGTTCCAGCAGGAACTGCGCCACATGCTCCACCGCCCGGTCGGCCTGTTTAATGGGGAACATCTGGAACACGTGCCACATGTCCTCCCAGCACTCCATCCGGCAGGGCACGCCCTGCTCCAGCAGCCGCTGGTGCAGCCGGGCGGAGTCGTCAAACAATATCTCGTTGGAGCCCGCCTGGATCATCACCGGCGGAAAGCCGGTAAAGTCGCCGAAGAGGGGCGAGAGCAGCGGGTCGGTCCAGTCCATGCCGGGGGCGTAGGCGTCCCGGGTGGCCAGCATGTAGTCGGGGGTGAGGGTGGGGTCGCTCTGGGCCCGTGCGGTGAAGGATTCGCCGCTGAAGGTCATGTCCGTCCAGGGCGAAAAGAGCACCAGGCGGCGGGGCAGCTGGCGGCGGGAATCCCGCAGCATCAGGGTCAGCGCCAGGGCCAGATTGCCCCCGGCGGAGTCGCCCATGAGCACCACGTCCCGGGCGCCGTAGCCCTGCAGCATCAGGTAGTCCCAGGCTCTGAGCGCGTCCTCGCGGGCGGCGGGGGCGGGGTGCTCCGGAGCCAGGCGGTACTCGAAGCAGAGCACCTCGTAGCCGGTGCGGGCCGCCACCTTGGAAGCAAGAGGCCGGGAATAGCCCAGGTTGCCGCTGGTGTATCCGCCGCCGTGGCAGTAGAGCACCACCTTGCGGGGGTCGTGGCCGCGCTCTGGCCGCACCCAGGCGGCGGGCATATCGCCCAGCTGGAAGGGCTCCCAGCTCAGGCCCAGCAGCGGAGCCGCCAGCTGGCCCAGGACCTTCTGGCCACGGCGCTGGCGGTCCAGCTCCTCCCAGTCGGCGGGGGCGGGCGACGAGGCCGAGCGCACGGTGCGCAGGGCTTTCATCATGGCGTTGGTCACCGCCTGTTCGGCGGGGCTGGGTTCGGAATAATGGGGCATGGGGATGTGCAGTCCGCCCCGGGTATTGTTGTTGTTTTCCATAGGTTTTCTCTCTTTCGGCGGGCCCGCGGCAAGCGGACGGTGGCTGATACCATAAGTATAGCATAGAATCGCGCGGAGTCATTGCCCCAGGGGGGCGTCGGTGCTACAATACAACTGAAAGCAACGTGAAAGGGGCGGGATGCAGATGGCACAGGCCGCGCAAAACTGGTACCGGCTGGACAACGCGGGCATGGTCTACTCGGCCATCCAGCGGGACGACTACTCGGCGGTGTACCGCTTTTCGGCGGTGATGGACGCCCCGGTGGACCCCCAGCGTCTGCAGCGGGCGGTCCGGCGGGTGATGCCCCGTTTCCCCGGGTTTCAGGTGCGCATCCGCCGGGGCGTGTTCTGGTATTATTTTGATTCCGACCCCTCCTTTGTGCCGGCGGTGGAGCCGGACATCGCCAATCCCTGCCAGCCCATCCGTTTTTCGTCCAAAGACCGGCTGATGCGGGTGTTCTATTACGGGCCGCGCATCTCCATCGAGCTGTTCCACGCTCTGGCGGACGGCGCGGGGGCGCTGGTGCTGCTGAAGACGCTGGTGGCGGAGTATCTGCGGCTGGGCGGTGTGGAGGTACCCTGCACGGAGGAGGTGCTGGACCCGGCCCAGCCCCCCGATGCGGAGGAATGGGAGGACGCCTACCCCCGCTATGCCACCTCCCGGGCCCGGCGCAGCCTCAAGGCCGGCCCGGCCTACAGCTACACCGGCACGCCGGAGCCTTTTTACACGCTGAACGTCATCATGGGCCTCATCCCGGTGGACAAGGTTCACGCCGCCGCCAAGCGGTACGGCGTTTCCATCACCGAGTTCCTGGCCGCCGGGCTGATCCAGGCGCTGATGGTGCGCCAGCGCAGCGAGGGCAGGCGGCGGGAAAAGCCGGTGGCGCTGGTGGTACCGGTGAATCTGCGGCCCTGGTTCCCCAGCCGCACCCTGCGCAACTTCATCCTCACCGCCCGGCCCTTCATCGACCCGGAGCTGGGGGACTACACCTTTGCGGAGATCGCTTCCCAGGTGCACCACTACATGCGGCTGCACGTTACAAGGCAGGAGATGGCGGCCTACATCACCCAGAATGTGAGCCTGCAGCGCTCGCCGCTGCTGCGGCTCATCCCCCGCCCGCTGAAAAACTGGGGCATGGCGGCGGGATTCCGGATGCTGGGCGAAAAGCCCTATTCCACCACCTTCACCAATCCCGGGGTGTTCCGGGTGCCGCCGGAGATGGAAGCCCACATCCGCCGAGTGGAGATGGTGCTGGGGCAGTCCTACTCCGGCCACACCAACTGCGCGGCCATCAGCATGGGCAACACGCTGGCGCTCAGCTTTTCCGGCACCATGAAGGAAGCGGATCTGGAGCGGGATTTCTTCCGCTGGCTGGTGCGCGAGGGCGTGCCGGTGAAGATACTCTCCAACAGAAAGGACTGACGGACCATGTCATATTGCGTGAACTGCGGGGTGGAGCTGGACGCCGCCGCCCGTGCCTGCC
Source organism: Candidatus Allofournierella merdipullorum (assembly GCA_019116345.1). Taxonomy (GTDB): domain Bacteria; phylum Bacillota; class Clostridia; order Oscillospirales; family Ruminococcaceae; genus Allofournierella_A; species Allofournierella_A merdipullorum. The sequence continues at coordinate 3,811 of DXBV01000099.1, read as the reverse complement.
CTCTGTGCGGCACGCCGGTGATCAATCCCCGCTGCCCGGTGGACGAGACGGCGGAGCCCGCTTTCCCCCTTGCCCGCCGTGAGGTGGAACCGGTGGACCGGCGCAGCCTTGGGCTGCTGCTCACCGGCATGCTGGCCTCGGCGGCGGTGTGCTGCTGCCTCATCAACTGGCTCGTTTTCTTCCCCGCCGTGCCCTGGTCCGTGTATGTGGCCGGGGCGGCGGCGGTGCTCTGGGTCTGGGCGGCGCTGCCGCTGCTGGCCCGGGGCCGGTCTGTGCTTCTTTTCCTGCTGGCGGACCTGGCGGCCGCGGCGGGGATGCTGGCGCTCATCGCCGCACTCACCGACGGCTGGGGCTGGTTCGGGCGGCTGGCGATGCCCATTCTGGGCATCACCGCCCTCCTGGGCGCGGCTCTGGGCGGCATGATCGCCCGGCGCCGCTCGGGTCTGACCACGGCAGGGGTGTTCTTTTTGCTGCTCATCCTCTGGCTGCTGGCGCTGGAAGCGCTCATCGATCTCTTTGCCTTCGGCGCATGGCAGCCGGGCTGGTCGGTCATTGCCGCGGCGGCGGGTCTTGTGGCGGCGGTGTTTCTGCTCATTGTGCGGCTGCGGCCCCGCCTGCGGGAGGAACTGGGCCGGCGCTTCCACACCTGACCCTCCCTGTTCACAGTATACCTCGGACGGAGGGCAAAAGTCGGTTGGCTGCACAACCGCATCCGCCGGGGCTTGCGCATCCGAAAAAAAGATGGTATAATCGTTTCGCTCCAATAGGGGCTTCGTTTGATACATTATCGCCAACAAGTGTATGCTTGCTGGCGATTTTTTTGTGAGCAGGAGGAACCCATGAACAACAACGCTTTGACGAAGAACGGTTTTCTGGCCGGGCCCATTCTGGCGCCGCTGCTGCATTTTGCCCTTCCGCTGATGCTTTCGCAGCTGCTCCAGGCCTTTTACGGCGGCGTGGACCTGATGGTGGTGGGCCGCTTTGCCGGCACTGCCAGCGTGTCGGCGGTGGCGGTGGGCAGCCAGATCATGCAGGCGCTCACCGTGCTGGTGACCGGCCTGACCATGGGCGTCACCGTGCTGGTGGGCAAGGCGGTGGGCGCCGGCGACCGGGAGGCCGCCGGCCGGGTGGCGGACGGCCAGGTGCGGCTGTTCGCCCTGGTCACGGTGGTGCTGACGGCGGGCATGCTGGCGCTGACGCCGGCCATCACCGCCTGGATGAACGTGCCCCCCGAGGCGGTGCCCGAGACGATGCGGTACGTGCGCATCTGCTCCGCGGGCATCCTGTTCATCACCGCCTACAACGGCATCAGCGGCATCTTTCGGGGCTTGGGCAATTCCCGCTCGCCCTTTTTGTTCGTGCTCATCGCCTGCCTTGTGAATGTGGTGCTGGACATTGTCTTTGTGGGCGCGCTGGGGATGAACGCCTCCGGCGCGGCGCTGGCCACGGTGATGGCCCAGGGGCTGTGCACCGCTTTCCTCGTGCGCATTCCTTTGTCCTATCTGCTCAGCCTGCTGCCGGGCGCGGGCATGCTCACCATCAGTCTGGCCATTCCGGCCACCGCGCTGGTCAGCCTGGCGCTTTGCGTCGGCTATCTGACGGTGCTGCACCGCCGGGACAAGGCCGCCGAATAAAAAAGCCGTGGGAACTGGTTCACAGTTCCCACGGCTTTTTTCAGCGTGCAATGAGCAGCCGGGTGCGCGCTGCATATGCAGAGCGCAGCGCGTCGCTGAGCCCGTCGTCGGTGATGATGCAATGGATCTTTTCCAGCGGACACAATTTATAAAGCGCCGTTTTCTCGAATTTGGTGTGCTCGCACAGGCAAAAGCTCTCCTTTGCCTGGCCGATGGCGGCGATCTTGGTGGCGGCCTCCAGCTCGCTGGCGGTGCTCAGCCCGAACTCCAGGTCCACCCCGTTCGCGCCGATGAACACCTTGTCGTATTTCATGGTCATCAGCTGGCTCACCGTGGTGGGGCCCTCGATGGTCTGGGCGTTTTTCAGATACATGCCGCCCAACAAAATGAGCACGCGGGAACCCCGCCCCTGCAGTTCCTGGGCGATGCACAGGGAGTTGGTGATGACGGTGATGTTCTTTGCGGTCAAATAGCGGGGCATCATCGAGGTGATGGAGCTGGAGTTCAGCAAAATGACCTCGCCGTCCTTTACCTGCTGGGCCGCGCACCGGGCGATGCACGCCTTGAGCTTTTCGTTGTGGGAACTGCGCACCACATAGCTGAGGTTGGTGTCGGTCTCTTCCACGATCATCGCCCCGCCGTGGGTGCGTTTGACCAGGCCCTTTTTCTCCATGCTGGTCAAGTCCCGCCGGACGGTGGAGGGCGACACCCCCAGAATGGCGGCCAGGTCCCCCACCAGCATGGTGCGCTGCTCGGTCAATTCATTCATGATGCGTATCTGACGCTCTTCTTCAAACATGCGCTTGCCCTCCCTGCCGTGTCCTTTCTATAGTAGCACAAACCCCGCGTTCACGCCAGAATAATTTGAGCAGAAAAGATCGTTTATCTCTTGACAATCTGCTCATTTGCCGCTAAAGTAACGGCGAAACTTGCTCATTCGTGCTCATTTGTGCTCGTTTGCTCGTTCTTGGTCATTATTTTTGGAGGTGCAAGTATGCGGTATTATGATTATCTCAGTCCTTCCGTGAACTTCATGGGCCCCGGCTGCGTGAAAGAGCTGGCCCATAGATGCCAGCTGCTGAACATGAAGAAGCCCCTGGTCGTCACCGATGAGTTCCTGGCCAAAGTGGAGAACGGCCCCGTGGCCCAGAGCCTCGCCGTGCTGCAGGAGGCGGGCATCGAGAGCGTCGTGTTCACCGGCGTGGAGCCCAACCCGAAGATCGAGAACTGCTACGACGGCCTGAAGGTCTACCAGGACAACGGCTGCGACTCCATCATCACCGTGGGCGGCGGCTCTGCCCACGACTGCGGCAAGGGCATCGGCATTGCCGCCACCCATGACAAGCCCCTGCGCGAGTACGCCGGCATTGAGACTCTGGACAATCCCCTGCCCCCGGTGATCGCGGTGAACACCACCGCCGGCACCGCCAGCGAAGTGACCCGTCACTGCGTTCTGACCGACCGCGCCACCAAGCTGAAGTTCGTCATCGTGAGCTGGCGCAACGTGCCGCTGGTCTCCTTCAACGACCCGATGATGATGCTCAGCGTGCCCCGCGGCCTCACCGCCGCCACCGGCATGGACGCTCTGACCCACGCCATCGAGGCCTACGTTTCCGTGGACGCCAACCCCGTCACCGACGCGGCGGCCATCCAGTCCATCAAGCTCATCGCCGAGAACCTGCGCCAGGCGGTGGCCAACGGCGCCAACGTGAAGGCCCGCGAGAACATGGCCTACGCCTCCTATCTGGCGGGTCTTGCCTTCAACAACGGCAACCTGGGCTATGTGCACGCCATGGCTCATCAGCTGGGCGGCCAGTACGACATGGCCCACGGCGTTGCCAACGCCATGCTGCTGCCCACCGTGGAGGAGTACAACCTCATCTCCAACCCCGAGAAATTCCGGGACATCGCCGTGTTCATGGGCAAGAACGTGGACGGCCTGTCGGTGATGGAAGCCGCCCATCTGGCGGTGGACGCCATGCGCGAGCTGGCCGAGGATGTGGGCATTCCCAGCGGCCTGGCGCAGATGGGCGTGAAGGAAGAGGACTTCGACCTGATGGCCACCAACGCCCTGAAGGACGGCAACGCCTTCTCCAACCCCCGCAAGGGCACCAAGCAGGACATCATCGACATGTTCCGCAAGGCGATGTAACAACACGATCCCTCTGAAAACGAAC
>DXBV01000098.1 GCA_019116345.1 Candidatus Allofournierella merdipullorum | reverse complement strand
CGCGTATCCAAAACCGTTAAAGGCGGCCGCGTGATGAAGTTCAGCGCTCTGGTTGTCGTTGGCGACGGCAAGGGCACCATCGGTTTTGGCATGGGCAAGGCTGGCGAGGTTCCCGAGGCGATCCGCAAGGGTCTCGAGGCTGCCAAGAAGAACATGCACAAGATCAACATGAAGGGCACCACCATCCCCCACGAGATCGTGGGCGAGTTCGGCGCCGGCCGCATCCTGATGCGTCCCGCCGCCCCCGGTACCGGCGTGATCGCCGGCGGCCCCGTTCGTGCGGTCCTGGAAGTGGCCGGCATCAAGGACATCCGTACCAAGTGCCTGCGCTCCAACAACCCCTGCAACGTGGTCACCGCTACCTTCGACGGTCTGTGCCGTCTGGTCAGCGCCGAGGAAGTTGCTGCCAAGCGCGGCAAGACCGTGAAAGAGATTCTGGGTTAAGGAGGTAGCTTACAATGGCAGAAACCGAGAAGAAGGTAGCGGCCACCGAGGCTGCCGCCGAGAAGAAGCCCGCCGCCAAGAAGGCCAGCGCGGCCAAGAAGCCCGCTGCGAAGAAAGCGGCTGACGGCGAGGCCAAGCCCGCCGCCAAGAAGACCACCAAGAAGGCGGCCGACGGCGAGGCGAAGCCCGCCGCCAAGAAGACCGCCAAGAAGGCGGAAGTCAAGGCCGGCACCGTGACCGTGAAGCTGGTCAAGAGCCTCTCCGGCCGCGGCGAAAAGCAGATCGCCACCGCCAAGAGCCTGGGCCTGAAGAAGATCGGCGACGTCACCGTTCAGCCCGACAACGCCCAGACCGCCGGCAAGATCGCCAAGATCAGCCACATGGTCGTGGTCACCAAAGCGTAACAGCAAGGAGGTGCAAGCAGATGAAGCTTCATGAATTAAAGCCCGCCGCCGGCTCCAACGTGGCAGCGAAGCGCAAGGGCCGCGGCCACGGCAGCGGCAACGGCAAGACCGCTGGTTACGGCCACAAGGGCCAGAAGGCCCGGTCCGGCGTCAAGAAGGCCGGCTTCGAAGGCGGCCAGATGCCGCTGCAGCGCCGCCTGCCCAAGCGCGGTTTCAACAACATTTTCGCCACCGAGTATGCTACCGTTAAGGTCAGCGACCTGGAGGCCAAGTTCGAAGCCGGTGCCGTGGTTGACACCAAGGCCCTGGTGGAAGCCGGTCTGATCAAGAAGAGCCTGGACGGCGTGAAGGTGCTGGGCAATGGCGAACTGACCAAAGCCCTGACCGTTCAGCTGGCGGCCTACACCGCCACTGCCAAAGAAAAGATCGAGAAGGCAGGCGGAAAGGCCGAGGTGATCTAAGGTGTTCGATACGTTCCGCAATGCGTGGAAGATCCCCGAACTGCGTAAAAAGATCCTGTTCACCTTGATGATCCTCGTGATCTTCCGGCTGGGTTGCGCCATCAGCGTGCCCTACGTCAACGTGGACGCGCTGGAGCTGTTCCGCCAGCTGGGCGGCAGCGGCAACATGCTGGATTACCTGAACATGATGAGCGGCGGCGCGCTGAGCCAGTGCGCGATCTTCGCCCTGAGCGTATCGCCCTATATCAACGCCTCCATCATCATTCAGCTGCTCACCGTGGCGATCCCCGCCCTGGAGCGGCTGAGCAAAGAGGGTGAGGAGGGCCGGCGCAAGCTGACCCGCATCACCCGCTACACCGGCGCCGGCATCGGCGTGGCCATGAGCATTGGCTACTACATGGTGCTGCGCAGCTGGGGCGTGCTGGCCTACAACACCGGCTGGGAGGCCTGGTTCAGCGCTGTTGTTATCGTGCTGAGCTTCGCCGCCGGCAGCCAGCTGCTCACCTGGATGGGCGAGCAGATCGACGACAAGGGCATCGGCAACGGCGTTTCGCTGCTGATCTTTGTGGGCATCATCTCCCGCTGGAGCGACCTCATCGGCAGCCTGCGGGCCCTGCTGGCCGAAGCTGCTGACGGCAAGCCCCAGTACTACGTCTACATCCCCGTCATCGCCATCCTGGCGATCGCCGCGGTGGTGTTCGTGGTCATCCTCACCAACGGCGAGCGCCGCATCCCGGTGCAGTACGCCAAGCGTGTGGTGGGCCGCAAGATGTACGGCGGTCAGGCGAGCCACATTCCCATCAAGGTGAACATGAGCGGCGTTATGCCCGTCATCTTCGCCAGCACCCTGTGCAGCATCCCCAACATGATCGGCAGCCTCTTGCAGGTCAAGAGCTCTTTCTGGGTGGCTTTCTTCAACGTGTTCAACTATAACAGCGTGCTCTACGCTGTGATCTACCTGCTGCTGATCCTGGCCTTCAACTACTTCTACGTGGCCATTCAGTACAACCCCGTTGAGATCGCCAACAACCTGCGCAAGAACAACGGCGCGATCCCCGGCATCCGCCCGGGCAAGCCCACCAGCGACTTCATCACCAGGAGCCTGTCCAAGATCACCCTGATCGGCGCTGTGTTCCTTGGCATCGTCGCGGTGCTGCCCATCGTGCTGGGCAACGTCACCGGCGTGAACATTCAGCTGGGCGGTACCAGCCTGCTGATCGTCGTGGGCGTGGCGCTGGACACCGGCCGCAACATGGAAAGCTACATGCTGATGCGGCATCACAAGGGCTTCCTTGAGTAAGCTCTGACGCGAAACACAAAACAGAAAGGGGACAAACGAGCATGAATCTGATTCTTCTGGGCGCTCCGGGCGCCGGCAAAGGCACCCAGGCCGAGATCGTCTGCGATAAGCTGGGCATTCCGGCCATCAGCACCGGTAACATCCTGCGTGAAGCCGTGAAAAACGGCACCGAGATGGGGCTGAAAGCGAAATCCTTTATGGACAGCGGCGCGCTTGTCCCCGACGATGTCATCATCGGGATCATCAAAGAGCGTCTGGCCCAGCCCGACTGCGAAAAGGGCTTCATCCTGGACGGCGTGCCCCGCACGGTCGCCCAGGCGGAGGCTCTGGAGCAGATGGGCGTGGCCATCGACAAGGTGGTGGACCTGGAGGTGGCTGACGAAGTGATCATGCGGCGGCTTTCCGGCCGGCGTGTGTGCTCTGCCTGCGGGGCTTCCTACCATCTGGAGTTCAAGCCCAGCCGCGAGCCTGACCGGTGCGACCGGTGCAGCGGGCCTCTGATCGTCCGCAAGGACGACGAGCCCGCCACCGTGCGCGACCGGCTGGCCGCCTACCATGAGCAGACCGAGCCGCTGGTGGATTTCTACCGTCAGCGCGGCAAGCTGGTGGTTGTGGAAGGGCAGGACACCGTTGCCGACACCACCGCTCTCCTGCTGAAAGCACTGGAGGCGTAACGCGTGATCCAGCTTAAAAACGCCAAGGAACTTGCCGCCATGCGTCGGGCCTGCGAGATCAGCGCTCTGGCGCTGCGGCACGGCGGCGAAGCGATCGAGGCCGGTATCACCACCGCCGAGATCGACAAAATCATCTTCGACTTTATCAAACGGCAGGGCGCCAAGCCCAACTTCAAGGGCCTGTATGGTTTCCCGGGCACCGCGTGCATCAGCGTCAACGACGAAGTGATCCACGGCATCCCCAGCCATGCAAAGGTGATCCGGCCGGGCGACATCATCAGCATCGACACAGGGGCTGCCTGGGGCGGCTTCAACGGCGACAATGCCTGCACCTTCGGGTGCGGCAAGCTGGACCTGGAGGCCCGGCGTCTGCTGGAGGTCACGCGTGAGTCGCTGCACCGCGGCATTGCCGCCGCGGTGTCCGGCGCGCGGGTGGGCGACATCAGCAACGCGGTGCAGACCTATGTCGAGGAAAACGGCTTCTCGGTCGTTCGCAGTTTCGTGGGCCATGGCGTGGGCAAAGAGCTCCACGAAGACCCGGAGGTGCCCAATTTCGGGCCCGCGGGCCGGGGCCCCCGCCTGGTGGCGGGCATGACCCTTGCCATTGAACCCATGGTCAACCAGAAGCACTACTCCGTGGTGACGGGGGCCGATGGATGGACGGTGACAACGGCGGACGGCGGCCTTTCCGCTCACTTCGAGCATACGGTCGCCATCACCGCCGCAGGTCCGGAAGTTCTGACCAAAGCATGGGAGGGCCCGGAATGGACTTTGTAAAAGGCCAGCTGGTCCGCTCGAAAGCCGGCCGGGACAAAAACCGGACCTTTGCGGTGATCGGCATACAAGGCCAGATGCTTTTTCTCGCAGACGGAAGTCTGCGCAAACTGGATCGGCCCAAAGCCAAAAAGATAAGGCATGTGGCCCCCACCGCAACCGTTCTGCGGGGCGAAAGCCTTGCAACCGACAAACAGCTCGCAGCGGCGGTGAAGGCGTTCGACGCCCAGCACCCCGCAAAACCATGAGGAGGGAAGAGCTTGTCTAAAGAAGACGTCATCGAAGTTGAGGGCACCGTTGTTGAGGCGCTGCCCAACGCCACCTTCCGGGTGGAGCTGGCAAACGGCCATCGGTTGCTGGCGCACATCTCCGGCAAACTGCGGACCAACTTCATCCGCATCCTGCCCGGAGACAAGGTTACACTGGAAATGTCGCCCTACGATCTGACCAAGGGGCGCATCACCTGGCGCTCGAAGTAAAGCGCCCAAGTCACAAAGGAGGTTCATCAGCATGAAGGTTAAGCCTTCCGTGAAACCCATCTGCGAAAAATGCAAGGTCATCAAGCGCAAAGGTCGCGTGATGGTCATTTGCGAAAACCCCAAGCATAAGCAGCGCCAGGGCTAAGGCCCCCCAGCGCTTGGGGGGCAAGTGCGTAGATTCCCGGCGCAGCCCCCGACACGGACATGGGATGTTATTTTAGGAGGTTTTTGAAACTATGGCACGTATTGCCGGCGTTGACCTGCCCCGCGAAAAGCGGGTCGAAGTAGGCCTGACTTACATCTATGGCATTGGCCCCAGCACCGCCAAGAAGATCCTGGCGGCTACCAACATCGATCCCGACACCCGCGTGAAGGACCTGACCGCTGAGCAGGAAGGTCTGATCCGTGAGTATCTGGACAAGAACAACGTCATCGTGGAAGGCGACCTGCGCCGCAACGTGGCGCTGGACATCAAGCGCCTGGTGGAAGTCCAGTGCTACCGTGGCGTTCGTCATCGCAAGGGGCTGCCCGTTCGCGGCCAGCGCACCAAGACCAACGCTCGTACCCGCAAGGGCCCGAAGCGCACCGTCGCGAACAAGAAGAAGTAAGGAGGAGCATGAGAAATGGCAACTAAAGCTGCTGCTAAGAAGGGCGCTGTGCGTACCAAGCGGCGCGAGCGCAAGAACATCGAGCGTGGCGCTGCTCATATCCAGAGCACCTTTAACAATACCATCGTTACCATTACCGATACGCAGGGCAACACCGTTTCCTGGGCCAGCTCCGGCGGCCTGAACTTCCGTGGCTCCCGCAAGAGCACTCCCTTCGCCGCTCAGTCTGCGGCCGAGGCTGCTGCCAAGGTGGCCATGGAGCATGGCATGAAGACCGTTGAGGTCTACGTCAAGGGCCCCGGCGCCGGCCGCGAAGCCGCCATCCGCGCGCTGCAGGCTACCGGCCTGGAGGTCAACATGATCAAGGACGTGACCCCCATCCCCCACAATGGCTGCCGCCCGCCCAAGCGTCGCCGCATCTGATTTTTAAGGAGGAACAAGAATGGCAAGATATACAGGCGCAGTGTGCCGTCAGTGCCGCCGCGAAGGTCAGAAACTGTTTTTGAAAGGCGAGCGCTGCTATTCCGATAAGTGCGCGTTCGCGCGCCGCAGCTTTGTGCCCGGCCAGCATGGCGCCGGCCAGGTGCGCAAGAAGGTCAGCGAGTATGGCCTGCAGCTGCGCGCCAAGCAGAAGGCGAAGCGTTACTACGGCGTTCTGGAGAGCCAGTTCGCCCACTACTTTGACATGGCCGAGCGCAAGAGCGGCATGACCGGTGAGAACCTGCTGCGCATCCTGGAGAGCCGCCTGGACAACGTTGTCTACCGCGCCGGCTTCGCCATGAGCCGCAAGGAAGCCCGTCAGCTGGTCCTGCATCGTCACTTCACCGTGAACGGCAAGATCGTCAACATCCCCTCCTACCTCCTGAGCGCCGGCGACAAGGTGGAAGTCAAGACCACCGACTGCGCCAAGCTGAAGGAGTGCGCTGAGAAGAATGCCTCCCGCCCTGTGCCCGGCTGGATGACCAAGGACCTCGAGAAGATGAGCGTCGTGGTCGACAAGCTGCCGGACCGCGCCGACATCGACTTCGATGTGGCCGAGCACCTGATCGTTGAGTTGTACTCCAAGTAACAAACTCACCCAAGGGAAAGCGAACACTATCGGCCGGCCTTCCGGGGCCGGCCACCAAGGGAGGATTTAACTATGATGGAGATCGAACGCCCCAGAATCGATACCGCGAGCCTGTCGCCCGACGGACGCTACGGCAAGTTTGTCGTGGAACCGCTGGAGCGTGGCTTCGGTACCACCTTGGGCAACAGCTTACGGCGTGTCCTGCTCTCGTCGCTTCCCGGTGTAGCCGTCACCAGCGTTAAGATCGACGGCGTTGTTCACGAGTTCAGCACCATCCCCGGCGTCAAGGAAGACGTGACCGAGATCGTTCTGAACCTCAAAGGCATTGCCGCCAAGATCTACGCCGACGGCCCTGTCACCGTTCGCATCGAGGCGTCCGGTGAGTGTGAAGTTACTGCTGGCAGCATCAAACCCAGCGATGAGATCGAGGTGCTCAACCCCGAATGGCATATCGCCACCCTGGACGAAGGCGGCAAGCTCGTGATGGAGCTCACCTTCGACAAGGGCCGGGGTTATGTGCCCGCTGAGCGCAACAAGCAGCTGCTGATGGAGAAGAACGATCTGAACGTTCTGCCTGTCGACAGCATCTACACCCCTGTCCTGAAGGTCAACTACACCGTGGAGAACACCCGCGTTGGCCAGATCACCGACTACGACAAACTCACCATCGAGGTTTGGACCGACGGCACCATCAACGCCAAAGAGGCGGTGAGCCTGGCTGCCCGGGTGCTCACCGAGCATCTGAACCTCTTCGTGAACCTGTCCGAGGAGGCCATCGGCGCGGAGATCATGGTGGAGAAGGACGACAAGGGCAAGGAGAAGGCCCTGGAGATGACCATCGAAGAGCTGGATCTCTCGGTGCGTTCCTTCAACTGCCTGAAGCGCGCGGGCATCAACACCGTGGAAGATTTGATCAACAAGTCCGAGGACGAGATGATGAAGGTCCGCAACCTCGGCCGCAAGAGCCTGGAAGAGGTCATGGCCAAGCTTGATTCTCTGGGCTTTACCCTTACCAAAGACGACGAGTAATTACAGCAAAGGAGTGAAACGGGATGCCCGGTACCAGAAAACTCGGCAGAACCAGCGAGCACCGCAACGCCATGCTGCGTGCCATGGTCACCTACCTGTTTGAGAACGGCAAGATCGAGACCACCGTCACCCGTGCCAAGGAAGTTCGTTCCATGGCCGAGAAGATGGTGACCCTGGGGAAGAAGGAAGAGCTGCACGCCAAGCGTCAGGTCTACTCCTACATCACCAAGGAGACCGTGGCCAAGAAGGTCATCGACGAGTACGGCCCCAAGTATGCTGACCGCAACGGCGGCTACACCCGCATCGTCAAGATCGGCCCCCGCCGCGGCGACGCCGCTGAGATGGCCATCATTGAGCTGGTCTGATCGCAGCGCCTAACGGCTTTTTCGCCGCCTCTGTTCTTTTGGGAACAGGGGCGGCTCTCTTTTCGAAGGAGAGACAAACAGCGCGCTTTTGGGCAATATCTCCAAATTTGTGCCCCACTGCGGTCGTACAGCGTGGGCGGGGCGCAGAAAATGCCGAAAAATGCGCGGAGTGCTGTTCCTTTGGTAAAAAGTATGTTAATATGTTGGTGTAATCATGTACGACCCGGCTTTGCCGGGGCAGGAATCGAAAAAAAGAACAGGAGTTGTTTCTTGTGATGGAGCAGCAGCACAGCGGCACCGAGTTTTTTATTGACGGCAACGGCGTTGCAGACCTCGGCCTCATTGCCACCCCCGGCGCACACGAACTGACCGCGCTGATCGACAGCCATCTGGTCCGCTGGGCCAACCGGAAGGGCCTCAACAAAGAGACCTTCATCATTCCCAGCGAGTGCCCCCGTTTCTCTTCCGGCGACGGCAAGGGCGTGATCAAGGACACTGTGCGCGGTGACGACCTCTACTTCGTTGTGGACGTGGGCAACTACAGCTGCAAGTACCGGCTGTTCGGCTCGGAAAACAGCATGAGCCCCGACGACCACTATCAGGACCTGAAGCGGCTGATCCAGGCCGCCAGCGGCAAGGCTCACCGCATCACCGTCATCATGCCGCTGCTCTACGGCAGCCGCCAGCACCGCCGCACCTACCGCGAGAGTCTGGACTGCGCTTACGCCTTGCAGGAGCTGCAGAGCATGGGCGTGACCAACATCATCACCTTTGACGCCCACGACCCCCGCGTGTCCAACGCGGTGCCTCTGATGGGCATGGACAACGTGATGCCCACCTACCAGGTGATGAAGGCGATGTTCAAGCACATCCCCGACTTCAAGCCCACCCCCGACAGCTTCATGGTCATCAGCCCGGACGAGGGCGCCATCAACCGCAACATGTACTACGCCAGCGTGCTGGGCGTGAACCTGGGCATGTTCTACAAGCGCCGCGACTACAGCCGCGTTGTGAACGGCCGCAACCCCATCGTTGCCCATGAGTACCTGGGCGAGAGCGTGGAAGGCAAGGACGTGTTCATCGCCGACGACATCATCTCCTCCGGCGAGAGCATGCTGGACATCGGCTACGAGCTGAAGAAGCGGGGCGCCAAGCGCATCTTCTGCAACGCCACCTACGCCATCTTCACCGCCGGCCTGGCCGAGTTCGACAAGGCCTACGCCGACGGCATCATCAGCGGCGTGTTCGGCACCAACCTGACCTACCGCACCCCCGACCTGCTCAGCCGCGAGTGGTTCCACGAGGTGGACGTGTCCAAGTACATCGCTTACTTTGTGGCCGCCATCAACCACGACATGAGCGTGAGCAACATCATCGATCCTCACGCCAAGATCGAAGCTCTGCTGCAGCGCTACGGTGTGAAATAATCCGTCGATTTAATACAAATCGTAAAACAATTTGGCGCAAAAAAGCCCTGACCGGGAACGGTCAGGGCTTTTCTTTTTGCAATGCAGGCTCAGCCGCCGCAGTGCCCGCCACAGTCATGGCCGTGGCTGCCGCAGTCGTGACCCTCGCCGTGGTGCTCGTGATGAGCGCAGACAGCGTTCGGGTCAAAGGTCAGGCTTCCAGAGGCCAGCGCGGCAGCGGCAGCGTCGGCGCTGCCGGTGACCCCGGCATACACTGCGATGCCCGCCGTGGCCAGCGCGGTGCGGGCGCCGCCGCCGATGCCGCCGCAGACCAGGGCGTTCACCTGATTGGCCGCCAGCAGGCCCGCCAGAGCACCGTGGCCGCTGCCATTGGTGGGCAGCAGGGTGCTGCTCACCACCTTGCCGGCCTCGACCTCATAGACCATGAAGGCGGGGCTGTGGCCGAAGTGCTGAAAGACCTGACCGGCCTCATAGGGGATAGCGATCTTCATTTGTTCCATGCTCCTTTTGAAAGGGCAGCCGAAGATTTGGCCGCCCGGTTTGTTTGGTCTCATTATCTCCCCGCAGGGCGGAAAAGTCAAGGCAGGGGGCACAGCTCCTTGCGCAGCACCAGCGCGCTGCTGGTCTTGTCGCCCCAGGTCAGAGCCACCCGCTGGCTGCCTTCGTAGCCCATCCGCCGCCAGAAGGGCAGGGGATTGCCGGGGTGATCGTCCACCACATCGATGCGCACCCGGCGGCTGCCGCCGGCGCGCAGATGCTCTTCCAGCAGCGCCGCGCACTGACGCCCCAGTCCGTGCCCCTGGGCGTCGCGGTGCAGGATGAGCAGGGAGAGATAGGCTTCCTCGCCGCCCCGCACATCGGCGGCGGCCAGGGCGGGTCCGTCCCGGCCCTGGGTGATGAGCAGGGTGACAAATCCCGCCCCGACCATCTCCTCCAGTTCCGACAGCAGGAAGGCTTCGTCCACTCGATCCCGGCCCAGATGGTGGAGCAGAAACTCCGGGTTTGAATTGTAAATGGCGGCGAGCACCGCCGCGTCCTGGCGGCCGGCGGGTCGGAGAACAAGTTCCATACCGCGCCCTCCTTGACGGGCAAAAGACAATGGCCGCCCGCCGAAGAGGGGAGGAAAGGGAAGGTTTTGACACATTTTGCCGTTGCGACGGCCTGCGGCAAAAAGCGAAGGGACAGGAGCATATACTGTGGACGAATGCCGGCGGCGAATGGCTGCCGGTGGTACCACAGCAGTCGCGGCGGCCCGCCGTACATAGTTCCCGGGCCGCCGCCGCGCTGACAACCAAGGAAGAAAAACGAGGTGGAGGAAGATGAACGAACACTTGCGCACCCTGCGCCTGCGCCGCCGGTTGGAGGAAGCGGGCCCCGTCCTGTGGCAGCTGGCAGCGGGCGGCGGCGGCTTTGCCCTGGCGGCGGGGGGCGTTTTCGGCGGACTGCACCCCTTCGGCCTGTCGCTGGTGCTGGGGGTGGGGCAGAGCTGGGTCCAGAGCGCTGCGGCGGGGGCGGCTCTGGGCTATCTCGCTCTGCTGGACCCGGTGGACAGCCTGCGCTGGCTGGCGGCCCTGGCGTCGGCTCTGGCGGGGCGCTGGCTCTTCCGCACCACCTTCTGGCCCGCCGCTGTGGCGGGCAGCGGCACCCTGCTGCTGGTGCAGCTGATGCTCTCACTGGCGGGGCTGTCTACCCCGGCAGCCGCTTTTGCCACCCTGGGGGCGGCGGTCCTGGCGGCGGGGGGCGGCCTGGCTCTGGCAAAAACAGCCAAGGCACGGCCCCGCCCCTCCGCTCCACTGGCGGGACAAGCCTTCCCGCTGGCTATGCTGGCCCTGCCCGCCCTCTGCATCCTTCCCGCAGGCCCGCTGGAGCCCGCTGTGACGGTGCTGGCAGCAGCGGGGCTGTGGCTGGCCTACCGGGGCCGGGTGCGGGACTGCGCCGCCCTGTGCACGGCGGGCGCGGCCATGGTCACCGCCGCTGACCCGGAACTGGCCTTTGCAGGTTTGGGCGTGGCGGCAGGCTGCCTGGCGGCAGCCTTCTTCACCCCCGGCGAGCGGATGGGCAGCGGAGCGGTGTTTTTGGGCACGGCGGTGGTGTGCAGTCTGGCCGCTCCCGCGCCGGAGCAGCTGCTGGGCTTTCTGGCCAGTGCGGTGCTGGCTGAGGCCGCCTTTTTCGCGCTGCCCCGGCCCTGGCTGGCGGCTCTGCCCGGCCAGGCGGAGCCGGTGAGCGAGAGCGCCGCCCGCCCCCGGGTGGCCAGCGCCGTGGGCCAGCTGGAACATGTGGCTCAGGCCCTCACCGGCATCGCGGACACGGTGGACGGCGTTTACAAAACGCTGCCCAAGCGGGGAGAGAGTTACAACTGGGTGATGGACCATGTGGCCGAGGAGCTTTGCCGGGGCTGCGGCCAGCGGGAGCGCTGCTGGGTGGAGCACTACTCCGACACAGTGGACGGCTTTCTGCGGCTGAAACCCATTTTGGAACAGCAGGGCCGGGCGGCGCTGGAACAGCTGCCGGGGCAGTTCTGCCGCTGTGTGCACCCGGTGGAGCTGTGCAGCGCGGCGGGGCGGGCTTATACCCTCTACCGCAGCCGGCGGGAGAGCCGGGTGCGGGCCCAGGCCATGCGCAGCGCCCTCACCGAGCAGTACACTGCCATGGCCCAGGCGCTGGGCCAGATGGCCAGCCAGCTGGGGCAGACGGTGGCCCCCGACGAGGGCAAGACCGCGCGGCTGGCGGCGCTGCTGGCTTCCATGGGGCTGGAACCGCTGGAGACCCAGCTGGGCTACGACGCCTCCGGGCGGCTACGGGGGACGGTGAGCGTCAGCCGCACCGCCTTCTCCGAGGAAGAGCTGGCGGAGCTGGGCAAAGAGGCGGCGGCCATCTGCCACCGGGCGCTGGCCCCGCTGGGGGTGGACCACACCGGCCCAGTCACCACCCTCACCCTCACTGAGAAAGCGGTGTACGACCCGGTGTTCGGTCTGGCAGCCCACGCGGCCCAGGAGGACGCCTGCGGCGACGCGGTGGAGCAGTTCTGCGACGCCTTCGGCAGCGCCCACCTGCTTCTCTGCGACGGCATGGGGGTGGGGCGGCCCGCCGCCATCGACGGCACGCTGGCCTGCACGCTGGCGGCAAAGCTGCTGAACGCGGGCTTTGCCGCCGAGAGCGCCGCAAGGCTGGTGAATGTGGCGCTGGCCCTCAAGAGCGACGAGGAGAGCGCCGCCACGCTGGATCTGGTGAGCGTAGACCTCTACACCGGGCGCGCCAGCCTTTACAAGGCGGGGGCCTGCCCCACCTTTCTGGTGCGGGGCGGCAAGGCCGAGCCGGTGGAGGCCGCGGGCCTGCCGGTGGGTATCCTGAGCAGCGTGGTGGGCGGGCAGCACACCCTGACCCTGCGGGAGAAGGAGATGGTGGTGCTGGTGAGCGACGGCGCGCTGGTGGACGGCCCCGGCTGGATCTGTCAGCAGCTGGAACTGTGCGCCGCAACGGGCAGCACTCCCGCCGAGACCGCCCGTATCCTGGCGGACATGGCTAAGGTACGGGTGAGCCGCAGTACCCGCCCGGACGACATCACCGTGGCGGTGCTGGCGCTGGAAAAGGCGGTTTGATAAAAAGAAACAGGCGCTCCTGCGCGGCCCGGCGGGCCGTGCGGGTGCGCTTTTTGTTGCTTGTTTCGGTTCCCCGCCGGAGGTTGCCCTGCCCCTTTGAAAAAACTGTGAAAATCGGTGTGCGGGGGTTGCATTTATCTTCTACATCGTGTAGTATTAAATCGTCGACAAGATGTAGAATATGGAGGCGAAGGAAAATGAAACTCTCCGACGCGGAACTGGAGATCATGGAAAAGGTCTGGGAGCTGGGTGCGCCGGTCACGGCGGCGCAGCTCACCGAACGGCTGGAGGAAAAGGGCTGGAAGCCCTCCACCCTGCTCACCTTCCTGGCCCGCATGGTGAACAAGGGGGCGCTGGCGGTGGAAAAGCAGGGCAAACAGAACCTCTACCGCCCGCTGGTGAGCGCCGCCGACTACCGCGCCGACGCGGCCCGGGAACTGCTGGGCCGGTATTACAGCGGCAGCGTCAAGAGCATGGTGGCGGCGCTGTACGACGGAAAGGGCCTCTCCGACGGGGAACTGGCGGAGCTGCGGGCCTGGCTGGACGAGGAGGTGAAGGGACGTGAGTGAACTGTTCTACCGCTGGGTGCTGCCTCTCTCGGCGGCGGGGGCGCTGGCTGTGCTGGCCTGTCTGGCCCTCTCACCCCTGCTGAACAAGCAGCGGCCCGCGGCCCGGGCGTGGGCGCTGGCGGCGGCCTTCCCCTTCTTTCTGGTGCCGGTGGGCGCGGTGCTGTCGCTGCTCTTCGCCGCAAAGCCCGCCCCGGTGGCTGCCCCGCTGGCCCCGGTGGGCCAGGCACTGAACACGGCGGCCCGCACCGCCCAAAGCGCCGCCCCGGCGGCTCTGCCTGCCGCGGCAGCCGCCGCGGCTCCCGCGGCGGCCCCGGCGGCTCTGGTACTGGCGGCGCTGCCCTGGATCTGGGCCGCAGGGGTGGTGGGCTGTACCCTGTGGCAGTGGGTGCGTTACCTGCGCTTTGTCCGCGGCCTTGCGCGTCTCTCCGTCCCGGTGGAAGGGGAGCGGGAAGTGCTGTGGCAGGAAGTGTGCGCCCAGGCGGGCGTGGCCCGTGCGCCCCGGCTGCGGGTCTGCCCCGGCCTTGCCGGCCCGGTGATGACCGGCCTTGTGCGCCCGGTGCTCTATCTGCCGGAAGAGATGCCCCTGACCCGGCTGGAACTGGCGTTGCGCCACGAAGCCGCCCATCTGAGCCGGGGCGATTTGTGGACCAAAGCGCTGTTGCGCTGGTGCTGCCGGCTGCACTGGTTCGATCCGCTGTGCGCGTTCCACGCGGCCCGCTGGAGCCGGGCCTGTGAATACGCCTGTGACGCAAAAGCAGCTGACGGCCTGGACGAAGCCGACCGCCGCGCCTACGGCCTCCTTCTGCTGGATGCGGCCCAAAGCCGTCCCCTGCCTGCCGGCGCGGCGGGCCTGGGCGGCGCCCAAAAAGAGATGAAGGCTCGGCTCATCGCCCTGCTGCACCCCGCGGCCCCCGGCCGCCGTCTCACCGCCGGGGTGGCCGCGGCGCTGGCCGCCGCTCTCTGCCTCACCGCCTGCGCGTCGGCGGGCCTTTCCGCCTCCGACACGCCGGTGTCCGCCCCGGTGAGCAGCGCCTCGCCCCAGCCGCTGGCCAGCACGTCGTCCTCGCAAGAGCAGGACGCGCCGGACTCGGCCTCGCAGACATCCGTAGCCCAAAGTGCCTCTGAAGCGGACAGCACACCGCCGCCCGCCTCCCAAAGCGGCGCTGAAGCGGACAGTGTGCCGCCCGCTTCCCAAAGCGCTGTGCCGGCCGGCGACGGGGAGCAACCAGAAGGGTTTATCTGGCCGGTGCCGGACTACACCGGCGTCAGCCGTTGGAAGATCGGCCAGCATAAAGGTGCCGACCTGATGGCAACCCGCGGCAGTGAAGTGCTGGCCATGGCGGCGGGCACCGTATCCATGGCCCAGTGGCATTACAGCTACGGCAACGTGGTGGAGATCGACCACGGGAACGGCCTTTCCACCCTTTACGCCCATCTGGAGAGCATCGACGTGGCCGAAGGGGACGTGGTGGAGCAGGGCCAGAAAATCGGCACGGTGGGCTCCACCGGCAACACCACCGGCGTACAGTGCCACGTGGAGGTCCGCCAGGACGGCACGCTGCTGGACCTGCACGACTACTTCCCGGATAAGTGACCGCAAAAAAAGACCGCCCCCATCGGGGGCGGTCTTTTCGGTTCAATGGAAAAGGAGGCTTACGCCTTGTTCACGCTGCCGAACAGCTCCATCTTCTCCTTAACGGTGGCCTTGATGGCCTCGAAGCCGGGGGCCAGCAGCTTGCGGGGGTCGAAGCCCTTGCCCTGCTGATCCTTGCCCGCCTCGATGTACTCGCGGGTGGCGGCGGCGAAGCTCAGCTGGCACTCGGTGTTCACGTTGATCTTGGAAACACCCAGGCTGATGGCCTTCTTGATCATGTCAGCGGGGATGCCGGTGCCGCCGTGCAGCACCAGGGGAATGCCGTTGGTAGCGTTGTGGATCTTCTCCAGAGCGTCGAAGTCCAGGCCCTTCCAGTTGGCGGGGTACTTGCCGTGGATGTTGCCGATGCCGGCGGCCAGGAAGTCGATGCCCAGGTCAGCGATGCGCTTGCACTCGGCGGGGTCGGCCACTTCGCCGGCGCCCACGACGCCGTCCTCTTCGCCGCCGATGGAGCCCACCTCGGCCTCCACGGAAACGCCCATCTCATGAGCCAGCTTCACCAGCTCGGTGGTCTTGGCCACGTTCTCGTCGATGGGGTAGTGGCTGCCGTCGAACATGATGCTGGAGAAACCGGCCTCCAGGCAGGCCTTGGCGCCTTCGTAGCTGCCGTGATCCAGGTGCAGAGCCACGGGCACGGTGATGTTCAGGGTCTCCACCATGGCCTTCACCATAGCGGCCACGGTCTTGTAACCGGTCATGTATTTGCCTGCGCCCTCAGACACGCCCAGGATCACCGGGCTGTTCATCTCCTGCGCGGTGAGCAGAACGGCCTTGGTCCACTCCAGGTTATTGATGTTGAACTGACCCACGGCATAGTGGCCGTCACGGGCCTTTTTCAGCATTTCAGTAGCGGAAACTAACATATTTATGACCTCCGATCGTTTGACTGGATGCAATCCTAAAACAGTATACCCCATCAGACGGCCAAAATCAATCGCCGCGGCGCGGTTTTGCGGTTTTTTTGTCTGCTTTTCCGCGGGGAAGGCTGGCCCGTGCATAGTCAAAGATGAACTGCTGGGCGATGCCCTGATACGGTCGGCAGCAAACCGGCGCGCCCCGGGGGAACAGCCGCGCCATCGCCCGCTTCATCCACACGTCCATGGGCACCACGCTCCAGCGGGAAAGACTGTAGAGCAGCACGCAGTCCGCCACCTTGGGCCCCACGCCCTTCACGGTCATCAAAAGCTCCCGGGCCTCGGCGTCGGGCAGAGCCGCCAGCTCCGCCTCGCTCACCTGCCCCGAGGCCACCTTGCGGGCCGCGTCGATGAGATACTCCGCCCGCCAGCCCGCCCGCAGAAAGGCAAGATCCTCCGGCTCCCGTGCGGCCAGCGCCTCCGGGGCGGGAAAGAAAAAGCGCCCGCCGGGCAGTTCCCGGCCCAGCCCCTCGCACAGCCGCCCGGTGATGGCCGCAATGCGGGGGATATTGTTGTTCTGGCTGATGATGAAGCAACACAGCGTCTCAAAAAAGGGCTGGCGCAGCACCCGGATGCCCGGGCTGTGCTCCACACACGCCGCAAGGCGCTTGCTGCCGGTGCAAAAGCGTTCCAGCAGGGCGGGGTAGTCCATGTCCAGCGCAAAGTAGTTTTCCCAGAAGGCCCGGTCCTCTTCCTTTGCGCCGTCCAGAATGAGGGCCGCGCCCTCCATGCGGGCCGTCACCGCCCGCCCGGCGGCCACGCCGGACCAGCCTCCGCTTTCCAGCGGCCGCCACAAAAAGGTCTGGCCGCAGCCCAGCGTGGCGTCCAGATCCATCCCCCGGGTCGTTTCAAACAGCAGCATGGCCGTCTCCTTTCAAAACAGTTTCTGTCTTGTACGATAACGGCCAAACGGGGCGAAGTCAACCCCCGGCGACAAAGGAAATTTAAGAGAAAAAAGGGGCAAAATCCCTGTAAAAACCGTCGAAATTCCAATATTGACAGGCCGTTTATAACCCCTTGTTTACGGAAAAACTTTCAACAACGCTGTGGAAAACCGGGTTGAAAACCCAAAGCACTGTGGAAAAAGTGCCCCGGACAGGCCGTTTTTTAACATTTTCCACAAGGTTTTCAACATGTGGAAAGTTAAAAACCGGATTACGAAGTGTATAACGGTCTTTACAAAGCGTTTGCGGTGTTTCTACCGCCAAAGATTCTGCATAAATTTTTGCAAGAATGCCCAAAATCCCGCCGGGGTGTGTCCGCCGCGAAAGGGGAGGGGCGAAACAGGCCGAAACTTTGTGTCAAACACTGGCAAAACCTGCGGCGGGGTGGTATACTTTTCTGTGTATATGGAACCGGCAGAGAAAGGCGGCCCTTTGCGCCGCGGTTGAAAAGGAGTCATCATGCGCACGAACCCCGAAAAACACGAAACGAACGGGCCCGAGCAGAGCCTGGTCTACGGCAAGAACCCCGTCACCGAACTGCTGAAAAGCGGCGCCGGGGTGGATACAGTCCTTCTCAGCGAGGGCCTGCCCGAGGCAGTGGCCTCCTATTACGTCGCCCTGGCCAAACAGGCGGGCGCGGTGGTCAAGCGGGTCCATCCCAACAAACTGCGCCTGAGCTGCGGCACCGACAGCCACCAGGGCGTGGCGGCCTATGCGTCCTCCATCTCCTATGTGGGGCTGGACGATCTGCTGGCCATCGCCCGGGACAAGGGCGAGCCTCCCTTCCTGGTGCTGGCCGACGGGGTGGAGGACCCCCACAATCTGGGCGCGATCATCCGCTCGGCCTTGCTGTGCGGCGCCCACGGCGTGGTGATCCCGAAACGGGGCGGCGCGGCGGTCACGCCCACCGTGCTGAAAAGCAGCGCCGGCGCGGCGGCCCGCCTGCCGGTGGCCCGGGTGGCCAACATCGGCGAGAGCATCCGACGCTTAAAAGAGCAGGGCGTGTTCGTCTACTGCGCCGACATGGACGGCCAGCCGCTGGAAAAAGCGGACCTCACCGGCGCGGTGGCGCTGGTGATGGGCAGCGAGGGCAAGGGCGTCAGCCCGCTGGTGCGCAAGCTGTGCGACGGCGCGGTGAGCCTTGCCATGGCCGGGCGCGGCACCGGCGTGGACAGTTTCAACGTCTCGGTGGCGGCGGGCATCATCCTCTACGAGATCGCCCGGCAGCGCCGCTGAACACATACGCCCCACAAGGCATGGAGGGATCGATCAGTGCCAGACAATAAATTTTCCAGCTCGGTGGACGAGATCCTGGAAACGCTCAAACAGCAGCAGGCGGCAGCCCCGGCCAGCGACCGGGCGGTGGATGAGATCCTGGCCGACCTGGGCCTGAGCGACCGGGTGGCCCTGCCACCCAGAGAAGAAAAGACCGCCCCGGCAAAAAAAGCGCCCGCCCCGGCGGCGCAGGCGGCCCCGGCTGTGCAGGAACCGCGCCCGGCGCCCCGGCAGAAAGAACCGGCCCGGCCCGCGGCGCAGCAGCCTCCCCAGGCCCGGCCCGCACGGGCAGAGCAGCCTCCCCGCCAGGAGGCGGCGCCCGCGCAAAAGCAGGAGGCCCCCCGGCAGAGCGCCGCGGAAGCCAAACCCGCCCGGCGGGCGGTGCAGCGCCCGGCAGAAAAGCCCGCAGCGCCCAAACCCGCCGCGGAGGAACCCACCGATGAGGTCATTCTCCAGGTGCAGCAGACGGTGACCGCGCCCGCCGCGCCCTCACCGGACGCGATGCAGCAGTTCACCGGCACCATCAGCGAGACGATGCAGTTCGACGCGGAGTTCCAGAAGTTCTTCAGCGAGAGCGTGGCGGTCATCCCCGACGAGGAGCCGGAACAGCACCCGGGCTTTTTCGCCCGCTTCCTGCGCCATAAAGACGACGACGCCGGCTTTGAGGAGGACGAGGAGCTGGAGGGCACCGGGGAGGTCCGGGTGGACGAGCCTACCCTGATGATCCCCAACACCGCCCGCGCGCTCCAGCCGGAGGAGGAGCCGGTGGCCCTGCCCATGAGCAGCGAGCCCACCCGGCCGCTGGGTGACCTGCAGACGCCCGCCCCCGGCGACACCGGCGTCATCGAGCTGGAAGGGCTGGACGACGAGGTCACCCGTCCCCTGGATGACCTGGAAGAGGCCGCGGGCAGCATCCGCTTTGAGGAGGAGCCCGCCGACGCGCCCGAGGAAGAAGCGCCCCAGGAGGAAGAAGAAGCCCCCAAACGCGGTTTCTTCCCGAAGCTCTTCGGAGGCGAAGCGCCTGCCGACACGGTGTTCGACGAGCCGGAAGAACCGGAATACATCGACGATTACGAGGACCCCGCCGACGCCGACGCGGTGCAGGCGGATCTGGACGGCGCGCGCCGTCTGCTGGCGCTGCGCACGGTGCTCTCGGGCATCTTCGCTGTGGTGCTGCTCTACCTGGGCCTGGCGGTGGGCTCCAGCCCCCTGCCGCCCATCGGGCCCATCGACCCGGCAACCGCCCCCGCCGCCTATCTGGCGGTGCAGCTGATCCTGCTGCTGGCGGTGTGCGCCGTCAACTGGCGCGTGTTCGCAAACGGCATCCCCGGCGTCTGGGCGCGCCCCAGCGCCGATTCCATCCCCGCTGCTGCGGCAGTGGGCGCGCTGATCCAGCTGCTGGTGCAGCTGGTGGGCGCGGATAAGTTCGAAGCGGACAAGCTCACCCTCTTCGCCGCCCCGGCGGCGCTGCTGCTCTGCTTGGACGCCTTCGGGCGCTTCGTGATGCAGGGCGTGGTGGTGCGCAACTTCCGCATGGCCAGCGCCGGCAGCGAGCACACGGCCACCCTGACCCTGCAGGACAGCGAGCTCACCGCCCGGCTGGCCCAGGGCATGGGCGAACCGGAACCCTGCCTGCTTTTGAATCGGCCCACCTCTCTGGTCAAGGGCTTTCTGCGTCAGAGCTTCTCCGAGCGTGCCAGCGACGGTCTGGCCCAGAAGCTGACCTGGCTTTTGCTGGGCGCGGCGCTGGTGAGCGCACTGGTCAGCCTGTTCGCCGCCCACGGCGGCGTGGCCGCGGTCAACGCCCTGGCGGGCACGCTGTGCCTGGGCGGCCCGCTGGCCGCCACCCTGCTGAGCGCCCTGCCCAGCCTGCTGGCCCAGAAGAGCGCCGCCCAGGTGGGCGCGGTCATTCCCGGCGCATCCGCCAACGAGCAGCTGGGCCGCGCCAACATGGTGGTGGTGGGCGCCCGGGACCTGGTGCCCGGTGCCAGCGTGCGGCTGCACGGCATCAAGACCTTCGACAAGCAGCGCATCGACCTGGCCATCCTCTATGCGGCCTCGGTGCTCATCGAGGGTTGCGATACCATGCGGGATGTGTTCATGAACATCATCCAGGGCAAGACCGAGATGCTCTTCAAGGTGGAGAATCTGGAGAACCTGCCCGGCTACGGCTTCACCGCCTGGGTGAACAACAACCGGGTCATCGTGGGCAACCGGGCCTTCATGCAGCAGCAGGGCCTGGAGATCCCCAGCCTGGACTATGAGAACCGCTACACCAAGGGCAAGCGCCTGCCGGTGTATCTGGCGGTGAGCGGGCGGCTGTTCGCCATGTTCCTGGTGAGCTACAAGGCCAACCCCCAGGTGGCGGATACTCTGGCCGACCTGCGCAAACAGGGCGTGTCCCTGCTGGTGCAGAGCGACGACTTCAACCTCACCGGCGAAGGCCTGGCGGTGCTCTACGGCCTGCCCGCGGGCAGCGTGAAGGTGCTCTCCGGCGCCGAGCGCCGCCTGCTGGCTCCCCACACCGCCTACGCCGCCGCCAGCGAGGGCTGCATGACCCACATGGGCAGCTTCGCCTCCTTCGTGGGCGGCCTGCGGGCCGCCGCGGGCGCTGCCTGGGGCGAAAAGGTGGCCAGCCTCGTGCAGGCCGCGGGCGTGGGCATCAGCTGTGTGCTGGCGCTGCTGCTGGCCTTCACCGGCGGCATCGGCGCGCTGGGCCTGCCGGCTCTGGTGCTTTATCAGGCCGCCTGGGCAGTGCTCACTCTGGCCATGCCTCTTTTGAAAAAATATTGATTTTTCCTGCCCCGCCGGGCCTTTCCCGGCGGGGATTTTGTGTGTTTTGGAGCAAATCCATCATCCGTCAATAGGCAAATTCCACAAAGCTTTCCCTGGATTTTGTGCGGCGCATCCCCCGCATTTAACGTGAATAATCCTTTAAAAATTATGCAAACTGTGCTAAAATTTTGTTTAGATTGCTACCGTCGCACACTTTTTGCAAAACACGCGGTAGAAGAGAGGGTTAATTAGAATGAAGAACTACGCCAACACAAACATCCGAAACATCCTGGTCGCCGGCCACGCCGGCTGCGGCAAGACCACTCTGGTGGAGGCGCTGCTGTACACCACCGGCGCGCTGGAGCGCATGGGCCGCGTGGAAGACGGCAACACCGTGAGCGACTTTGACCCCGAAGAGGCAAAGCGCCGCGCGTCTCTGAACCTGGCAGTGGTGCCTGTGGAGTACGAGGACGTGAAGCTGAATTTCCTGGACACCCCGGGCCTGTTCGACTTTGAGCTGGGCCAGTACGAGGGCATCCAGGCCGCCGGCAGCGTGCTCATCACCGTTTCGGCACGTTCGGGTGTGACCGTTGGCGCGGAGAAGGCCTACCGCCTGGCCGAGAAGCTGGGCCGCAGCCGCATGGTCTTTGTCAGCAAGACCGACCTGGAAAACGCCAATTTCTATAAAATTCTGGAAGAGCTCAAGACCAAGTTCGGCCCCTCGGTGTGCCCCTGCGTGGTGCCCACCCGTCAGGAGGACGGCACGGTGCTCTATGTGAACCTGTTCAGCCAGAAGGCCTTCAAGTACGAGGGCGGCAAGCAGATTCAGGTGCCCCTGCCCGAGATGGGCCACCGGCTGGACGGCCTGGTGGAAGCCATGAGCGAGGCCGTGGCCGAGACCGACGACGCCCTGATGGAGAAGTTCTTCTCCGGCGAGCCCTTCACCACCGAGGAGATCGTGGAAGGCCTGGCCAAGGGCTGCAAGAGCGGCATGATCACCCCCGTGTTCTGCGGCAGCGCCGTGAACCTGCAGGCGCTGGATATGCTGCTGTATAACCTCAAAGTCCTGCTGCCCAGCCCCGCCGAGGTGCCCGCCCCCGTGGCTCTCACCGCCGGCGGCGACGAAGTGAAGCTGGAGTGCGACCCCGCGGCCCCCGTGGCGGCCTATGTGTTCCGCACCGTGGCCGACCCCTTCGTGGGCAAGCTGAGCTATGTGAAGGTGCTCTCCGGCACCCTCACCGGCGATACCGGGCTTGTGAACGCCCGCACCGGCGAGACCGAGCGCTTCGGCAAGCTGCTGAATATGCGCGGCAAAAAGCAGACCGACGTGGATTCCATCACCGCCGGCGACATCGGCGCGGTGACCAAGCTCTCCGCCGCCCAGACCGGCGACACCCTGTGCGACCCCGCCCGGGTGGCCGCCCTGCCCGCCGCCACCTTCCCCAACGCCACCCTGTCCATGGCCATCCGCGTGACCAAGAAGGGCGACGAGGGCAAGATCGGCGCGGCGCTGGCCCGCCTGATGGAAGAGGACCGCACCCTGACCTACCGCGTGGACGCCGAGACCGGCCAGCAGATCATCTCCGGCCTGGGCGAGCAGCATCTGGACGCCGTGGTGGCCAAGCTGAAGGCCAAGTTCGGCGTGGATGTGGAGCTCACCGCCCCCCGTGTGGCCTACCGTGAGTCGGTGCGCAAAAAGTGCAAGGCCCAGGGCCGCCACAAGAAGCAGACCGGCGGCCACGGCCAGTTCGGCGACGTGTGGATCGAGTTTGAGCCCTGCGACAGCGAAGAGCTGGTGTTCGAGGAAAAGGTGTTCGGCGGCAGCGTGCCCAAGAACTACTTCCCCGCGGTGGAAAAGGGCCTGCGCCAGGCCGCCAAGCACGGCGTGCTGGCGGGCTACCCCGTGGTGGGCCTGAAGGCCACCCTGCTGGACGGCAGCTATCACCCTGTGGACTCCAGCGAAATGGCCTTCATCATGGCCGCCAAGCTGGCTTATAAGGCCGCTCTGCCCGAGGCCGGCCCGGTCATTCTGGAGCCCTTCGGCACCCTGCGCGCCCACGTTCCCGGCGACAATACCGGCGACATCATGGGCGACGTGACCAAGCGTCGCGGCCGTGTTCTGGGCATGAGCCCCGACGAGGACGGCCTGCAGGTGGTGGAGGCGGAGGTGCCTCTGGCCGAAATGCAGGACTTCACCACCTTCATGCGCCAGCTCACCCAGGGCCGGGGCCACTTCACCCTGGACTTCGTGCGCTACGAGCCGCTGCCCTCCAACCTGGAAGGCAAGGTCATCGAGGAAGCCAAGAAGCTGGGCAATGGCGGCGCCGAGGACGAAGAGTAATTTTCTTGCAGCCCGGAGCGGGGCATAAACCCCTGCCCGGCTGCATACAATGAACAAAGCAAGCGCAAACGACCCACCGGTGGCCGGACGGCTGGCGGCGGGTCGCTTTTTGTGACACAAAAAAGGCAGTCGGTTTTTGGCGAAATAGCTGAAAATAACCTCGTAATATTGACAGTGGCAGTTAAATCAGCTATACTACCGAAATTGGGAAAACATATGGGTCGCCGTTTTGACCCGATTGCCCATCAGCGCGCGCCGCGCGCAGAACAAAAGTCAAAAACACGCACAGGGAGTGCGAAAACATTATCGTTAGGGAGCATTCAAAGCAATGAGCATGAAGGAACTTGTCATGACCCGCGCCGGTCTGGAGGCGCTGGAAAAGGAGCTGGAGGAGCTCAAGACCGTCCGCCGCAAGGATGTCGCCGAGAAGATCAAAGTGGCCCGCGGCTTCGGCGACCTGTCGGAGAACAGCGAGTACGACGAGGCGAAGAACGAGCAGGGCTTCATCGAGAGCCGCATCGCCCAGCTGGAGGCCATGCTCAAGCACGCCCGCGTCATCGACAACGACGATCTTTCTCTGGACCATGTGTCTGTGGGCACCCATGTGAAGATCGAGGACGAGGACGGCGAGGTCGAGGAGTACGACATCACCGGCTCCACCGAGGCCGATCCCCTGAACGGCAAGATCAGCGACGAGAGCCCCGTGGGCGCCGGCCTGCTGGGCAAAAAGGTGGGCGAGACCGCCGAGATCACCCTGCCGGGCGGCGCCACCGTGGCCTTCAAAGTGGTGGAGATCACCCGTTCGGCGCTGTAAGCGCCATTTTGGCCGCAAATCACAAGGAAATTCTGCAAAAACAGGTGCCACGGCACCTGTTTTTGTGTTATAATAAGCCTTACTGTAGATATGGCCGCGCCGCGGCCTTTTTGTACCGCAAAGGAGAGAAAAGAATGGCACAGATGAACCAGACCCCCGCCGAGGAGATGACCCAGCAGGAGTACAGCGAACTGGTGGCAGTTCGCCGCCAGAAGCTGGCCGACCTGCAGCAGGCGGGCAAGGATCCCTTCCACATCACCAGCTGGCCCCAGGCGGATTTTGCCGCCGAAGTGAAGGAGAACTTCCAGGACCTGCCCGAGGACGCCGCCCCCGAAGACCACCGCCAGGTGTGCATGGCGGGCCGGATGATGAGCAAGCGGGTGATGGGCAAAGCCAGCTTTGCCGACCTGCGGGACACCACCGGCAACATCCAGATGTACGTCAAGCGGGACGACGTGGGCGCGGACGTGTACCAGGAGTTCAAGAAGTTCGACATCGGCGACATCGTGGGCGTGCGGGGCTTTGTGTTCCGCACCAAGATGGGCGAGATCAGCGTGCACGTCACCCAGGTGGTGCTGCTGTCCAAGAGCCTGCTGCCCCTGCCCGAGAAGTTCCACGGCCTCAAGGACCAGGAGACCCGCTACCGTCAGCGGTATGTGGACCTGATCGTCAACCCCGAAGTGCGCCGCGCCTTTGAGGTGCGCAGCCGCTTCATCCGCTATATGCGCCGCTACCTGGACGAGCGGGACTACATGGAAGTGGAGACCCCCGTGCTGAACACCATCGCCGGCGGCGCGGCGGCCCGGCCCTTCATCACCCACCACAACACCCTGGATATCGACATGTATATGCGCATCGCCACCGAGCTGCCCCTGAAGCGGCTCATCATCGGTGGCATCGACCGGGTGTATGAGATCGGCCGTATCTTCCGCAATGAGGGCATGGACCCCAAGCATAACCCCGAGTTCACCACCGTGGAGCTGTACCAGGCCTACGCCGATTTCCACACCATGATGGACATCGCCGAGGGCATCCTCACCGGCGCGGCCAAGGAGATCCTGGGCACCTATCAGGTGGAGTGGCAGGGCGAGCAGATCGACCTGACCCCCGGCTGGCGCCGCCTGACCATGGTGGACGCGGTGCGTGAGTACGCCGGCGTGGACTTCGCCGCCATCACCGACGACGCCGAAGCCGTGGCCGCCGCCAAGGCCATTGGCGTGGAGCTGGCGGACGCCGCCGAAAAGACCTGGGGCAACGCCCTGTACGCCTGCTTCGACCAGAAGGTGGAGGAGAAGCTGGTGCAGCCCACCTTCATCACCATGTACCCCGTGGAGGTCTCTCCGCTGACCAAGCGCAGCCCGGAGGACCCCCGCCTCACCGAGCGTTTCGAGCTGTTCATCTGCCACAGCGAGCTGGCCAACGCCTACTCCGAGCTGAACGACCCCATCGACCAGCGTCAGCGCTTTGAGAAGCAGGTGGAGCAGCGGGAGCGCGGCGACGAGGAGACCGAGATGATGGACGAGGATTTCCTCACCGCCATGGAGTACGGCATGCCTCCCACGGGCGGCATGGGCATGGGCATCGACCGGTGCGTCATGCTGCTCACCGGCAGCACCTCCATCCGGGACGTCATCCTGTTCCCCACGATGAAGCCCTTGGACTAAAATTCCACAATATATAGTGTCTGACGAAACCGGACGGCACAAGATGTAGCAAAAAGGGCTTACAACTACAACTTTTCTACAACTTTTGCTTGAAATCAGACGGCATCAGACGGGCCAAAATGAAGGGCAAATCCGTGTTTTTTATGCGGATTTGCCCTTTTTTGCAATTTTCACATTAGCACCAAATTACCCTTGATTGCCTCTGCTTTTTCCCTCATGTTTTCTTGCGTAATATGCGTGTAAATATCCATAGTTGTGGAAAAATCAGCGTGGCCCATCACTTGCTGGATAAACTTGATGTCGTTGGTGCTTTCACAGAGCCGCGTGCAGAATGTGTGTCTCATGTTATGTACGCTAAAATGCGGCAGCAGTTCCGGCTCACGATCTTCCAGTTCAGCCTGATCCATTTCTTCGGCGTTGTAGGCGATGGAGATACGCTGGATGGCCCGATTGATATTATGGGCACTGAGAAAGTAACCTTCCCGATTCCTAAAAAGGAAACCGTGATACCCATTCATCACAAGGTCTTCCGGATAGAGTGTGTCCATGACTTCAATCAATGTGCGGAGCTGTTCAGCAACCTGCGGATACAGGATAGGGATGGTGCGGGTGCCGCTGGCCGTTTTAGGGGTGGTGATATGAAAACCTGCTTTCCCATCGATCACACGATAGATCAAGTTGTGATTGACAGAGATGGTGTTGTTCTCCAGGTCCACATCATTTTTAGTTAAGCCGGTACATTCCGCAACACGCATTCCCGTACCGAGCAGTACGACCATGACAGGCAGCCAGTGGCTATACATCGGTGACTTGGAAATGAACCGAAGGAAGTTCTTCTGCTGTGTCATGGTCAGCGCGATTCTTTTCTTCGGGGGCGCCCCGGCTCCCTCTGTTTTGAGAGAGCGGTAGACGCCTTTGCTTGGATTTTTTCGGATGTAGTCATCATCGACCGCCAATTCAAGCGTGGGGTGAATCAGGTTATTGATGCTTTCCAAGGAATTGACCGCAAAGCCTTTTTTCAAAAGCTTCGTGTAAAATGTCAGGATGTCGCTCTTTCGGATGTTGGGCAGGGGAATGTTGGCAAACGGCTCATCCTTCACATAGTTGCTCCAAAGATATTCGTAATTCGCCCGTGTAGAAGCCTTTAACTGGATCTTCGTATCCATGAGGACTTTGAACATATCATTTAGGGTGATTTTCATAGCCTCCTGGGTGCGAATACCGTCTTCGCTGTCACGGTTGAGAACTTTTTCTTTGGCCCGCAGGCTGGCAAGGTCAAAATCATAAATGTACTTTTTCTTCTTACCCAGCTTATAGACAAACATATAGCTGCCGTCTGAGCGTTGTGTTTCTCCTGGCCGCAGGTTGCGGCCTTTGTTGTCTTTTCTAACTTTTGGCATAGGCTGATACCTCCCGATGTTTTGTGTGTTGCTGCGCCCGGAATGGGCAAGGTTCTGTTAGCATGAGATCTCGTACAAATATTCCTTCACTCGCTGAACGCTCCAAAGGACACGAGAATTCATGGTGATGCGGGCGTGGGCCAGGTCGCCGATCTGAACGGCCGTATGCCGCCCGCAGTCGAGCAGTTTGCAAAGCGATTCCGTATCGACCGCCAAGCACTGATCCGGTGAAAGGTCATTGGGTTTTCTTTTTTCCATAATTGCCCTCCTTTATTTGCAATTACATATATCCCCTACGATTTGTAGTGGAAGGTTTTCAACAAAAACAATGAAGTCATTCAAATTCATCGGGAAGTGTAGGGTCTCTTCCAAAGGCCATTTCCTGCGCCGGGGCTTTCCGCCGCGTATTGCCAGGGCCCGCTGTGCGGTATTTCAATCGTGGGCGGGCTCCATGTGGTCATCGCACACTGTCCGCGATCCCTGTATAACTCCAATGG
>DXBV01000097.1 GCA_019116345.1 Candidatus Allofournierella merdipullorum | reverse complement strand
CCACCGTGCCGGGCCTTTTATACTGTATGTATTTATCTTATAACATAATACAAAATCATCAGCGCCGCCAGCAGCCCAACGTTCACCAGCGTGAACCAGAGCAGGTATTTCCCCTTTTGGGCGGGGTAGCGGCGGGCAAAGAACTTGTAGGAAATGAGGCTGGCCATGGAGGCGATGAGGGTGCCAAGGCCGCCCAGATCGCAGCCGATGATGAGGGCGGGCCAGTTTTCGCTGTAGCCTGCCAGCAGCAGGGCGGCGGGCACGTTGCTGATGACCTGGCTGGCCACCACCGCCACTTCCACCTCACGCCCGGCCAGGGCCCCGGCCAGAAAGGCGGAGAATGCGGGCAGACGGCCCATGTTGCCGATGAACACGAAGAAGGCGACAAAGGTGGCCAACAGGGCGTAGTCCAGCTTTTTCAGAAGGGGCCGGTCGGCGATGAGCAGCACCGCCAGCGTCAGCCCCGCCGCAGCCAGCGGCGGCAGCAGCTTTGCGATGCAGAGCAGGCACACCCCGCCCAGGGCGGCGAAGAGGGCGATGCGCTTCGCGCTGCCTTTTCCCTCCGGCTGCACCGCCGCGCGCATGGCCTCGCTTTTGGGCACAAAGGCCAGCAGGGCGATGCCCGCCGCCGACACCGCCGCGTAGGGAGCCAGCAGGGCGCAGAACTCGAAAAAGCCCATCCCCGAGCGGTTGTAGAGGTAGAGGTTCTGGGGGTTGCCCATGGGGGTGAGCATGCTGCCCAGGTTCGCCGCCGCCGTTTGCAGCACCACCAGCGGGATGGCCAGCCGCTCACAGCCTGCCATTTCCAGCACCACCAGCCCGAAGGGCACAAAGGTGATGAGGGCCACGTCGTTGGTGACCAGCATGCTCACGAAAAAGGGCAGAAAGGTCAGCACCAGCAGCATCTGCCGGGTGGTGGAAAGCCGCCCCAGCAGCGCCGCGCCCAGCGCGTCGAACACGCCCTGTCCCTGCAGACCCTTGCTCACCGCCATCAGGCTGAAGAGCAGGGCCAGCGTGTCCCAGTCGATGTAATCAAGATAGCCGTTGTCCGGCGGCACCGCCGCCATGGAGAGTACCGCCAGCAGCGCGGCGATGGTGAGCACCGCTTCGCCCTTGGCGAAGGCGAGCGCCCCTTTCAAACACTGTTTCATAAAAATTCCTTCCCACCCGTTTTTCCGCAAAAGTGCGCCCCACGGCCTTTCGTGGGGCGCTTTTTGTTTATTCGTCCAGTTCAAAATCCCGCAGCTGCAGCTCGTCCAGCGCGGCTTCCGGCTCCGCCGCCAGCCGCCGCCCCTGGTTCAGAATGGCCGCCTCCAGGGTGTTGCGGGCAAGCCGCCCGTTGCCGTTCTCGGCGGCGTTTTCCGCCTGCTTGCGGTCGTAATAGGCCAGCAGCGGCCCGTCGCACTCCTGGGTCAGCTTGTAGCCCTTGCCCTTGGCGGTGAGCTTCGTGATGGCCAGCAGTTCGGCGCCGGTGTAGTCCGGGAATTCGATCTTGTTGGGGAAGCGGCTTCGCAGGCCGCTGTTGGACTGCAAAAACTCTTCCATCTCCTTGGTGTAGCCCGCCAGGATGACCACCAGCTCGTCCCGGTGGTCCTCCATGCCCTTCACCAGCGTGTCGATGGCCTCCAGGCCGAAGGTGTCCTGCTCGCCGCGGTACAGTGAATAGGCCTCGTCGATGAACAGCACGCCCCCCAGGGCCGACTGAATGACCTTCTGGGTCAGCGGCGCGGTGTGGCCCACATAGCGGCCCACCAGGTCTGCCCGGCTCACCTCCACCAGCTGCCCGCCGGAGAGCGCGCCGATGGCCTTGAGGTACTTGCCCACCAGCCGGGCGATGGTGGTCTTGCCGGTGCCGGGGTTGCCGGTGAAGATCATGTGCATGGAAACGCCCGCCGTCTTCATGCCGGCGGCGGCTCGCCGCCGCTGGACGGCGATGGCGTCCTCCAGCCGCAGCACATAGTCCTTCACTTCGTCCAGGCCGATGATGCCCTCCATCTCGGCCTTCACTTCCTCCAGGTCGGCGGTGTATTCCCCGGGCAAAATGGCCAGCAGGTCGGTCTCCTCGCCGCCGTCGAAGGCGGCCAGCACCCGCTCGCCCTCCCGCCGCAGGGCCACGGCGGCGGCTTTGCGGCCCCGCAGTTTGTGTTCCGCCAGGGCGGCAAAGCACTTTTCGCAGAACTCCGCCAGCCGGCCCACGCCCTGTTCGCCCTTTTGGGCCACAAGGCCCACCAGCCCCTCGCCCGCCACGGTGAGGGTCCAGCCCAGCCGCGCTTTCGTTTTGGCGGCCAGCTCGTTCAGCTGCCGCCCGGCGATGGCCAGCAGCTCCTCTTCGCTGAAGGCCGGGGCCTCGCACTCGTCCCCCACCGCCGTGGCAAAGGCCGCGCCCATCAGCCCGGCCAACTTGTTTTTGCCGCCGGGGCAGAGGAACACCAGATACTTGCCCTTGGCGCTCAAAGAGCCCACCGCGTCGGGAGCCAGGGCGGTGCCGGTCTCCATCAGCAGGCCCTTCTGCACCACATAGCGGCTGGCCAGCCGGGCGCTGCCGCTCACCGCCAGCTGGGCCAGCAGAGAAAGACAGCCGGGGTGGCACTGCTCCGCGTTCTCAAAGGCCAGCACCGGATCGGCGCCGGCCAGCATGGCGTAGAGATCCTGCAAAAAGAGTTTTTCCTGGGCCGGGCTGCCGTAGAGGGCCAGATCCATCCAGGCGACGCCCCCGGCCAGCAGGCCCTCCTCTTTCAGGGCCCGCACCGTCTCGGTGAGGGCGTAGTGCCGCCCCCGGCCCCGCTTGCCGGACAAAACGATGACGTTGCGGGGCTTTTCCCCTTCCGTGCCCAGCACGAAGGGCCGGCGGAAGGCCGCCAGCAGCGCGGCGGAAAATTCCTGCCGCCCCGCCAGCGCCGCCTGCTGGCGCTTTGCCGCCGCCTCAAAGGCGGTGTCGGTGTCCTTGGGAGCCGGTGCCGCGGCCTGGGCTTGAGCCGGGGTGAGCAGGCCGTCCCGCTCCATTTCCCGGGCAAGGCCCTGCCCCAGCCGGCTGATCTCCCGGCTCTGGGCTTCCAGCTGTTTGGTCAGTTCCTCGCTGTTTTTCAAAAGGCGCGTCCCATCGGTGTGCCGGGCCGCGTCCGCGGCGGCCTGGGTGCGCGCCGCCGCTTCTTCCAGCTTTTTCTGGGCGGCGGCAAGGCCCTCGTCGGGCTGGCGTTTCTCGCCGCCCGCGCCCCGGAACCGCCCGCCGGGGCCGAACACCCCGTTCATCAGGTCTTCCCAATCGGTGCTGCCGGCCATGGGTCACTCCTCCTTGTCCTGTTTGAGAATGGCGCAAAGGGCCTCGGCGTTCACCGCGCCCTTAAAATCCTTGGCGCTGCAGCCGGCCCGTCCGCCGCCGGCGCAGGCACAGGCGCAGGCGCAGGAAACGCAGGCGCAGGCACAGGCGCATCCGCCGCCCGACCGCCGCCCCGCACCGGAGCCACGGCTGGAACCGCCGCCGAACCCGCCGGCGCCGCCGGAGGGGCCGCCATGGGGCGGGCGGGGCCCGCCGTGGTAGTGGGGGCCGTACCAGCCGCCGAAGCCGCCCAGGAAGTAGCCGCCGGAGGCACGGCGGGAGATGTTCCAGACAATGATCATGATGATCACCGCCCAGGTCAGAATCAGCCACACCAGCTCGCCCAGGTCAAAGCCGGTGCCGGCCACATCGTTCCAATCCACACCGCCGGCGCTGCCCCGGTTCATGTCCGGGTCCAGGGGCGCGGCGGCAAAGGCGGACTGGTCCGCGTAGTTGGCGGTGAAGGTAAGCCGCGCGCCCTCGGGCAGGTCGGTCCACTCGCCCTGCACCCCGTTGGGGGTGCCGAACAGGTCGCCGGTGACCGGCTCGCCCTCCAGTTCGGCGGCGTAGCTGGCCCGGGCGTCGCCGTCCTCCCAGGTGAAGGTGAACTGTTTTGTCTCGGCCTCGTCGAACCAGCCGGGGGTGAACTCAAAGTTCACCGAGCCATCGTCGTAAAGTTCATAGAGATGGGTCACATGGAGGGTGAACTCAAGGCGCACCGTCTCGCCGGCATAGTAGCGGCGGTCCAGATCCAGCCGCACATAGCTGCCCCCCTCCGACCAGTAATAGAGGTCGGAGATGGTGTCGCTGTGGCTCACCGGCTCGATGTTATTGTTGGGCACGCCCACCTTCACCCATTCCAGCGGCCCGGCGCTGGTGGAATCCAGCACCTTCCAGTGGATGTCGTAGTCGATGTCGGCGCTGCCGTCCGGCTGAAGGCGCACGGTGATGAAATACTTTTCAATTTCGTCCAGATTGGCGGCGCTCACCGCCGGGCAGAAAAGTACCGCCGCAAGCAGCGCCAGCGCCGCGAGGGTCAGGGCGAAGCGTTTCAGTTGTTTCATCGGTCGCCCTCCTTCCCTCTCAGTTGGCAGATGTGCTCCATCTTGGCGCTCTCGGCCCGGATGGCCGCGCACCGGGGGTCGTGCCAGATGGTTTTCCAGTCGTCGGCAAGGATGTTGCCCAGCCCGTCGCCGGAGAGCCAGCTCTGGCAGGGCACCACCGTGCCGTCGGGGGCCACGGCCATGTTGCTCAAACACGCCCCGCAGGTGGGGGCCATGGTCAGCCCCAGGCCCAGCAGGGTCTCGGGGGGCAGCCAGCCGGGGCTGGTGAAGTCAATTTCCATGCCCTTTTCGGCGCAGTATCCCACCGCCTGCCGCAGAATGGCTTCCAGCTCTTCGGGGGAAAGGCGGGTGGCGCGGCTGCCCTCGGTGAGGGCCCCGCCGGTGGGGATGAGACCCGAGCAGGTGACGTAGCGCACGCCGAGGCCGTGGAGGAACTCCAGAGTGGCGGCGTAGTCGGCGTTCAGCCTGCACAGGGGGGTGTTCACGCTCACCGACAGCCCCGCCGCCAGCGCGTTGCGGATGCCCGCCACCGTGTCGGCAAA
Organism: Candidatus Allofournierella merdipullorum; assembly: GCA_019116345.1. Taxonomy (GTDB): domain Bacteria; phylum Bacillota; class Clostridia; order Oscillospirales; family Ruminococcaceae; genus Allofournierella_A; species Allofournierella_A merdipullorum. Next base: position 10,552 of record DXBV01000097.1, on the reverse strand, counting down.
GCCGGGCGCGCCCACAAGGGTATTATGGGCCGTTTCGTCGGCGCTGTAGAGGGTGATCTGCACGCTGTCGAGACTGGCTTCATAGAGCGCCTGACAAAGCTCGGGAGTGAGCAGGCGGCCGTTGGTATTCAGCCGGGTGACGAACCAGCGGGCCGCGTCCACCAGCTCCGCCAGGTCGGCGCGCATGGTGGGCTCGCCGCCGGTGAAGGTGACTTGAGGCACCCCCGCCTTGCGCAGGGCGTCCAGCACCTTCTTCCAGCCGGCGGTGTTCAGCTCCTTCACCCCCGCCTCCGGCTGGCCGGCGGCGTAGCAATGCAGGCACTTCTGGTTGCAGTTCCAGCGGCCCTCCTTTTCCATGGCGCTGACCATCAGGTCCATGCGGTGGGGGGCGGTCATCTGGGGGGCGTAGTCTCCCAAACTGATGGGCTGCACCTCCTCCGGCGGCTCCTGGCCCCGGGCGATGGCGATGAAGCTTTGCAGCATCCGGTCCAGCTCGGCCCGCATGCGGTCCGGCTTCACCCCGGGGTAGACCCGCCGGGCGGCGGCCACCGCTTTGGCGGCCAGACCTTCCAGGTCTTCGTCGGGCACTTCCCGGTCGGCGTAGGGGGCCAGCGCGTCCATCAGGCAGGCCAGCAGAATGGCCCAGGAAATGTTCAGCGGCAGCACGTCGTGGCCGTTGAGGATGACCACATAGGGCACGCTGCGCCGCAGATGGGTGGCGGGGGGCAGCATATGCAGCCGCACCACGCCCGGCCCGCCGGGGTTCAGGGTGATGTGGCGCACCTGAGAAAGGTATTTCCGGCGGAACAGAAATTCCCGCAGGGTCACAAGGTCGATCACGTTTCCCACTCCTTTTTGCCGCCGCGCGGGCGCTTTGCTCTATTGTATCACACCGGCCCCGGCAAAGAAAGACCGGGGCAAGGGCTTTTGCCTGGCCGAAAATGCAAGAAAATGCGTCTTTTTCATAGATAATTTACAATTTCGCCCCACACAAATCCCACTCTTTTCTTTATAATATGAATAAAGGACCGGGGCGCGCGCAGCGCCCCTCTTTCAACGTTTTTGCCGGGAGGGTCTGCCAATGGACGGCCGGGAGCATTTTGTGGTGTTCGACGGGGTGTGCAAGTACTATCAGATGGGCGAAACGCGCATCGCCGCCGCCGACCACATCAGCTTTTACATTGACGAGGGAGAGTTCTGCGTCATCGTGGGGCCCTCCGGCGCGGGCAAAACCACCGTGCTGAACATGCTGGGGGGCATGGATGTGTGCGACGAGGGCCACATCTGGCTGGACGGCGCCGAGATCAGCGCCATGAACCAGCGCCAGCTCACCGGCTACCGCCGCCACGACGTGGGGTTTGTGTTCCAGTTCTATAATCTGGTGCAGAACCTCACCGCCCTGGAAAACGTGGAGCTGGCCAGCGAGATCTGCCGCGCCCCCCTGCCCGCCGCCGAGACGCTGGAGCATGTGGGCCTTGGACAGCGGATGGCAAACTTTCCGGCGCAGCTTTCGGGCGGCGAGCAGCAGCGGGTGTCCATCGCCCGGGCGCTGGCCAAGAACCCGAAAATCCTTTTGTGCGACGAGCCCACCGGCGCGCTGGACTACAACACCGGCAAGCAGGTGCTGAAGCTTTTGCAGGACACCTGCCGCAAGACCCGCCGCACGGTGATCGTTATCACCCACAACAGCGCCCTCACCGCCATGGCGGACCGGGTGATCCGCATCAAGAGCGGCCAGGCCATCTCCAACGAGACAAATCCCAACCCCACGCCGGTGGAACAGATCGAGTGGTGAAACAAAGTTGCTGAACCGTACATACCGAAAGTCCATTTTGCGCACGGTACGCGCGAGCCTTTCCCGCTTTGTGGCCATTTTCGCCATCGTGGCGCTGGGCGTGGGCTTTCTTTCCGGCCTGCTGGCTTCGCCGGTGGATATGCGCCTTTCCGCCGATGAGTACTGCCGCGAGGCCAATCTCTACGACATCAAAATACAGTCCACCCAGGGCCTCACCGACGAGGACCTTGCCGCCGTGCGGGCGGTGGAGGGTGTTTCGGGCGTGATGCCCGCCCGGGACATGGATCTGGTGCTCACCATCGAAAGCGGCGAGAGCCTGACCACCCGGCTGCAGAGCATTCCCGAAGAGGACCTTCCCGAGGCCGACCGGCTGAATCAGCTGACGCTGGCGGAGGGGCGGATGCCCAGCGCCCCCGGCGAGATCGCCGTGGGCCTGACCAAGGACTTTTCCGGCACAATTCCCGCCATCGGCGACGTGCTGACGGTGAACCAGACCGAGAACGACGAGAACGTCACCGACGCGCTGCCCCAGACCTTCACGGTGGTGGGCACCGTGCGCTCGGCGGCCTATTTTTCGGTGGAAGCGGAGTACACCAACACCGGCACGGGCACCATCGGCCTGTTCGCCTACGCGCCGGAGTCCTGCTTTGACATGGACTATTACACCACCTTCTACCTCTCGGTGGAGGGCGCGAAGGAGCTGAACTCCTTCTCCGCCGCCTACGAGGACAAGGTGGACGGGGTGATGGAGGGCCTTGAGGCCATCAGGGACGAGCGGGTCCAGGCCCGGTATGAGGAGATCATCGACGACGCCGAGCGGGAACTGGACGACGCCTGGGCAGAATACAACGATAAAAAGGCCGAGGCCGAGCAGGAGCTGGCGGACGCCGAACAGGAGCTGAAAGACGGCTGGGCGGAACTGGCGGACGCGGAGCAGGAGCTGGAGGATGCCAAGCTGGAGATCGACCGGGGCCAGGCGGAGCTGGACGACGGAAAAGACGAATTTTACCGGGCTCTGCCGGGCTACAAACAGCAGATCGCCGACGGCTATTCGAAACTGGAATCCAGCCGCGCCCAGCTGGACAGCGCCCAGACCCAGCTGGACGAGGGCCGCGCCCAACTGGAACAGCTGAGCGCGGGCAAGGCGTCTTTCTGGGCCATGGTGGAGACGCAGATCAACCCCCTGCTGGAGCAGTTCCAGCAGCCCGCCATCGACACCGCCGACCAGTCGGACGCCGCCACCATCGCCGCCATCGGTCAGGTGCAGACACTGGCGGGCCTTGCGCCCTCCCTGCCCGAGGGGTTCGACCCGGCCCAGCTGGAGCAGCTGGGCCAGCTGAAAGCGGGTCTGGAGGCACTGGCCGCCCAAAACACCACGCTGGACGCCTCGCTGGCGGCGCTGAACGAACAGCAGAACCAGATCTACGCGGGGCGAAAACAGCTGAGCGACGGCTGGGCGGAACTGGACCAGAAGGAAAAGGAACTGAACGACACCATCGCCTCCACCGAAAAGGCCTTCGCGGAGGCGGATGAAAAGCTGCTGGACGCCCGCCAGCAGTACGCCGACGGCCTGGCCGAGCTGGAAGAGGGCCGGCAGGAACTCATCGACGGCCAGAAGGAGTACGAGGACGCCAAGGCCGAGGCCGAACAGGAACTGGCGGACGGCAAGGAAGAAATCCTGGACGCCGAGAGCGAAGTGCGCGAGATCGAGAAGGGCAAGTGGCTGCTGGGCGACCGCAGCGATAACACCAGCTTCTCCAGCTACGGCGACAACGCCGACAAGATCGCGGCCATCGCCACGGTGTTCCCGGTGTTCTTCTTCCTGGTGGCGGCGCTGGTGGCGCTGACCACCATGACCCGCATGGTGGAGGAAGAACGTGGCCAGGTGGGCACCATGAAGGCCCTGGGCTACACCCGCGGCCAGATCGCCGCCAAATACATCCTCTACGCCCTCACCGCCAGCCTGGCGGGCAGCGGGGTGGGCATGCTCATCGGCATGCAGCTGTTCCCCCGCATCATCCTCAGCGCCTACAACATCATGTACGATCTGCCCGACCTTCTGACCCCCTTCAACTGGGGCTTCGGGCTGCTGGCCACCGGCGCGGCCGTTGCCTGCACCCTGCTGGCCACCCTGAACGCCTGCTGGGCCGAGCTGCGGGAGCAGCCCGCCAGCCTGATGCTGCCCAAAGCCCCCAAGGCGGGCAAGCGCATCCTGCTGGAGCACATCGGCCCCGTGTGGCGGCGGCTGCGGTTCACCCACAAGGTCACCGCCCGCAACCTGTTCCTTTACAAAAAGCGCTTCTTCATGACGGTGGTGGGCATCGCCGGCTGCACCGCCCTGCTGGTGACCGGCTTCGGTTTGCAGGACTCCATCTCCGACATCGTGGAAAAACAGTTCGACGAGCTGGCCCACTATCAGATGCTGGTGTCGCTGCAGGACGAGAGCGCCCTGGACGGCCGGGACCTTGCCGCCATTCTGAACGATGAGACAAAGGTGACCGGCCATCTGGCGGTGAGCCAGCAGGACGCCACCGTGGTGCCCGAGGAGGGCGGCGAAGAGGATAACCTCTACATCGTAGTTCCCTCCGACACCGAGGCGATGACGGAATACTTCACCTTCCGCCAGCGCACCACCGGCGAGACGGTGCCCTTTGAGGAGGGCTCGGTGGTCATCAGCGAAAAGCTGGCCGAGCGCCATGACCTCTCGGTGGGCGACGCCATCACGGTGGAGAACGCCGACGGCGACGAGGCCTCCTTCACCATCACCGGCGTGTGCGAAAACTACATCTACCACTACCTCTACATGAGCGAGGACGTCTACCGCGACGCCTTTGGCGAAGGGCCGGAGACCAACCTGCTCTACTGCCGCCTGGCCGAGGGCGTGGACACCTCCGAGGCCGAGGACGAGCTGGCCACCGCCCTGCTGAAATGCCGGGACGTGGCGGGCGCGCAGTTCACCCACGAGATCACCGCCAGCTTCCGCCAGAGCCTGGACAGCATCAACTACATCGTGGTGGTGCTCATCATCGCGGCGGGCGCGCTGGCCTTCGTGGTGCTCTACAACCTCACCAATATCAACATCACCGAGCGCTCCAAGGAGCTGGCCACCATCAAGGTGCTTGGCTTCTACGACGGCGAGGTGGGGGCCTACATCTACCGCGAGACCTCCGTGCTCACCCTCATCGGCACGGTGTGCGGCCTTGTGTTCGGCATCGCGCTGCACACCTTCGTCATCCGCACCGCCGAGGTGGACATGGTGATGTTCGGCCGCTCCATCTATCCCATGAGCTTCGTCTGGTCGGCTCTGCTCACCATCGCCTTCAGCCTGCTGGTGAACCTTGTGATGTACCGCAAGCTGAAAAACATCAGCATGGTGGAGAGCATGAAGGCCCCCGAATAAGGGCCAGCGCCTCCCCCGCGCAAACAGAAAAACGCCCCCGCGCAGAAAGCTTCTGCGCGGGGGCGTTCTTTTTTGTCACCGGCCGTCAAAGGGCAGGCGCACCGTGAAGCAGGCGCCGCCCAGCGCCGACGGGCCCGCCTGCGCCGTGCCGCCGTACTGCCGGGCGATGCGCCGCACGATGGCAAGGCCCAGCCCGTTGCCGCCCACCTCCCGGCTGCGGGAGCGGTCCGCCCGGAAGAAGGGTTCAAAAACGCGTTCGGCCGCCTCGGGCGGGATGCCGGGGCCGTTGTCCTCCACCCGCAGCACCGCGAAGCCATCGCTGTTTTCCAGCCGCACCCGCACCTGGCCGCCGCCGTATTTCACGGCGTTGCCCAGCAGGTTCAGCACCAGCTGGCGGTAAAGTTCCGGGCTGCCGTCGGCAAAGGCTTCGCCTTCCACCTGCATCTCGGCGCCAAAGCCGCCCAGCTCCCCCGCCGCCTCCCGGGCGATGCGGCCCAGGTCGACGCGGCGGCAGAAGGCCGGCGCCCGGTTGGAGCACAGCTGCAAAAGCTGCTCCACCAGCGTGTTCAGCCGCTCCAGATTTTCGCCCAGGCGCACCAGCAGATAGGCCGCGGCGCTGCCCGCCAGGATGACCAGCACCATGGCCGCCAAGTTCTGCACCCGAAAGGTGCTGTGGGCGGCGGATGCGATAACGGCCGGCTCGCAGGCCGCGCCGTCGCTCTCAATAACGCTGCCGTCGGCCCCCACCAGGGCCGGCTCGGTGAGGGGCAGCGCCTCCATCATGTGGGCCGAGGTGGAAAGGGACACCGCCGTGAGCAGCAGGCAGCACACGCTCATCACCCCCGCCACGATGGCGGTGAGCTTGAAGCGCAGGGAAAGATGAAAGCGTTTCATGGCTGTTCCTCCAGACAATAGCCCTCTCCGATGCGGGTGCGGATGGGGTCGCAGCCCAGCGCCGTGCGCAGCTTGCGGCGCAGGGTGGAGATGTGCACCCGGGCGGAATTGGAAAATTCGTCCGCGGCCTCGCCCCAGACGTGCTCGATGAGCTCCGCCTGGCTCACCGTGCGGCCGGCGTGCAGCAGCAGGTATTCCAGCAGCGCCGTTTCCTTTGCGGTGAGGGCCAGCGGACGGCCCCCGGCGCACACCCGGCGGGAAGCGGTGTCCATGGTCAGCGCGCCGCAGGCCAGCACCCGGCTCTCCTGCACCGTGCGGCGGCGCAGCAGCGCCCGCACCCGGGCCAGCAGTTCGGCAAAGTGGAAGGGTTTGGTCATGTAGTCGTTGGCGCCCTCGTCCAGCCCGGCTATTTTGTCCTCCAGGTCCGCCCGGGCGGACAGGATGAGCACATTGGTCTGCTTGTCGTAGCTGCGCAGCCGCTGCAGCACCTCCATTCCGTCCATGCCGGGCAGGTTCAGGTCCAGCACCAGCAGGTCGTAATCCACGTCGAACAGCATCAGGTCCGCCTCGTCGCCCCGGGCCGCCGAGGAACCGCCCCTGCGCCGGGAATATCCCGTCAGCCGCCAGGACGTGACCGTGGGCGTGGACGCGGCGGGCAACATCCAGTCCCGCCAGTGGGGCCAGTTCGCCCCGGTGGCCGTGAAGCTGAAGGAATACCGGGTGAGCCTGGGAGCGCAGGTGGCCGAGGGGGACGTGCTGGCGGAATACGATCTTGAGGACCTGCAGCGTCTGGCCCGGGAGAGCGAGGCGCGCCTGGCCGAAAAGCAGAGCGCCTTGAACAAACTGGACCTGCAGAAAAAGGACGACGAGGCCCGGCTGCAACAGGAAATCGACCAGCTGCGGGCGGCGAGCAGCGAGAGCGCAAGCGCCGGCCTGAACACGCTGGAACAGAAAAAGCAGGAGCTGGCCGCCCAGGCGGAGCAGCAGCGGCAGGCCGAGCAGGCGGCGCTGGCGGAAAAGGAAGCCCTGCTGCAAAAGCACAGCCAGCGCCCCCAGGTTATCGCCGACTGCGACAGCCGTCTGGCTCAGCTGGAAGAGGAGCGCGCCCGGCTGCAGAAAGAGCTGGAGGGCCTCATGGGGCAGGGCGCGCCGGAAGATCAACTGCGGCCGGTGCGCGAGGCGCTGGCCCAGAATGAGCTGGACGCCGCCGACGTGCAGCGGCAGCGGGAGGAAGCCCTCACCGCCGACTACGAGGGCCAGGTGGCGGAAAAGCAGAAGCAGGCGGACACGGCAAAGGCCGCCCGGGAACAAGCCCAGGCCCAGCTGCAGCAGACCGAACAGCAGCTGCAGGAAAAGCGGGACGCCCGGGACGCGCTGCGCAAAAAAGAGGACAGCCAGATCGAGACCATGAAGCAGCAGGCGGCGGTGGAGCGGCAGGCGCTGGACAGCCAGATCGAATCCGCCCGCCTGGCCCGGGACGCCGCCAAAACCGAGCGGGACGATTTGCTGGCGCTGTGCGCCGACCCCACCCTGCGGGCCGACCGTGCGGGCACCGTCACCGCGCTGGGCGGCACGCCCGGCCTCGCGGCGGACCCCGCTTCGCCGCTGGCGAAGATCGGCGACGCGGGCCAGCGCAGCCTTGTGCTTCAGGTGGACCCGGTGGACGTGGGCAGCATCCAGCCGGGGCAGGAGGTCAGCTTTTATGTGGACGCCTACCCCGAGGCCACCTTCACCGGCCGGGTGGAGTCGGTCTCCCGGCTGCAGAACGACGGGGGCAAGTTCGAGGTGCGGGCCTCCTTTTCCGAGGGCGACCAGCCCCTCTACGACGGGATGGGCGCCAACGCCACCCTCATTGTGAAGCAGAAGAAGGACGTGGTGGCGGTCTCCAACAAGGCCATCCAGTTTGAGGACGGCGAAAGCTTTGTCTGGCTGGCGGACGAAAACGGCCAGCTGCGCCGCCAGACGGTGGCCACCGGCTTTTCCAACGGCCGCATCACCGAAATTCTGAGCGGTCTGCAGGAGGGCGACGTGGCGCTGGTGGAGGAACAGTATGAGGATCGGTGAGCTGCTGCGCCTGGTGCGGGTGAACACCCTGCAGAACAAGGGCCGGGTTCTGCTCACCAGCCTGGGCATCATCGTAGGCTCCGCCACCATCGTGCTGGTCACCGCCATCGGCCAGGGCGCGAAAGACGAGGCCGAAGCCCAGTATTCGGGAATGTCCGCCGACACCATCTTCGTGAACCCGGACTACCAGCAGCTGCAAAACTTCGACACCACAAAGCTGGAAAAGCTCACCCCGGAGCTGATGGACCTCATCTGGGAGGAGAACCCCGCCCTCACCTCCATCTGCCTGCGCAGCGAAAACAGCGCCAAAGTGCAGCTGGGGCGCACCGAGGAATACCTCACCGTGACCGGCGTGACCCCGGACTACAGCCGGGTGTTCTCCCTGGATTTTGCCGAGGGGGACGATTTTTCCGAGGAAGACTTTGACAGCCAGCGCCGGGTGGCGGTGGTGGGCGGAAAGATCGCCGAAAAGTATTTCGGCGACGCCCAGAGCGCCGTGGGCCGCAAGCTGCGCATCGGCGAGGTGTGGTTTTCCATCGTGGGGGTGCTGCGCTCCAGCGGCGACGGCCTGCAGGGGGTGGACAGCGACAACGCCATCTACATCCCCTGGACCACCATGCAGGACTGCAAGCTGGACGGCGAGGGCTCGGTGCCTCAGCTCACCGCCAAGGCGGCCGGCGTGCAGCAGGTGGAGCAGGCCATGAAGCGGGTGAAGAGCACCATGAACTACTACATGGACGAGGCCTACAAATACAAGGTGGAGGACGCAGGCAACCGCATCGAGGCGGCCACCCGTTCGGCCCGCACCATGAGCATGCTGCTGGTGTCGGTGGCCATGATCGTGCTCACGGTGGGCGGCATCGGCATCATGAACGTGCTGTTCGTCACCATCAAGGACCGCACCCGGGAGATCGGCGTGCTCAAGGCGCTGGGCGCGCAGGCCGAGACCATCCTGCTCCAGTTCCTGCTGGAGTCGGTGTCCATCGGCGTGGTGGGCGGCCTTCTGGGCCTTGCGTGCAGCGCCGTGGGTCTGTGGGCGCTGGGTTTTTCCGGCATGCCCCTCTCCCCTTCCGTGCAGGGAGCCGCCGCGGCCTTTGTGTTCGCGGTGCTCACCAGCGCTTTGTTCGGGTTCTATCCGGCCTGGAAGGCTTCCTGCCTCAAGCCGGTGGACGCATTGAGTTATGAATAAACAAAAGGAGTTTTGAACCATGAAGACCAGGATTTTTGCCATCGCGCTCGCCCTTTCCCTCGCCGCCTGCCTCACCGCCTGCGGCCAGCCTTCCTCCGCCTCCCAGCCGGGCGCTTCCGGCAGCGGCAGCTCCCAGAGCAGCCCCGAGGTGACCGAGACGTTCTACGGCCGGGTGAGCGAAGTGGCGGGCAACGAGCTGACGCTGGACCTGGCGAATCCGCCCGGCACCGACGACGCCGCCAGCGCCCCCGCGGACGAGGACGGCGAGATGCCCGCCACGGTCATGACCCCCGCCACCGAGGCGGGCGAAGGCACGGGCGGCCAGGTGGGCGCCGAGGAGCGCACCGAGCTGGATTACACCGGCGAGAGCCGGGATTTTACCATCCCCGGCGGGCTGAAGATCACCGGAGCCGACGGCTCCGAAAAGCAGCTGACCGACGTGAAAAAGGGCAGCGTGCTGACCATTTTCACCAACGGCAGCGGCCAGGTGACCGACGTGGTGCTGTATGAGTGAGATGCTGCGGCTGGACGGTGTCTGCAAAAGCTACCCCATGGACGAGGAGCGGGTGCAGGTGCTGCGCAAGGTGAGCCTTGCGGTGGAGGCGGGCGAGTTCGTCTCCATTCCGGGAGCCTCCGGCAGCGGCAAATCCACCCTGATGAACATCATCGGCTGCATGGACAGCGCCGATGAGGGCAGCTACCGCCTGGAGGGCGAGGATGTGTTCGCCCTGGACCCCCGGCAGCTGGCCGCGCTGCGCAACCGCAAGATAGGCTTTATCTTTCAGCGTTATCACCTGCTGCCCCAATACGACGTGCTGCAGAACGTGATGATGCCGCTGCTGGTGCGGGGCGTGCCCCACGGCGAGGCGGAGCGCCTTGCCCGGGAGGAACTTGCCGCCATGGGCCTGCAGGAACGGCTGAAACACCGGCCCAACCAGCTTTCGGGCGGCCAGCAGCAGCGGGTGGCCACCGGCCGGGCATTGATGGGGCGGCCCGCCCTGCTTCTGGCGGACGAACCCACCGGCGCGCTGGACGCCGCCACCGGCCGGGAGATCCTGGGGCTGTTCCGCCAGCTGAACCGTCAGGGGCACACCATCCTCCAGATCACCCACGACCTCACCGTGGCCTCCGCCGCCGGGCGCATCCTGCACCTGCGGGACGGAGTGCTCACTTCCCAGTGAAAAAAAACAACAGGGGCGCGGCCGTTCGG
>DXBV01000096.1 GCA_019116345.1 Candidatus Allofournierella merdipullorum | reverse complement strand
GCCTGGGGATGCTTGCGGATCTGGCCGTCCTTGCGGTCCACCGTCACGCCGGGGAAGTTGCCCACGTGCTGGTTGGAGCCGGTGAGCTGGTTGAACAGGGTGGTCTTGCCGCAGTTCTGGTTGCCCGCCAGCGCGAACACCAGCGGCGTGTCCGCCGCAAGGGCCGCGCGCTTTTTCTCGCCGTGGCCCGGGTGGGGGATGGGCGGGATGGCCGTCCTGGCCACGGCGGGCGCACCGCCCGGCTCGCCCGGCTCCCCGATGATGATATTCTTTGCGTCCTCCAGCCGCAGGGTCAGCTCGTAGCCCCGCAGCTCCAGCTCGATGGGGTCTCCCATGGGAGCGGTCTTGCGCAGAGTCACCCGGGTGCCCGGGGTCAGGCCCATGTTCAGAAAGTGGCGGCGCAGCGCCCCTTCGCCTCCCACCGATTCAATGGTCGCCGCCTTTCCCAGCGGCAGCTTGTCCAGCGTCATTGCCAGCACCCCTTTATATATAGGAATTAGTATCTTCTAACGCGCACAACTATAGCATTCGCGCCCGCAAAAGTCAAGGCGGCGGCACGGCCGGCGGCGACAAAATGGCAAAATATGCATTTTTATGCATATGCATTCACCGGGAGAACAATTTTGAAGCCCTCTTTTACCCCTCTTTTGGTCTGCTGCGGGCAAAACGAGGGGGATAGTGGGCAATAGGAACGAGAGAAATCTCCATAAAAGGCCGGGTTTTGTTTAAAACGACAAAAAGAAGGGAATTACATAAAAATTCATTGACATAGCATAAATATGCAGCTATACTAATGCCAAGGTTCCACACAGGACGGAGCCTTACCACAAAAAACACCCCCGCAGCGGGGGCGCACAGAGGAGCGTATACACATGAAAAAACTGATCTCGGCCGCTCTGGCCGGCGTTCTGGCCCTGAGCCTCGCCGCCTGCGGCAGCACCACCCCCGCCAGCGAGCCTGCCTCCGGCAGCGCCGCCGCCTCCGGTTCTTCTGCGGCTTCTGCCAGCAATGCCGCCAGCACGGAAGGCAAGCAGTACATCTTCACCAAGGATGACCTGAACGGCAAGAAGATCGGCGTGCAGCTGGGCACCACCGGCGACACCTACGCCCAGGAAATCCCCGACGCCACCGTTGAGCAGTACAACAAGTTCAACGACGCGGTGCTGGCTCTGAAGCAGGGCAAGGTGGACGCGGTCATCATCGACAACGAGCCCGGCAAGGTGTTCGACGAGCAGAACGACGACATCATCATGCTGGACGAGGACTTTGTGGTGGAAGACTACGCCATCGCGCTGAACAAGGGCAGCGAGATGACCGCGAAGTTCAACGAGGCCATTGCCGCCCTCAAGGAGAACGGCACCGTGGACGCTATCCTGGATAAGTACATCAACGGCGTGGAGGGCGCCGAGGGCTATGTCACCCCCGAGGGCACCGAGTATCCCAACGGCACCCTGACCATGGCCACCAACGCTTACTTCCCCCCCTACGAGTACTATGAGGGCGATGAGATCGTCGGCATCGACGCCGAGTTCGCCAAGGCCATCTGCGACTATCTGGGCTACGAGCTGAAGATCGAGGACATGGAGTTCGCCTCCATCATCCCCGCCATCAACAGCGGCAAGGCCGACTTCGGCGCCGCGGGCATGACCGTCACCGAGGACCGTCTGCTCAACGTGGATTTTACCGACAGCTACTGCACCGGCATCCAGTCCATCCTGGTGCTGAAATAAGGTCTGGAAATCAGAGGGGTTTAGGTGTATAATTAAACGCACAAGTGTGCGGCGGAACAGGGGCCGGCTTGCCAGCCCCTGTTCCTGTGCAGAGAGGAAGGTAGTCAATGGGCCTGTTGCAGTCGTTTTTTGAAAGCGATTTCTGGCAGATACACATCTATACCAACTTCATCGCCGAGGATCGCTGGAAGTACCTCACCGACGGCCTGAAAGTCACCATCATCATCACCCTGGCGGCGCTGGTCATCGGCATCGTGCTGGGCGCGCTGGTGGCGGTGGTGCGCGTCACCCACGACAAGGCGGGCCGGCCCGGCCTGGGGCTCAGGCTGCTGAACGCGGTGTGCCAGTTCTATCTCACCGTCATCCGCGGCACCCCTGTGATGGTCCAGCTGCTCATCATGTACTTCGTGGTCTTTGCCACGGTGGACCCGGGCAAGCTGGCGGTGGCCATCATCGCCTTCGGCATCAACTCCGGCGCCTATGTGGCCGAGATCTTCCGCAGCGGCATCATGAGCGTCGACCCCGGCCAGATGGAGGCCGGGCGCAGCCTGGGCCTCAACTACGCCCAGGTGATGACCCGCATCATCATGCCCCAGGCGGTGAAGAACATCCTGCCCACCCTGAACAACGAGTTCATCGCCCTGGTCAAGGAGACCGCCGTGGTGGGCTACATCGCCCTGGGCGATTTGACCCGCGGCGGCGACCAGATCCGCAGCCAGACCTGGGACGCCTTCCCCCCGCTGCTGGCGGTGGCGCTGATCTATCTGGCCATCGTGATGCTGCTGGAGAAGCTGGGCAAGATCGTGGAAAGGAGGCTGGCGCAGAGTGATCGAAGTTAAGGGCCTGAAGAAAAAATTCGGCAAGGTGACTGTGCTGGACGGGCTGGACATCACCATCAACAAGGGCGACAAAATGGTGCTGGTTGGGCCTTCGGGCTGCGGCAAGTCCACCTTCCTGCGCTGCCTCAACCAGCTGGAAGTGCCCGACGGCGGTGAGATCTGGTTCGACGGCCAGCTGGTGAACAGCCCCAAGACCGACATCAACGCCGTGCGCCGCCGCATGGGCATGGTGTTCCAGCACTTCAACCTGTTCCCCCATCTGACGGTGAAGCAGAACATCACCCTCGCACCGGTGATGCAGAAGCTCAAGACCCAGGCGCAAGCGGACGAACAGGCCATGCAGCTGCTGGAGCGCATCGGCCTGGCGGACAAGGCGGACGCCTACCCCAACACCCTTTCCGGCGGCCAGAAGCAGCGCATCGCCATCGTGCGGGCGCTGGCCATGGACCCGGACGTGCTGCTCTTCGACGAGCCCACCAGCGCCCTGGACCCCGAGATGGTGGGCGAGGTGCTGCAGCTGATGAAAGAGCTGGCGGCCAGCGGCATGACCATGGTGGTGGTCACCCACGAGATGGGCTTTGCCCGGGAGGTGGCCAACCGGGTAGTGTTCATCAACGAGGGCATGGTGCAGGAGGATGAGCCTCCCGAGGAGTTCTTCTCGAACCCCAAGAACCCCCGCCTGCAGGAGTTCCTTTCCAAAGTTCTGTAAAAAAGCATCCATCTCAAAACCCCGGCGCGGGGCGGCTTTTGCCGCCTCGCGCCTTTGTGCAATTTGGGCAAAGAGATTTGGCAAATCTGCACACTTTGCATCGGGCCGAAGCAGAAAGTGCAAACACGACGGCTGACCCACACAAGACAAAGCCGAGGCAGGCGTGCTACAATGAAGCCAAAGAACGCCGCCCCGGCAAGCGCGGGGCCAAAATTCTGAAAGGAAGGAACGCGCAAATGAAGTTTCTGAACGTTGAGATCCCGGTGAAGAACCTGCCCGAGCTGGACCAGGGCTTTGTTCCTCTGGGCCTCTTTTTCAAGTATCACCAGATGGCCGCCACCAAGCCCCTGTGCATCGCGGTGGAGCGCAGCGGCGGGCAGATCGGCACCTGGGAGTGTAAGGTCTGCGGCACCCCCGAGATGGCCGAGGCGGATGCCTACTATGTTGATAGAATGGTGAAGTTCCTGCTCTGGAGCTGGGGCGGCTTCAAGGTGTACATCTGCGGCGACGACGCCCTGGCCCGTCAGATCCAGAAAGCCTACACCGCCACCGGCACCCGCGCTTTCGACAAGGACTTCATGGAGAACGTCTACGAGCGGGAGTTCCAGGTGGTCAGCCTGCCCTACGAGAGCCGTCCCGCGCCGTTCCAGAAGTCGGAGAGCGTGGGCCGCCACACCAACGGCGCCCGCATCGGCTTTGACGCCGGCGGCTCCGACCGAAAGGTGAGCGCCGTCATCGACGGCGAGACCATCTACAGCGAAGAGGTGGTCTGGTATCCCAAGGTGAACCCGAACCCCGACTACCACTATCTGGGCATCCTGGCCGCCTGCGCCACCGCTGCCGCCAAGATCATGGAAAAGGGCCGCAAGGTGGACGGCATCGGCGTTTCTTCCGCCGGCGTCTACATCGACAACAAGTGCATGGTGGCCAGCCTGTTCATCAAGGTGGGCAAGGCCGACTTTGAAAAGAAGGTCAAGAACATCTACACCCGCGTGGCCGAGGATCTCTCCCGTATGCTGGGCTACGAGATCCCGGTGGTGGTGGCCAACGACGGCGACGTGTCCGCGCTGGCGGGCGCCATGGGCCTGGGCGAGAACGGCATCATGGGCATCGCCATGGGCACCAGCGAGGCCGTGGGCTATGTGGACGGCGAGGGCAACATCTGCGGCTGGCTGAACGAGCTGGCGTTCGCCCCCGTGGACGGCCAGCCCGACGCCATGGAGGACGAGTGGAGCGGCGACATCGGCTGCGGCGTGAAGTACTTCAGCCAGGACGGCGTGAACAAACTGGCTCCCCGTGCGGGCATCGACCTGGACGAGAGCGAGCCCCCCGCAAAGCGCCTGAAGGTGGTGCAGGAACTGATGGCGGCGGACGACGACCGTGCTGCCGCGGTCTACCGCAGCATCGGCGTGTATCTGGGCCACACCATGGGCCTCTACGCCCAGTTCTACGACATCCATCATGTGCAGATGATGGGCCGCGTGATGAGCGGCAAGGGCGGCGACATTATCCTGGCCGAGGCGGCCCGGGTGATGGACGAGGAATACCCCGACGTGGCCTTCCGGCCCGAAGCCCCCGACGAGATGACCCGCCGCGTGGGCCAGAGCTCCGCGGCCGCCAGCCTGCCGGAGGTCAAATAAGCTTCGAAAAAATCCCCGGGCCCTTCGGCCCGGGGATTTTTGTGCGTGGGAAGAGAAAATATGGTATACTCGTGGAGAAAGGGGAGAGGGACATGCAAACCGACCGGAGCAAAGAAAAAAGAAACTGGTGGGTGCCGGCGCTGTTCATTGCGGCCGCGGCAGTGCTGCTGATGTGCGTTGTGACCCAGAGCTCGCCCCTGTATCCGCTGAACGGCTGGGTGGATCCCCAGTGCTTTTTCACCGTGGGCAAAAGCATGGCCAGCGGGCAGGTGCTTTACCGGGACGTGTATGAGCAAAAGGGCCCTCTGCTTTTGGGGCTGCACGCTGTGGCAAGCCTTGTGCAACGGGACGGCTTTCTTGGCGTGTGGCTGATTCAGATCGGGGCGGTGGCCGCGTTTCTCGGTGCAAGTTACAAGCTGCTGCGCCTGTTCGGGCCGCATTGGGCCTGCCTTGCGTCGCTGCCCTTTGTGGGAGCGGCGGCCTATGCGACGGTGAGCTATGTGGCCGGCGACAGCGCCGAAGAGTGGTGCATGCCGCTGCTGGCGGTGTGTTTGTACGGCCTGGCAAAGGCGTGCATGGAGCGCCGTCCGGTGGGGCCGCGCTGGGCCTTTGCCGCCGGAGTGATGGGCGGCTGCGTGCTGTGGATCAAATATTCTATGTTGGGGTTCTTCCTTGTCTGGGGCGTGGCCATGCTGGTTCTGGCGCTGCGGTGGAAAGGGATGCGGGCGGCGCTGGTGGAAAGCGGCGCCGTGCTGGCCGGCGCGGCGCTGGCGACCATGCCGTGGGTGATCTATTTCGGGGTGAACGGGGCCATGGACGATTGGTTCACCGCCTATTTTTACAACAATCTCTTTTTGTACGGCTCCGGCGCGGCGAACCTTTCCGGGCTGCTGCAAAAGGTGGCGACGTCGCTGCTCTATGGCATGGAGCATAACCGCCTGCAGGGCGCGCTGCTTCTGGCCGGGGCGGCAGGCTGCATTTTGCCGCTGGCAAAGGTCCGCGCGCTGCGCCTCTGGTGGGTGTTCGCGGGCTTGTTTTTCGGTTTAGCTCTCACCACCTACGGTGCGGGCGGCTGGCTGTATTACTTCCAGATCTTCATGACCTTTTTGCCGCTGGCGTTTGTGCTACCGGTGTGGCTGTGCGGCAAAATCACCCTTCGGCTGCCCCAAGGGGTCGCCGCGGCGGGCCTTTGCCTTGCCCTTGTTGCCGGCACTGCCGCCGCCTGGTGGCGCACCCCCAGCCGGCCGCTGCTGGGCATTCCCCGGGAGGAGACGGTGCAGTATCAGTTCAGCCGCATCGTGAACGCTGCTGAGGACCGTTCCATGACCATGCTTCACATGCTGGACGGCGGATTTTACACCGTCTGCGATGTGGTGCCTTTCCAGAAATACATCGGAAAATTCAACATTCCCCTTGAGGAGATGCGCACAGAACTGGAGCGCTATGTCACCGACCGGGAGATGGAGTTTGTGGTGTGTCGCTGTGAGGCGCAGGACTGGAAGACCTATAAGGCAGAGAACGAGCCCTTTGTTCTGGAAAACGGATATGTGCAGGTGGCCGACGGAGAGGGGCTGTATCTGGACAACGGCCGCTTGATCAACATGCGCTACTACCTCTATCAGCGGGCAGAGCATGTGGATGCGTAAAGCTGAAAAGAACCGCCCCGGGCATCGCTGCCCGGGGCGGTTCTTAAATACAGTTTGTAAAAATGCGAATTATTTATTCTTTCTGTAGAAATCGATGAGCGCCTGGGTGCCCTCGTTTTCGCCGCCGGCGGCGGCAAATTCTTCGTATACCTTCAGAACGCTCTCCACCATGGGCAGGCTCTCGCCCCGGGCGGCGGCCTCATCGCAGATGATCTTCATGTCCTTGATGAAGTGCTTCACAAAGAAGCCGGGAGCGAAGTCGCCGGAGAGGGCACGGGGGGCCATGTTGGCGATCTGCCAGCTGCCCGCCGCGCCGCCGCCGATGGCCGCCAGCATCTTCTGGGGGTCAAGGCCGGCCTTCTCGGCGTAGTGGATGGCCTCGGTGTAGGCGGCGGTGGCGCCGGCCACCGCGATTTGGTTGGCCGCCTTGGTGTGCTGGCCGAAGCCCGCGGGGCCCATCAGCAGAACGCTCTTGCCCATGGCGTTGAACAGGGGCAGGGCCTTGTTGAAGGCTTCCTCGTCGCCGCCCACCATGATGGACAGGGTCGCCTCCCGCGCGCCCTTGTCGCCGCCGGAGACCGGGGCGTCCAGCACGGGAATGCCCTTCTCTTTGCCCAGGGCGTAGAGTTTCTGGGCCAGGGTGGGGCTGGAGGTGGTCATGTCCACCACCACAGTGCCGGGCCGGGCCGAGGCCAGAATGCCGCCCTCGGTGCAGAAGACCTCTTCCACGTCGGCGGGATAGCCCACCATCACGAACACGAAGTCCGCGTCCGCCACCGCCTCGGCGATGGTGCGGCAGGGGGTGAAGCCGAAGTCGGGGGCCTTGGCGGCTACCTTTTCATAGTGATGGCCGTAGGCTTTCACAGCCCAGCCGTCCTTGACCAGATGCCCGGCCTGAGAAGCACCCATCACGCCCACGCCGATCCAGGCGACGTTTCCTTTTTTCATACCCAACACTCCTTTATGCTTCCGGCCAAAGGGCCGGCAAAATACAAAGCGGTCACGCCTCGGGGGCGGCGTCGGGCCGGGTGACCACCCGCACCCAGCGTCCGCTGCACAGGCGGATGAAGCCCAGCACGCTCTTGACGATGTTGTCGCACCGCAGGCAGAAGAACACCACCGGCGCGGACCAGTGGAACACAAAACCGCCCAGCAGGCCCAGGGGGATAGCCAGCACCCAGAGCAGGCCGCTGTCCAGAATGAGGTTGGTGCGCACATCGCCGCCGCCCCGCAGCACGCCCACCACCATCACGGTGCCCACCGCCTGGAAGGGCTGCATGGCCGCCAGAATGGTCATCAGGGTGAGGGCTGTGTCGTGGGCCAGCTGGCTCACGTTGTAAAGGCTCATCACCGGCCGCTGGCTCACCAGCAGCAGTGCCGTGGCGATGAGGCTGAGCACAACGCTCACAGCCACCGTGCTGTTGGCGGCCCGGCGTGCGTCCTCCAGGCGCCCCTCGCCGATGGTCTTGCCCACCACCACGGCGGTGGCGTTGGCCATGCCGAAGATGAACACGCTCACCAGGTTGTTGATGACGTTCACAATGCTCACCGCGCTGGTGAAGCTGGGGCCCATGTGGCCGATGGTCAGGTTCATCATCGCCACGCCCAGCGCCCACAAAAGCTCGTTGCTCACCACCGGCACGCTGTTGCGCACATAGTCGGCGAACAGCCCGCTGCGCAGGCGCAGCAGCCACCCCGGGGTGAAGCGCACCGTGCGCTCGATGCGGTACATATACACCAGCACCGCGGCGCACTCGAACAGGCGGGCCATGATGGTGCCCAGGGCCGCGCCCCGCACGCCCATCTCCGGCGCGCCCAGCTTGCCGAAGATGAAGCAGTAGTTGAAGAACACGTTGACGAAGAAGCTGCTGGAATAGACTGCGATGCTCACCTTCACCTGCTCCACCGCCCGCAGGCACATGATGTAGCAGTTGGAGAAGCTGTAGAAGATGAAGCTCACCGAAAGCCATTCCAGATAGGCCGCACCCTCCCGGATGACGTCGGCGTCGGTGGCGAAGATGTGCATGATCTCCACCGGGAACAGCCGCCCCAGCACCGTGAACAGCGCCGACACGCCCAGCGCAAAGCGCAGACTGAGGGCAAAGATCTGCCGGATGCGCAGCATATCCCGCTTGCCCCAGTACTGGGCGATGAGCACCGCCGCGCCGCTGGCCAGGCCGAAGCCGGTGACGTTCAGGATGATGAACAGCTGGCCGCCCAGGTTTGCTGCGGCGATGGCCGTGTCGCCCAGCTGGCCCAGCATGATGATGTCCATCATGTTCACGCCCAGGTTGATGACGTTCTGGATGGCGATGGGCAGGGTGATGGCCAGCACCCGCCGGTAGAAGTCCCAGTCGGTGTAGAACCGGTTTTGCAGTGTATGCAGCATAAAATCTCCTCACAATATGTTGCTGATTCCCAGTATAACACGGCCCGCGCCGGTTGAACAGCCCCGGGCAGAGGTATATTTTTTCAGAAAAAGTTTGCACAATCGGCCCGAATGCGGTATACTAATGGCAGAATCCGCATTTTTCGCCCCAAAGGGCAATAAGGAGGCAGGGCATGGGATACACGCCGCTGGAACTGGAGCGACCCCTGGCCATCGACCGCATCTATTCGGTGCACTATTTTGAGTATGGGCCGGACTACGCCTTTGTGGGCGAGAGCCACGACTTCTGGGAGCTGGTCTACGCCGACAAGGGCGAGGTGTACGTCACCGCCGGCGACCAGGAGAAGCTGCTGAAAAAGGGCCAGATGATCTTCCACGAGCCGGGCGAGTTCCACAACGTGCGGGCCACCGGCACCGGTGCGCCCAACATCGTCATCATCTCCTTTGCCTGCGACGGGCCTGCCATGGACTTTTTCCGCCACCGGGTGGTGAACGTGAGCGACAACGAGCGGGTGCTGCTGGCGCGCATCGTGGAGATGGCCGGCGCGGCCTTTTCCACCCCGTTGGACGACCCCCTCACCTCCCATCTGACCCGGCGGGAGGACGCGCCCTTCGGCTGCGAGCAGATCATCGGCGTGTCGCTGGAGTATATGCTGCTGGGCCTGGTGCGCCGGGGCGACGAGAACCCCGTCAGCCGCCCCACCAGCCTCATCCGTGAGCGCAGCCAGAACGAGTTTTTGGCCCGGGTGCAGCAGTATCTGGAGGCCAACATCCAGCGCCGGCTGACCTTGAGCGACATCTGCCGCGACAACCTGGTGGGCCGCAGCTACCTGCAGAAGGTCTTCCGGGAAAAGACCGGCGGCGGCGCCATGGAGTACTTCGGCAATCTGAAGATCCAGAAGGCCAAGGAGATGATCCGCCAGGGCAGCCACAACTTCACCGAGATCGCCGCCCTGCTGGGCTACAACTCCATCCACTACTTCTCCCGCCACTTCAAAAAGGTCACAGGCATGACCCCCTCGGAGTATGCCAGCAGCGTCAAGGTGCTGGCCCGCCGGGGCAGAGGCGAGGAATAAAACAAACACAGAAAGCGGCCCGCCGGAAAAGTTCCGGCGGGCCGCCTTTTGCTGTTTTTGAAAATCAGAGCGCCTCGGCCTCGGCCACCGCCGCGGTGTCCTCCACCACCACGGTGAAGCCGAAGGGGTCCACCTCCGTCACTTTACCAAGGGCCCGGGTGGCCATCAGCCGCGGGGTGCGGTTGATGATGATCTCGGCGGTCTCGGTGGGGCCGGTGCGGCGGTACTGCAACAGGCCGCCGTCCGCCCGCGTCACCCGGAACTCTCCCGCCCAGAAGGCGTCGCACTCCTTGCGCAGCTTGGCCAGCTGGCGCAGCAGGGGTTTCAGACGGTTCTCGGTGGAGCCCCAGTCGTAGTAGGCCCGGTTGAAGGGGTCCCGGTAGCCCTGCATGCCCACCTCGTCGCCATAGTAGATGCAGGGCACGCCCGGCAGGGTAAAGAGCATGGCGTAGGCCAGCCGCACCAGCCGGATGCCGTGGTCGTACCTGGCCTTGGGCAGACGCCGGCCGCTCTGCCAGTAGCGGTCCCGCCCGAGGGCCGGTTCGTCCTCCAGCGCGGTGAGCACACGCTCGGTGTCGTGGGTGCTCAGGTGGTTCATCAGCGCGTGCAGCGCCGGGGCGGGGTAGTGCTCGCAGATGGAGGTGAGCTGCTCGGCGCAGGAAAGGGTGCTGTCGCCCCGCAGGAAACTCAGGATGGCGTTTCGGAAGGGATAGTTCATCACCCCGTCCAGCCCTTTGCCCAGCAGATAGGTGCGGCGCACGCCGTAGGCCTCCTTGGTGGTGGCGTCCTCCCACACCTCGCCCAGCAGGTAGCAGTCCGGCCCGTGGGCCTTCACCGCCTTGCGAATTTCCTCGATGAAGTCGTCGGGCAGTTCGTCCGCCACGTCCAGCCGGAAACCGCTGGCCCCGCGGGACAGCCAGGTGTCGATGACGCCGCCCTTGCCGCAGATGAAATTGCGGTAGGCCGGGTCGTTCTCGTTCACTTCGGGCAGGGTCTCAAAGCCCCACCAGCTGCGGTAGCCGCAGGGGTATTTCCGGTCGAAGGCGTACCAGCTGCGGTAGGGGCTGTTCGGGTCATGGTAGGCCCCGCCCTGGCCGTAGCGGCCCTCCCGGTTGAAGTAGAGGCTGTCCGAGCCGGTGTGGCTGAACACACCGTCCAGAATGATGCGGATGCCTTTCTCCTTCGCCTCCCGGCAGAGCACGGTGAACTCTTCGTTGGTGCCCAGCAAAGGGTCGGCGTTCAGATAGTCGGCGGTGTTGTAGCGGTGGTTGGCGTGAGCCTCAAAGATGGGGTTGAGGTAGATCCAGCTGACGCCCAGCTCCTGCAGGTAGCCAAGCTTTTGGCGGATGCCCTCAAAGTCGCCGCCGAAGTAGTCCAGATTCAGCTGGCCGCCCTGCTCGTTGGGCCAGAAGTAGGGCTCGCCCTGCTTGTTGGCCCGGTACACCCGGTCGGCAAAGGGCATCACCGTGTGGGGGTGGCCCTCGAAAAAGCGGTCGGGGAAAATCTGATACATCACCCCGCCCCGCAGGGCCTTCGGGGTGGCGAAGTCCGCCTCGTAGACGGTGAGCTGCCAGCAGGCGCCCGCCGTCCAGCTGAGCACCGCCTCGCCCAGCTCGCCCCGGTAGAGCTTGCGGAAATCGGAATAGAGGTCGAAGTAGTAGAAGTACAGGCCCGCCTCGTCCAGCGTCAGCGTCAGGTGAAAACGGTTCACGCCCTCCACACAGCCCTCAAACTCCATGCGGTATTCCACCGGGCTGCCGCCGTCCTTGGTGAGCACCAGCCGCGGCTCCACAAAGCCGTAGTGCTCGGGAATGGTCAGCGCCAGCCGCAAAGGCTCGCCCGCCCGCAGCGCGCCGCGGGGGGTCTTGTAGGCGCTGTCAAGACTGTTGAATAAATGGTCCAACGGGATCGCTCCTCTGGCAAGAGAATCTGCCGAAAGTTTTAAAAATGCCCCCGGGCGGGTCTCGCCGGGGGCAGAAAGATCATTTCACAGGGTGTGCGCCCCAGATGTTATTGGCGTAATCGGTGACCGAGCGGTCGGCGCTGAACACGCCGCTGCCGGCGATGTTGGCCAGGCTCATCTGGTTCCAGCGGGTGCGGTCGGCGTAGAGCTTCGCAAGGTCGGTGTGGGCGCGGCGGTAGTCGGCGAAGTCCGCCAGCACCATGTAGGTGTCCACGTTGCGCAGGTTGTTCACGATCTCGTGGAAGTCCTCGCCGTTCCAGCCCTTCTCCAGGAAGTTCAGCACTTCCAGGGTGACCTCGTCCCGGTTGGCGAACATGCTGGGATGGTAGCCCATGGCCTTCAGGGCGTTCACTTCCTCGGTGCGCATGCCGAAGATGACCTCGTTGTCCATGCCGGCGGCGTCGGCGATCTCCACGTTGGCGCCGTCCAGGGTGCCCAGGGTGATGGCGCCGTTCAGCATGAACT
>DXBV01000095.1 GCA_019116345.1 Candidatus Allofournierella merdipullorum | reverse complement strand
GAACCATGCCTATGAGTACGTTGTCCGTGAGGATATTTTGATGGCAATGGAGGAACTGGATCTGCCCCAAAGCCGGGCCGCCGCGCTGTTGGCGTCGCCGTCCCCGCTGGCTGATGTGTACAAGGAGTTTGCCGAGCGAGAAACTTCCTACATGGATGTGGTGCGGGACAGTATTGAGCAGCGGGCCGAGGCGGCACTGGACGCCCAGCGGGAACTGCCGCTCTACCGGCATGACGCCGCCCATGCCCGCGAACAGGGCGACCTGGATTTGTACCGGGCGTCCCGTCGCGCCAACATCGCCTGCAAGGAGGCCATTGAGACGGCGATTGCCGACAACTACCGGGACAACCGGCTGGACAGAGACGCGGTGCCCCAGGTGATCGAACAGTTCGGCTACACCCGCACTCTCTATGTGCTGGCAAACACCGTGCAGCAGAAAGATTGGGACGGACGGTTCAGCTCGGCCAACAAGACGTGGGCCAAGACTGTGGACATCCCGCCCAACCCGGACGGCTTCGGCGGCGAACGCAATCTGGACTTTGTGGTAGACAGCCATTCCGGCCTGGTCGATCTGTTTCTGACCCAGGCCCGGCAGGATTATCTGCGTCTCCAGCCGCTGACGCCGGAGGAAATCCAGGCCGAGGCCGCCCGGCTCTTGCAGGAGCTTCGCGTCCCGGATACCCCCAACAGCCCCCACGGCACCCATTACATGGCCCGCGTGTCGCCGGACTTTCTGGCCCGTGCAGGCACCCAGGCCCACGACCAGCTGATGAAATTGCTGCCGTTCCGCAGCCTGGCGATTACCGGGCTGGTGGACCGTCCCGGCACCTATGTCACCATCCTTGCCAGCGAGGATCGCAGTAAGGAGTTGCGCCAGCGCCGCCCCTCGGTCCGCCGTCAGCTGAAGCAGGAACCGCACCCCGCTGAAAAAGGCGAGAAAAAAGCGCCTGCCCGAAAAAAGACGGAGCCGGAGCGATGACCACCCCCAAGCGCAAGCGGGACGTGCAGCTGAACTTCCGGGTCTCGCCGGAGGAACTGGCGATGATCGAGCAGAAGATGGCCCAGCTGGGGACAAAGAACCGGGAAGCCTACCTGCGCAAGATGGCCCTGGACGGCTATGTGGTGCGCCTGGAACTGCCGGAGCTGAAGGAGCTGGTCTCCCTGATGCGCTATTCCAGCAACAATTTGAACCAGCTGACCCGCCGCGTGCATGAGACCGGGCGCATTTATGACGCCGACCTGGAAGATATATCCCAGCAGCAGGAGGCTTTGTGGGATGGGGTGCATAGGATATTAACTCAGCTGGCGAAGCTGTCGTGACAGGGGCATACGCCCTGGCTGTGAGGGAGGTCTGGCGTATGCGGGCTGCTGCGCCGGGCCTCCCTTCTTTTTCTTTGTCCATATCGTTGCGTTTTGGCGGGGTGTGATTGATAATGGAGTCAGAAACGAGGTGATGGCTGATGCTGACGTTTGAAAATGTATTGACTGTGTTTCGTGATTACCTGCGGCAAGACCCGGAGGAAGAAGTCCTTTCATGCAGGCGCGGCTACGTTCGGATAAGCTGGAACAGCGATTCCCGCTACTGTGTGGATGGCGTCCTCTGTCGAACCCCGGAGGAACTTTTTGATCTGTTGCTGCAAGATTACTGGGATTTCGAGCTGATCCGCCGGACGCAGGGCCGCAGGGAGGCCACCGCAGCGGACGAAGAAGCCGTAGACGAACTGTGCCAGCCATACCTGGACTGGCGAAAGGAGGCGCTGAAATGAGAGCTGTATGGTTTATTTTGAAACTGGGGCTGAAAATCCTCGCCGCGCCGGTGGTGCTGGCACTGGCCCTGTTCACCTGGGTGTGTTTCGGGCTGCTGTATGTGTCCAGCTTTATCTTCGGCCTGGCCTCCACCCTGGTGGCGCTACTGGGGATCGCAGTGCTTGTGACCTACTCACCGCAAAACGGCATCATCCTGTTGGTGATTGCCTTCCTGGTCAGCCCGGTGGGCCTGCCGATGGCCGCCGCCTGGCTGGTGGGCAAGGTGCAGGATCTGCGGTATGCCATCCAAGACGCAGTGTATGGCTGAATAGAAAACACAGGATTGCCGGGAGTAGTTGCCCGGCAATTTTTTTGACTTTACTTTCGCGCTAATTTCAGTGATGAGATTAGCATGAAAGTAAAGTCCACGCACATCAAAGGCATATAAAAAATCAGGGTGTCGGAGCATACAACTTCCTCCGACACCCTGATTTGGTTCAATTTTCTGGTGCAGGTTTTTGTACCGTTACATATTTTTGATGTTGGCTTCTGGGCTTATCTGGGATGGTCATTTGCAGCTGTCCATTGTCCAGCAGTGGACGCAAGTACCTCTTTGTAAATCCCTTTGTGTTTTTATACCCACAATGTTCCGCAATTTCAGCTTTCGAGCGCGGTTCTGCACAAAAGGCTAAAATCTGGTCTGTAAGTGTCACTTGGGTTCCCACTTGGGTCCTCACTTGGGTCCTCACTTGGGTCTCGTCCTGCGGCCCAACCTTTTCCACCGCAATCGGGGCCAGCGGAACCACGGTGCGGAACACATCGCCCTCGATAAATTCCGGGGTTCCACCGGAATAGAGCTTCGTGTATTTGTAAGTATTCCGCATCCCGGACCCCAGCTCGTCCGCCAGTCCAATCTCACGGAACACTTTGGAAATGGGCGGGTTCTTGGCATACGGCTCAAAGGAGGAAAGGTGCAGAGCGCCGTGCCCGTGGGAACGGTTGGCATTTTCGGTGTAGAGCCGGTTACGCTCAATTACGAATTTTGCCACATAGCCGCTGGAGTAATCCCGGTGCGCCAGGCTGTTGGAGAAAATTTCACGCAGGATGCGGTCTCTGGCGCTGACGCTCTGGAGGCCCTCCTGTACAAAGGGGTCGCTGAGGTGCTTTTGACCGAACGCAATCAGCCGGTCATAGGTCTCCAGAAGATTTGTGATGATGACATCCCGGTCGTCATAGCGATCCAGGTTTTCCACCCGGAAAATGGCGTCCGTTTTGTGCTGCGGCAATACGGACAGAATCGTGCTGTCCTTCCCGAACAGAAGAATCGCCGCAAGGGTAATGCCTTCGAGCTGCCTTTCGGGGTCTTTTAAGATCAGACCGGCGCTGCGCAGCAGTTCTTCGTCTGACATGGACTTCCACGGATGGTTGGCCGTGCGGCTGGTGGTCATGGCTCTGGCGCGCTCCATCAGGTCAGGGCGCAGGTCGTCCATCTGGAAGCGGGTCACTTTGTTTACAAAATAGCTGCCGCTTTTCCGGGCGTACAGCTGGTACACCATGTCGGAGTTGTCGGTTATATCAATATCTGCTTCGTGACTGCGGTCAAAAATGCGCCCGTGATGGCGGCAGACCTGGCTGCCGGACGGCACCTGAATGACCAGCAGCGTGCGGCCGTCTACGGTGCAGGCTTCCGGCTGCAAGTACAGAGGCGGATTGATTTTCTGCCCGTTGTTGATGGAAGTCACGAAGTCTTTTTTCATACGGTCAACCGCATCCGGGGCAACACCCAAAATCTCCCCGTTGTCTTTGACGCCCAGGAGAATGATTCCACCGTCCCGGTTGGAAAAAGAACAGACGGTATCGTAAACATCCTTTGTAATCTCGGTGGTGGATTTCTTAAACTCCACCCGGATGTTCTCGCCGTCCTCGATCAGCTTCAGAAGTTCGGCTTCTGTCATAGGAGCAACAGCCCCCTTTCGATGTGGATTTATACGTTCTTATTATACGGGATTTTTCACGCATTATCAAACCCATTCTGCGTGGGTATATAATTCTGAAATGGTTCTCTGTGATTCTGGAAAATGCCAGACAGTGTCTGGCGAATTAAGCTGCGATTCGGCATCACCTTTGATCAGTCAAATCAATTCAACAGACGGTGTCTGTTAAAAAGGAGGGGAAATCATGGCAACCACCCGCATCATACCACTGCACACTGGCAAGGGCCGCACGGTCGGCAAGGCGATCAGCGACATCATCGACTATGTAAAAAATCCAGACAAGACCGACCACGGCAGGCTCATCACCAGCTACCAGTGCGACAGCCGCGTGGCCGACGCCCAGTTCCTGCTGGACAAGCAGACCTATATGGCCCGCACCGGCCGTGTGCGCGGCAAGGATGACGTGATCGCCTACCACCTGCGGCAGTCCTTTGTGCCGGGCGAGATCACGCCGGAAGAAGCCAACCGGCTGGGCGTGGAACTGGCCCGGCGCTTTACCAAAGGCAAGCACGCTTTCATCGTATGCACCCACATCGACAAGTCTCACATCCATAATGTACGCCCGGATAGGGCAATGAGAAAAGCAGTATA
>DXBV01000094.1 GCA_019116345.1 Candidatus Allofournierella merdipullorum | reverse complement strand
AGCGTATTCTGGACGCATACCGCGCCGGCATGCTGCCTCTGGAGCAGATCAAGCGCTCCGCGATCCGGCTCTTCACCACCCGCTTCCTGCTGGGTATGTTCGAGGAGACGGAGTACGACCAGATCCCCTATGAGGTGGTGGAGTGCCAGGCCCATCTGGCGCTCTCCGAGCGGGCTGCCCGGGAGAGCGTGGTGCTGCTGAAAAACAACGGCATCCTGCCTCTGAACAAGGCCCAGCTGAAGACCATCGGCGTCATCGGCCCCAACGCCAACAGCCGTGCCGCCCTGGTGGGCAACTATCACGGCACCGCCTCGCGGTACATCACCGTGCTGGAGGGAATCCAGGACTACGTGGGCAACGACGTCCGCGTTCTCTACTCCCAGGGCTGCCATCTCTTCAAGGACCGGGAGGAGCCGCTGGCCCAGCCCGGCGACCGGCTTTCCGAGGCCAAGGCCGTGGCACGCCATTCCGATCTGGTGATCCTCTGCCTGGGCCTGGACGAATCCCTGGAAGGCGAAGAGGGCGACACCGGCAACGCCTATGCCTCCGGCGACAAGCGCGACCTCGCCCTGCCCGAGAGCCAGCAGCGGCTGCTGCAAACCGTGGTGGAGACCGGCGTGCCCTTCGTGCTGTGCATGATGGCCGGCAGCGCCATGGACCTCAACCTGGCCAGCGAGTCCGCCGCCGCCATTCTCCAGACCTTCTATCCCGGCGCCCGGGGCGGCAAGGCCATCGCGGAGATCCTCTTCGGCGCCGCGGCGCCCTCTGGCAAGCTGCCCATTACCCTCTACCGCAGCGTGGCGGACCTGCCCGACTTCACGGATTATCATATGGCGGGCCGGACCTACCGCTTCCTTAAGGCGCAGCCGCTCTATCCCTTCGGCTACGGCCTCAACTACGGCGACGCGCTGGTGACGGCGGCCCAGGCCGACGCCGCCTCCTACCAGGCGCTGACGCAGCACGGAACCACCCTGACGGTGCAGCTGGAAAACCGCAGCCAGCGCCCCGCAGAAGAAGTCCTGCAGGTCTATGTGCGGGTGCTGGGCAGCGAAAACGAAGTGCCCCATCCCAAGCTGGCAGCCTTCCGGCGCGTCACCCTGACCCCCGGTGCGCAGATAACCGTCTCCGTACCCGTGGATGCCGCCGCCTTCTCCACGGTGGACGACACCGGCGCGCGGGTATTCGACGGCACCGGCGCCGCCCTGTACGTGGGCTTTGGCCAGCCGGACGACCGGACGCTGGCGCTGACCGGCAAGCCGTCGGTGGAAATCACCATCGGCCAATGACAGCCTGACCGGCTGAACCGGCAAGCCCGCGCACGCTCTAAAAAGCCCCGACTGTCGTGAGACAGCCGGGGCTTTTGCGCGCCAAACACTATGCCATTATACCCGCCGCCACAGGAGGCAGTTGTCCTCAAACACCGCCTCCAGGCGGCCCTGGTCCAGGAGCCAGGCCAGGTAAGACCGGACCGTACTGCCCACCAGCACGTACTGCTCAAAGTTCATCCCCAGGCCGTATTCGGTAAACAGCTGCTGGAGCAGCGCTTCAAAGGTCTGGGGCTCCCGGGCCAGCTCCACCAGCCGGTCCGCGATCTCTGCCACCTGGTCAATGTTCCGCTGGGCCAGGGGCGCGATATCCTCGGTGGCGGCGGCGTGGGCCGGGACGAAGAGCCGGGCCTCCATGGTTTTCACCTGCTCCAGCGTCTTCAGATACGCCGCCACGTCATAGAGGAAGCTGATGCGGTATTTCTCCAGTGTCTCCCGGCTGGAGAGGCAGTCGGCCAGGAACACCACGCCGTCGCCGGTGCGGTAGCCCACCATGTCGAAGAAGTGCCCCGGCAGGGGCAGCACCTCCAGCGGGCAGTCGGCGGCGTCCAGCGGTTGGGCCTCGCTGGGCTGGGCCAGGAGGAACTTGTGCCGCAGCGCCTTGGGCGGATAGCCGCCGTAGAGAAACGCCGGCTCCAGGATCGGAGCCCGGGTGAAGGCCGCCTCCACGCCGGGGGCGTAGACGGCGCAGCCGGTCTGCCGCTGGAGATACTGGTTGCCGCCGATGTGGTCGGCGTTGGAGTGGGTGTTGTAGATGGCCTTGAGGCGGAAGCCATGGGCATCCAGGTGCTGACGCACCTTGCGTCCGGCGTCCTTGTCGTTGCCGCTGTCGATGAGGACCACGTCGCTGCCGCCGGTCCTGACCAGGCCGATCTTCGCCGGGCTTTCGATATAGTAGGTGTTCTCCGTCACCTGGATGAGTTCATACATCGCGCTGCCTCCTAACCGGATTTTCTCTATCATATCATGTCGGCCACCCGTTGGCAAACCCCGCCGCACGGATTGGCAGCGGCCCCCGCCATCCCAAAACGAACCCCCGCCAATTCGGCGGGGGTTCACTGATTATGCCAGGTCGGTGACGGGATAGCCGGCGTCTTCCACAGTCTTTTTCAAGACGGCGTCCTCCACCGGCGCGGTCAGCGTGACAACGGCGGTGCCGCTCTCGTGGCTGACCACGGCAGCGCTCACGCCCTCCAGCGCTTCCAGCGCACCCTTGACCCGGGCCTCGCAGTGGGGGCACATCATGCCTTCAATTTTCAGCGTCTTTTCCATTGTTTTGATTTCCTCCTTATGCTGTTTCGCGTGTGGTTTGCGTTTATGGTCTCTGCTGGCGTCGCGCAGCTTGAAAAAGTTCAGCCGCAAAGCGTTGGACACCACGCAGAAGCTGCTGAGGCTCATGGCCGCCGCGCCGAACATGGGGTTGAGGGTCAGCCCCAGGGGGATGAACACGCCGGCTGCCAGCGGGATGCCGATGGTGTTGTAGAAGAACGCCCAGAAGAGGTTTTCGTGGATGTTCCGCAGCGTGGCCCGGCTCATGCGGATGGCCGCCGGCACATCGGTGAGCCGGCTCTTCATCAGCACCACGTCCGCCGCGTCGATGGCCACATCCGCGCCGGCGCCGATGGCGATGCCGATATCGGCCCGGGTCAGGGCCGGGGCGTCGTTGATGCCGTCGCCCACCATGGCCACCTTGCCCTGGGCCTTCAGCCTCCGGATGACCTGCTCCTTGCCGTCGGGGAGGACGCCGGCCACCACCTCGTCCACGCCGGCCTGGCGGCCGATGGCCCGGGCGGTGCGCTCGTTGTCGCCGGTGAGCATCACCACGCGGATGCCCATATTCTGCATCTCCCGGACAGCCTGGGGGCTGTCGGCCTTGATGGCGTCAGCCACAGCAATGATGCCCAGAAGCTGCCCGTTCCGGCTGAAGAAGAGGGGCGTCTTGCCCGCTTCGGCCAGGGTCTCCGCCTGGGCCTGCACCGCCTGCGGCACCACCGCCTGGGTGCGGATGAAGTTCAGGCTGCCGCCGGCCAGGGTCTCGCCCTGCCACCGGCCCGTCAGGCCGTTGCCCGGCAGCGCCTGGAAATCCGTCACCTCCCGGACCGCCACGCCCTGTTCCTCTGCCCGCGCCAGCACGGCCCGGGCCAGGGGATGCTCACTCTTGCGCTCCAGGGCGCTGGCCAGCTCCAGCAGCGCCGCCTCCGAAACGCCCTCTGCCGGCAGCACATCCGTCACCTGGGGCGTGCCGCTGGTGATGGTGCCGGTCTTATCCAGGGCCACAATCTCCACCTTGCCGGTCTCCTCCAGGGAGACGGCGGTTTTGAAGAGGATGCCGTGCTTGGCGCCCATGCCGTTGCCCACCATGATGGCCACCGGCGTCGCCAGGCCCAATGCGCAGGGGCAGCTGATGACCAGCACCGAAATGCCCCGGGCCAGGGCGTAGCCCACGGTCTGGCCCAGCACCAGCCAGACCACAAAGGTCACGGCGGCGATGGCGATGACCGCCGGGACGAAGACACCTGAGACCTTGTCGGCCACCTTGGCGATGGGCGCCTTGGTGGCAGCGGCGTCGCTGACCATCTGGATGATCTGGGCCAGGGTGGTGTCCTCTCCCACGCGGGTGGCGCGGCAGCGGAGGAAGCCGGACTGGTTGATGGTGGCCGCCGAGACCGGGTCCCCCTGGGCCTTGTCCACGGGGATGCTCTCGCCCGTGAGGGCGGATTCGTTGACGGCGCTGTGCCCTTCGAGGATCACGCCGTCCACCGGGATGTTCTCGCCGGGGCGCACGACGAAGATATCGTCCTTCTGCACCGCGTCGATGGCGATCTCAGTCTCCACACCGCCGCGCACCACGGTGGCGGTCTTGGGGGCCAGCTTCATCAGGCTCTTGAGCGCGTCGGTGGTGCGCCCCTTGGAGTAGGCTTCCAGCGTTTTGCCGACGGTGATCAGCGTCAGGATGGTGGCTGCGGACTCAAAATACATCTCGTCCATATAGACCATGGCCTGGGCCGTATCCCCGCGCACTGCAGCGTCGGCCATCAGAAACAGCATGACCGTGCTGTAACCGAACGCGGCCGCCGCACCCATGGCCACCAGGGTATCCATGTTGGGCGCGCGGTGGAGGAGGCCCTTGAAGCCGCTGACGAAGAATTTCTGGTTGATGACCATTACGGCGATGGTATCCAGCATTTCAAACATCATCAGGGCCAGGTGGTTGTTCTCAAAAAACGGCGGCAGCGGCCAGCCCCAGAGCATCCAGCCCATGATATACATCAGCGGCAGCCAGAAGATGACCGACAGGGTCAGCCGGTGAAGCATCTTTGGGGTCTCGGTGTCCTTGAGTTCGCCGCTTTCCGCCGCGGCCGCCCGCCGCTGCGCGCCTTTGGCCGACGCGCCGTAGCCTGCGTTTTCCACCGCGGCGATGACCGCCTCGGGCGCTGCAGAGCCCTCCACGCCCATGGAATTCGTCAAAAGGCTCACCGAGCAGGACGTGACGCCCGGCACCGCCGACACGGCCTTTTCCACCCGGGCGCTGCAGGCCGCGCAGCTCATGCCGGTGATAGTATATTGTTGCATGGTATCGTTCCCTCCCGAACAGTGGTACGCGCCCGCCGGAACGCCCGCGCTCACTTCATCAGCTTTTGCAGGACGTTCAGCAGTTCGTCGATGGTTTCGTCTTTGCCGTCCCGGATGTCCCGGGCCACGCAGGTGCGGATATGGTCCGACAGAAGTTCCCGGTTGAAAGAGTTCATGGCCGCCGTGACCGCCGCCGACTGGACCAGAATATCGGGGCAGTA
>DXBV01000093.1 GCA_019116345.1 Candidatus Allofournierella merdipullorum | reverse complement strand
TTTTCATAGATATATCGTACCTTTTCAAAGACATTTGATATTTGGGTCAGCACTTCCTTACCCCACACATTTAACCAATATCCACATTTTTCCTTTGTCCGGGATTTTATGTCCGCTTGAATTTCTTCCGGGAGTTTTTCAAACAAGTCTTTTAATTTATGAGACTTCTTATAATCTATTCCTTCCAAACGCAACAGAAGTTTGAGAAACACCTCACAGGAAAAAGCGGAGTTTACAATAAATGGATCGGTGTACAAATATGGCACGTTTCTCTTTTCTTGTTGCGCTTTCATACAAAACTCTGCACAATCAGAAAATTTGCACGCTGTATAATACATTTCAATGTTGGTGCTGCTCGAATCCACGCTGATTCCCCCAATCTCCTTCCTTTTTGACGGTTGCAATTTTGCCCTATCTTTTCTTTTCTGTTTTTAGTCTACACCCGCGCCAGCCCCGGCCGCAAGGGGCGCGCCCCGATTTGACGGCGGGGGCCGGGTCCTGTATCATAGAGGGTACATTTTTGAATGCCGCAGGAGGTGCCGCCCATGATCCGCCGTTTTGCCGCCGCCGTGATGGCGCTGTGTCTCGCCGCGCTGGCGGCGGGGCCCTTTGCCGCCCGGGCCGAAAGCCCCGCGCTGGAGGACACCCTGGAAGATGTGCGCCGGCTGGAAGAGCTGGCGGAAGGCTGGGCCGGCGAGCACCCGGGCAGCGACCCGGTGACGCTGACGGTGAACTATCTGTGCGAAGCGCGCTACGACGATCCGCTGTGGAGCCTGGTGCTGGGCGGCGGCGACGAGGACTTCCGCGCCCATGTGCAGCAGGCCGACCCGGGCCTTGAGGCGCTGCGCAGCCTGCGGACGGCGACCCTGCCCACCGGGGAAGATGTGGACTTTCTGCACCTTGTGGCCGCCGCCGGGGCGGGCTACGGCTACGGGATGCCCCAGATCGTGTGCTCCTGGGGCGGCGACTGCGTGCAGCTGGCGGCGTCGGTGCAGGGGCTGTCGGAGGATGTGCCGGTCTGTTACGAGGCCCTTTCGGCCAGCTTCGGCGACCCCGGCGGCAGCGGCTATTTTCCGCTGAGCGACTGGCTGGCGGATGTGGACGGGGTAAACGTGGGCCAGCGGCTGACCGAGGGCCAGTCCCTCTCCGCCGCGCTGGAAGGCTACTATTCGGAGCTGGCGGCCGCCGGAGACCCGGCGGCGGCCCGGTCGGAGGCGTTCGTGGCCGCCCAGTTCGGCGGGGCGGACACCGGCGACGCCGAGGGCTTCCGGGCGCTGGTGTGGGAGACCTTTTTCAGCGACGCGGGGGTGCAGCTGTTTCTGCTGGCCAACGAGTACGCCGGCGTGAACGAGGAGAATCAGACCGCCATCAACCCGGACATGCAGGCTCCCCTTGAGGCCGCCTGCATGCTGGCGGCGGACCGGCTGGCGGCAGACCTGGACGGCGCGGTGGTGGCGCCGCCCGCCCCCGGCCCCGAGGCCACGCCCGCGCCCACCCCGGTGCCCCAGGAGCAGGAGGCCGAGGCGGGCCTTTGGGCGGCGGTGCGCCGGGATCCCGGCCTGCTGCTGGGGGCCATGGGCCTGCTGGCCGCGGCGTTTCTGGCAGTGGCGGCGGCGCTGTGGCGTTTGCGGGACCGATGAGCAAAAACAGGGGAACGCCCCGCGCAGCGCGCGGGGCGTTCCCCTTTATCATGAGAGAGAAGCCGGAAGAGGACTTATTCGGGTTTCTTCTTCAGCGCTTCGCCGTTCTCGCCCTCGTAGTCGCGGCCCCAGCCGGTGGCCAGCGCGAACACCATGGTGCCGAAGAGGGTGAAGGCATAGAGGGTGCCGCCTGCCACGGTGACGGGGGACAGGCCGGTGAGCGCCGCGCCGATAAAGACGAACACGCTCAGGAAGGGCACGATGGCCGGCAGGCTGTTGGCGATGGCGTCCAGCATGTTGGCGCGGCGGTAGGGGTGGATGCCCTTGGCCATGCCGATCTTGTTCAGCACCGGGCCGAAGGTGAGGATGGAAGCGCTGGTGACGCCGCCGAAGATCAGGGTGGTGATGGAGATGCCGATCAGGCAGGCGAACTCGGCGCCCCGGTCGGTCCGGGCCATGCGGCTGTTGAGGATCTTATCCACCAGCCACTCCAGCATGCCCGCCTCGGAAAGCACGCCCATGATGCCGAACACGGCAATGACCAGGCCCACGGTGCCCAGCATGCCGGAGATGCCGGTGATGAGGAAGCCGCCCGCCACGTTGTTGGCCGGGTCGTTATTGAACACGGCGGAGAAGGGGAACAGGCCGAACCCGAGGCCGGTGGCCAGGCCCAGCACCAGGCCCACGAAGATGCCCAGGAAGATGTTGCGGCTGGTGGTGGCCACCACCAGCATGATGATGACGGGGATGAGCATGACCAGGCTGGTGGGATTGGACAGAGCGTCGATGGAACCGCCCTGGTAGGTGCCGCCCATGCCGCCCAGAACGGCGAACAGGACCAGCGCGATGACGCCGCCCACGGCGGAGTACTTCAGACGGCTCTTCACGCAGCCGCCCACGTCGGCGGGGTGGCCGTCACGGTACTGCTGGGTGGAGGCGGAAGCGATGGTGGTGTCGGAGATGGGGGCCAGGTTGTCGCCGAACACGGCGCCGGAGACGATGGCGCCCGCCAGGAACATGGGGCTGCCGCCCAGCACCAGGCCCGCCGGGTAGAAGATGGGGAAGGCGGTGAACATGGTGCCGATGGACGAGCCGGTGGCGGTGGAGATGACGCAGGTGGCAAAGAACACGAAGGCCACGAACAGGCCGCCCTGGATGCCCACCGCGTTGGCCAGCCACACGAAGCCGCCGGACAGGCCGCTCTCCTTCATCAGGGCGGAGAACATGCCGATGACGAAGAAGATGACGATGACCGACACGGACGAAATGGAGGAAATGCCCTTAATGGCGGCGTCCCAGAACTTGGTGTAGCTCTTGCAGAACGCGCCGCCGATGAGCAGCGCCACAAAGCCGCCCATGGCAAGGCTCTCCATGTTGAATGCCTTGCAGATCACGAACAGAAAGATACAGAAGGCGAAGAAGATCGCAACAGGGATCAGCGACATGAACATGCCGCCTCTGAATTCCAGGCGCTCCTTTTTTTCTGGCATGGGGAAAACACTCCTTTCACACGATACCTCAAATTTTGCCGCTTATGTTTGCTTTTCTCAGATGACGCCCTTTTCCCTGGCCATCTGAGTCAGTGCCGCTTTGATGCGCTCGAACCGCTCCACCGCGTCCTCGTCCTTCGCAAAGCAGGCGGTGACGATGCGGATGTGGCCCTCGCCCTGGCTGCCGTAGGGGGTGCCCTGGTTCACCATGATGCGGGCGTGCTCCATCAGATACTCGCTCACCTCGGCGCAGCTGCCCAGGGCGCTGATGTCCAGCCAGGAGAGGATGCCGCTCTCGCTCATCTTCATCTTCACCCCCGGCGTGGTGGACAGCACCTCGTAGGCCAGACGGCGGCGGCGCTCCAGCCGCTCGTAGTTGCTCTTCAGGTGCTCCTTGTCCTTGATGGCGGCGATGGCGCCGATGGAGGAGGCGGTGCTGGCCGCGCCCAGCACGTTCACCGCGCCGCCGTAGAGCACGTCCATGATGCGGTCGTTGGTGTAGATGTAGCCGATGCGCAGGCCCGACAGGCCGATGCCCTTGGAGATGGAGCAGACGGTGAGGGTGCGCTCCCACATGCCGGGCAGGGTGCAGGGGGCCACGAACTCGATGCCGTCGTAGATGTGGTCCTCAAAGGCCTGGTCGCACACCAGGATCAGGTCGTTCTTCACGATGAAGCGGCACAGCTCCTCCAGCCCTTCCCGCCGGAACACGGTGGTGGTGGGGTTGTTGGGGTGGCTCATCAGCACCATCTTGGTGCGGGGGGTCAGCCGCTTTTCGAACTCCTCGATGCGGATCTGGTAGTTGTCCTCCTCATACAGCGGCACCGGAACCGTCACGCCGCCCAGCAGTTTGCCGTTGAGGAAGTTGCTGGGGTAGCTGGGGTTGGGCACCATGATCTCGTCGCCCTCCTCGATGAAGGGCATCATGGCGAACAGAAGGCCGCTGTCCGAGCCGGGGGTCACGATGACGTTGCGGCTGGGGTCGATGGGGATACCCGTGCGCTCGGTGATGTGCTCGGCCAGCGCCTCGCGCAGCTCATACAGGCCGATGGGCATGCTGTAGTGGGCGGGGAAGCCGCCCTCGATGGCTTCCACCATCGCCTTTTTCACCGACTCCGGCATGGAGGGGTCGGGGAAGAAGGGGTCCGCCCAGGCCATGATGTCGCCGCCGGCCTTCATGAAGTTGCCGGCGCCCTCGCCCACGTCCGCTTTGGTCACTTCCAGAAACAGGCCGCCCTGCAGGTCACGGAAACGGTCGTTCATCTTGGACTTGATATCCATTGCTGTATCCTCCTTTTTGTCAGCCGAGTTCGGCGATGACCTCCACTTCCACCAGCACGCTCTTGGGCAGCTGGCGAACCGCCACGCAGCTGCGGGCGGGCTTTCCGGTGAAGTAGCGGGCATACACCTCGTTAAACGCCGCAAAGTCGTTCATATCCGCCAGAAAACAGGTGGTCTTGACCGCTTTGTCCAGCCCGCTGCCGGCCTCTTCCAGCACCGCCGCCAGGTTCTTCATCACCTGCTCGGCCTGGGCTTCAACGCCGCCCTCCACCACCGCGCCGGTGGCAGGGTCCAGCGGGATCTGACCGGAAGTGAACACGAGCCCGCCGGTGACCAGCGCCTGGGAATAAGGCCCGATGGCGGCGGGCGCGTGTTTCGTTTGTACACATTTCATAAAAAGACCCTCCTTTCTCGAAAAAATTTTAGAGCACACCTCATTACTCTCATTATAGCAACAAAATTTTTTACATTCAATGAGGAAAATAAATAAAATAAATTTTATTTTTTGTCCAATAACGATAAAACCCCACCCTCGGCGGGAGGGTGGGGTGATCGGTGGGGGCTGTGCCGCTCAGAGGGCGGGGGTTTCCCGCATGCGGCGCAGGTGCATATAGACGGTATTGGGGGAGATGTCCAGCTCGCGGGCAACGATCTGCACCGCGTCCTTGATCTGGAAAATGTGACCCTTCCAAAGCCGGGCAACGATCTCCCGGTTGCGGTTGGAGGCGCTGACCCGGCCGTCCGCCCGGACCTGTTCCTGGGCCTTCAGCACTGCCTGGCGCACCAGCTCCTGGGTGTTCTCGGCAAAGGTCTCGCTCACGCCCGCCTCGGGGCCGGGGTCCGGCTCGAGGGAGAAGGTGGCCAGCAGCTCCGACAGGGGGGTGTTCAGATAAAAATTGATGCACAAAAGGCCGATCACCCGCCCGCCGGTGCCCCGGATGGTGATGGTGGCGGCTTTCAGCGGTTCGCCTTTTTTGTTTCGGGAAAAATAAGAGATGTAGCCGTCCCGGTTTTCCTCCTCGATGCGGGAGAGCATGGCCAGGGCCAAATCGGTGATGGGCGCGCCCGGCTGACGGCCGGTGTGGTGGCCGTTGATGATGCGGATGACCGAGCGGTCCATGTGCTCCAGGCTGTGCAGCACGACCTCGTAGCTGGGGCCGAGATAATCCGCCAGGCCCTCCACCAGGGTGGCGTAGGAGTCCAGGATGCGGCGGTCCTCCTCGGTCAGAACGACTTCTTTGCAGGGTTCGCTCATGGGCTTTGCCTCACTTTCCTTGCGGCGGGCCGCAAAAAATGCAGTTCTCTGTTTTTTATGATACCAGAGAAGAATGGCCCGCGCAATACGCCCGGGGGCACAGGGTTTGACGGGCGGCGCGCCTTCTCCTATAATGGTAATCATAAAGGCAAAGCAGACAGGCCGCCCGCCGGGCGGCGTTTTTTCGGGGGAGCGGTTTTATGAACGTGTTCGACATTCTGGGTCCGGTGATGATCGGGCCCTCCAGCAGCCACACCGCCGGGGCGGCGCGCATCGGGGGCATCGCCCGGGCGCTGCTGGCCGCCGAGCCGGTGCGGGCGGTCATTCAGCTGCACGGCAGCTTTGCCAAGACCTACAAGGGCCACGGCACCGACAAGGCCATCATCGCCGGCATCATGGGCATGGCCCCGGACGACGAGCGCATCCGCCGCGCGCCGGAACTGGCCGCGGCGGCGGGCCTTGCCGTTTCCATCGAGACGGTGGAGCTGGACGGCGCCCACCCCAACACCGCCCGCATCCTTCTGTGGGACGCGGCAGGCCGCACCGTGACGGTGCAGGGGGCCAGCGTGGGGGGCGGCAACATCCTCATCACCTCGGTGAACGGCATGGAGGTGCAGATCACCGGCCAGTACACCGCCCTCATCGTTCTCCACCGGGACGCCCCGGGCACCATCGCCGCCGTCACCGACGTGCTGGCCGCCCACGGGGTGAACATCTGCAATTTCCGTCTGGCCCGCCGGGAAAAAGGCGGCGTGGCGGTGATGACCATTGAAATGGACGGCAGCTTTGACGGCGCGCTGAACCGGGAGGTGGAGGCTCTGCCCAACATCCTCTCCTCCACCATGCTGCAGCCCATCTGAGGGGGAAACAGGACATGACCGAAGAACTGAAATACGATTCCATCGCCGCCCTTGTGGCCGCCGCCGAGGAGGCGGGCGAGCCCATCTCGGCGCTGGTGCTGCGCCAGCAGGCGCAGCAGCTGGAAAAAAGCGAGGACGAGGTGTACGCTCAGATGCGGGACACCTATGCCGTGATGGCCGCCTGCATCGAACCGGGCTGCGACCAGCAGCTGCGCTCGGCCAGCGGCCTGTCCGGCGGCGACGCCTTCAAGATGCGCCGGGCGGTGGAGAGCGGCAAAAACCTCACCGGCGGCGTGCTGGGCGGCGCGCTCTACCGGGCGCTGGCGGTGAGCGAACTGAACGCCGCCATGGGCCGGGTGGTGGCGGCGCCCACCGCCGGCAGCTGCGGCATTCTGCCCGCGGCGGTGCTGACCATGCAGGAAAAGGGCTGCTCCGAACACGACTGCGTGATGGCGCTGTTCACCGCCAGCGCGGTGGGCATGGTCATCACCACGAGCGCCAGCGTGGCCGGGGCCCAGGGCGGCTGCCAGGCCGAGTGCGGCAGCGCGGCGGCCATGGCCGCCGCCGCCATCGTGGAGCTGGCGGGGGGCACGCCCCGGCAGGCGGCCGACGCGGTGGCCATGGCCCTGAAGAACATCCTGGGCCTTGTGTGCGACCCGGTGGCGGGCCTTGTGGAGATCCCCTGCATCAAGCGCAACGCCTCCGGCGTGGCGGGGGCTTTTGTGGCCGCCGAGCTGGCGCTGGCGGGCATTGAAAGCGCCATTCCCGCCGACGAAGTGATCGTTGCCATGAAAAAGGTGGGGGACGCCATGTCGCCCGCCCTCAAGGAGACCGCCGAGGGCGGTCTTGCCGCCACCCCCACCGCCCGCCGGCTCTACGAGCAGGTGTTCGGCCGCCCCGCCGAGGAGGGGGGCTGCACCGGCTGCGGCGGCTGCGCGGGAGGCCGCTGACCATGAAAAACGCAAGTTCTGTGCGCCGGGACCTGACCGTGGGCCCGGTGGCAAAGACCATGCTGCTGTTCAGCCTGCCCCTCATTGCGGGGGACATGCTGCAGCAGCTTTATAATGTTGCGGACACCCTCATCGTGGGCCGGTTTCTGGGCGCGGCGGCGCTGGGCGCGGTGGGCTCGGCCTACACGCTGATGACCTTCCTCACCTCCATCCTGCTGGGCCTTGCCCTGGGCAGCGGGGCGGTGTTCTCCATGGAGTGGGGCCGGCGGGACCTGGAAGAAGTGCGCCGCAGCGTGTTCTCCTCCTTCTGCCTCATCGCCCTCATCACGGCGGCGCTCACCGCCTTCTCCTTCGCCTTTCTGGACGGCATCCTCCGCTTTTTGCAGGTGCCGGCGGAAAACTACGCCCTGATGCGGGCCTACCTGTGGGTCATCTTTCTGGGCATTCCCGCCACCTTCCTC
Source organism: Candidatus Allofournierella merdipullorum (assembly GCA_019116345.1). Taxonomy (GTDB): domain Bacteria; phylum Bacillota; class Clostridia; order Oscillospirales; family Ruminococcaceae; genus Allofournierella_A; species Allofournierella_A merdipullorum. Next base: position 8,405 of record DXBV01000093.1, on the reverse strand, counting down.
TACAACTTCTTCGCCTGCCTTGTGCGGGCGGTGGGGGACTCGGCGGCCCCGCTGGCCTTTCTGGGCCTTTCGGCGGCGGTGAACATCGCCCTGGACCTGTGGTTCGTGGTGGGCCTTAACTGGGGCGTGGAGGGCGCGGCGGCGGCCACGGTCATCGCCCAGTACCTCTCCGGTGGGGCCATGGCGGCCTACACCGCCCTGCGCTGGCCCCAGCTGCTGCCGGGGCGGCGGCAGTGGAGCCTGGGGCGGGAGAACCTGGCCCGCATCGCCCGTTTTTCGCTGCTCACCTGCGCCCAGCAGTCGGTGATGAACTTCGGCATCCTGCTGGTGCAGGGGCGGGTGAACTCCTTCGGCCCGGCGGTGATGGCCGCCTTTGCCGCGGGGGTCAAAATTGACGCCTTCGCCTACCTGCCGGTGCAGGACTTCGGCAACGCCTTTTCCACCTTCGTGGCCCAGAACTACGGCGCGAACAAGCCCGACCGCATCCGCCGGGGCATCGCCGCGGCGGCGGGCTGCGCGGCGGGTTTCTCCGCGGTGGTGAGCGGGGTGGTGTTCCTTTTCGCCCGGCCGCTGATGGGCATTTTCGTGGAGGCGTCCGAAACGGAAATTCTGGACATCGGCGTGCAGTACCTGCGCATCGAGGGGGCGTTCTACCCCGCCATCGGCTGCCTGTTCCTCTTCTACGGCCTCTACCGGGCGGTGGGCATCCCCTCCATGAGCATGGCGCTCACGGTCATCAGTCTGGGCACCCGGGTGGCGCTGGCTTACGCTTTGTCCGCCCTGCCCCTCTTCGGGGTGGCGGGCATCTGGTGGTCGGTGCCCATCGGCTGGCTGCTGGCCGACGCGGTGGGCCTTGTCTACTGGCTGGTGCGCCGCCGGTCCATCGAGGCGAACCTTGTTCCCGGGCAATAATTGGATTTGCGCCCGCTCCCGAAACCCTGTAAAATAGAGGGGAAAGGGGGCGGGCTTTTTGGGCGAGCGCACCTATCTTGCCATTGATCTGAAATCCTTCTACGCCTCGGTGGAGTGCGTGGAACGGGGGCTGGACCCCATGACCACCCATCTGGTGGTGGCGGACGAAGCCCGCACCGACAAGACCATCTGCCTTGCGGTGTCGCCGGCGCTGAAAGCTTACGGCGTGCCCGGCCGGGCGCGGCTGTTCGAGGCCCGGCAGGCGGTGGAAAAGGCCAACCGCCGCCGGTGTGCCCGCGCGCCGGGGGGCGTGTTCACCGGCAAAAGCTGGGACGAGACGGCCCTTGCCGCCGACCCGGCGCTGGAGATGGACATTCTGGTGGCTCCGCCCCGGATGGCCCACTACATCGAGGTGAGCGCGAAGGTGTATCAGGTGTACCTGCGCTTTGCAGCCCCGGCGGACATCCACGTCTATTCCATCGACGAGGTGTTCATCGACGCCACCCACTACTTAAAAAGCGCCGGCGTGAGCGCCGAGGCCTTCGCCCGCGAGGCGGTGCGGCAGGTGCTGGAGGCCACCGGCATCACCGCCACAGCGGGCATCGGGCCGAATCTCTACCTTGCCAAGGTGGCCATGGACATCGAGGCCAAGCACTGCCCGCCGGACGAAAACGGCGTGCGGGTGGCCCGGCTGGACGAGCGCAGCTACCGCCAGAAATACTGGGACCACCGCCCCCTCACCGACTTCTGGCGGGTGGGCCGGGGCATCGCCCGGAAGCTGGAGGAAAACGGCGTGGCCACCCTGGGGGACCTGGCGCGGCTGTCCCTCTCGGACGCGGGGCAAGAGAAGCTGTTCCGGCTGTTCGGGGTGAACGCCGAGCTGCTCATCGACCACGCCTGGGGCTTTGAGAGCTGCACCATGGCGGACATCAAGGCCTACACGCCCGCCGACCACAGCGTGGGCAGCGGGCAGGTGCTGCAGGAGCCCTACCCCTTTGAAAAGGCGGCGCTGGCGGTGCGGGAGATGGCGGACGCCCTGGCGCTGGACCTGGTGGCCCAGGGCCTTGTGACCGATCGGCTGACCCTGGCGGTGGGTTTCGACATCGAGAATCTGGCCCGGCCGGGCTACCGGGGGCCGGTGGTCACCGACCACTACGGCCGCAAGGTGCCGAAACCCGTCCACGCCACCGCCAAACTGGAAACGCCCACCGCCTCCGCCCGAGAGCTGGTGGCGGCAGCCCAGGCGCTGATGGAAAAGATCGCCGACCCGGCACTGCTGGTGCGGCGGCTGACCCTCACCGCCGGGCGGGTGCTCACCGAGGAAGAAGCGGAAGCTGCCCCGGTATGCCGCCAGCTGGACCTCTTCCACGACTGGGGAGCCGAGGCCGCCCGGCAGCGGGAGGCCGCCGCCCGCCGGGCCAGGGAAAAGAAGATGCAGACGGCCATGCTGGGCATCAAGAAGAAATACGGAAAGAACGCCATCCTCAAGGGCATGGACCTGGAGGATGGGGCCACCGGCCGGCTGCGCAACGGCCAGATCGGCGGCCACAAGGCGTGAGAGGGGGAGGAAAATGAGCCGTTACGACGATATGCTGGACCTGCCCCGCCCCGCCATGCCGCGGGCAAAGCCGCTCACCGGGGCCGAGCGGGCGGCGCAGTTTTCCCCCTTCGCGGCGCTGTCCGGCTACGAGGCGGCCATCCGGGAGGCGGCCCGCCTCACCGAGCCGGCGGTGGAGCTGGCGGAGGACGGGGCGGCGGCACTGGACGAAAAGCTGCGGCTGCTGGTGGACAATCTCGTTCGCCGTCCGCTGGTGACGGTGACCTGGTTCGAGCCGGACGCCAAAAAGGAGGGCGGAGCCTTCCGGGTGTTCACCGGGCGGCTGCGCCGGGTGGACGAGGCCGCCGGGCTGCTGCTTTTTGAGGGAGGGCAACGGCTGCCTCTGGCCGCCGTGCGTGGGCTGGAGAGCGAAATTTTCCCCGAATTTCTCTGAAGATGTGAAAAAGCGTCCCCCGTGTGCAACGCCGGGGTGGCATAAGAAAGCGGCGGTTCTGCCGTAGGATTTTGGCGCATAAAACACGCAGAGCGGCCCCACAAGCCACCAAGGCTTGAGGGACCGCTCTTTGTTCTTTCTTCATCCAAAATCCTGGGGCAGAACTGTTCTACACCAGGAAATGGGCGATTTTGATGGCAGCGCAAGGAAAGGCGCCGCAGGCACCCTTGGTGGTTGTCAAGGCGCTTTGACGCCGCGATACCGCAAAATCGCCCTTTTCCCGGCACCGTTTTCTTACGGCACCCCGGCTAAGGGGGACGCTTTTGTTATTGGTTCAGTTCAAAGACCACATAGCCCGCCTCGTCGGAATACACCACCTCGGCCTGCCCCGTCCAGGGCAGGGACTGGTTTATCTCGCCGGGGCCGGCCAGCACGAACACCCGGCCCTCGGGGGGCGAAGCGTGGTCCGCCTTTTGCAGCCAGGGGCGCATTTTGAGGGAGGCCAGATCCTCCACCTGCCACATCTCGATGGCGCCGTCGGTGAGCTCGGTGAGCACGTTTGCCTGCCAGAAGGTGGCGCAGCCTTTGGTGTAGCCCTGCTCCTTCAACCAGTTCGCCGCTGTTTCCAGCGCGGGGCTGCTGTGGGGCGGGACGGCGGCAAAGCGCAGGGTGGTGCCCACGGAGGCGCAGACCACCAGCGCCGCAAGGCATCCCGCCAGCGCCCGGCGCAAAGCAGGCCGGCGCAAAGGGAACTGTTCCGCCGCCGCGGCCACCGCCGCGATGGCCAGCGGAGCCACCGGCAGCCAGTAGCTGCCGTTGATGGAGTCGCCATCGTTCATGCAGGCGAAGGCCAGGCCGTCCACCAGAAGGCAGGCGGCGAGGGTGACGCCGGTGAGCTGCTGGGCAAAGGGCAGCGCGCCGCCCTGTTTCAGCAGCCACGCCAGCGAGAGCACCACCGCCCCCGCCAGCACAAGGCCCGCCGCGCCCAGCAGGCCCGGCAGGGAAAAGAGGGGCACCGCCCCGGTGGCCGCCTGCTGCCAGCGGTCCGCCGGGTAGCCGAAGAGGGCCAGAAAATCGCCCCACACCTCCAAAAGGCCGGCGAGGGAGAGGGCCGTCCAGCTGCGGGCGCTCTGGTCCAGGAAGGTGTAGCGCGCCACCAGCACCGCCCGGTTCACCAGATACCCGCCGCACCCGCAAAGGCAGGCCAGCACCGCGGCGGCAAAGGCCCGCAGCTGGGGCGTGCGGGCCGCGCCGGGGCCGAGGGGCGCCTTGAGAAAGCGCAAAAGAAACAGCACAGCGCACCCCGCCGCCAGCGGCACATACAGGTTCATCAGCAGCCGCACCCCATTGAGGCCGGCGGCAAAGCACACCAGCGCCAGCGCCGCCGCTGTGAGGGCGGTGCGGGCGCGGGAGGCCGGGCGCACCAGCCGCACCGCCAGGCCCAGGCTCACCAGCACAAAGGCCATGTGCACAAAGTAAAAGCCGCCCAGCACCCCGTGGTAGAGCTGCCAGAAGCCGAAGGGGCAGAGCAGCGCCCCCGCCGCCCAGGGGGCGCTTTTCCAAAGCCCCGCGCCCCGGGCGAAAAAGAGATAGCTCGCCGCCAGCAGCGCGGACAAAAGGCCCTGGGCCAGCATCCGGGCGGCGTGCCAGCTGCCGGGAAAGACCAGCAGCCCCAGCTTGAACAGCAGCTGCTGGCAGAACACCCGCAGCTCGGTGGAGTAGTACCAGTTGGAGGAGAGGATGCCGCCCTCCCGGTTGAGCAGGTCCGCCAGCACCATCTCGGAGGCCATGTCGCTGTCCAGCAGGGTGCGGCCGAAGCGCCACATCAGCGCCACCCCCGCCAGCCAGGCCGCCGCCAGCCACAGCCAGCCGGCCGCCCGCCACGCCAGTTCCGGCGTCAGTCGTTTTTCGGTTTTCGTCCCGGTCATCCAAAGCACCCCGCAGTTGTGTCATTACAGGGTCAGTATACCATATCCCGGGCAAAAGCTCAAAAGAACTCGTATTCAAAGGAGGCGTTTTCCGCCGCCAGCTCCAGCAGCACCCGGCCGCCCTTTGTCAGCCGGTAAAAAGCGGGGCAGGCGAGGTTCTCCCGCACGGTGCGCTCCATCACTCCGGAAGCGGGGGCCCGCAGCGCCCGGCCAGGCCCGCCCAGCCGCCGGGCGGTAAGGCAGAGGCTGCCCTGGCGCACCGTGGCCCCGCCGCCCAGGGCCGTGACCCGGGCGCCCAGATAGCTGGCCAGCCGCCATTCCCGCCCGTTCAGCCGCACCAGGGCGATGACCCCCCGGAACGCCGCCGGGCCAAGGGGCACGTCCGCCACCGCCAGCACCAGCGAGCCGCCCTCAAAGAGGCACTGGGTCCAGAGATAGCCCGCCGGGAAAGACCGGCCCCGGTCCCCCTCGATGTAGCCCCTGCCCCCGTCAAAGACCCGCCCGTTCACCTCCAGCCGGCCGGAAAGGCTGTGGGCCACGCTGGCCACCCGGTGGCGGCACTGCATAAAGGGCACGGCACAAAAAGGCCCCATCACGTCGTAGGCCGGGGGCGAGAGGGGCCCGAAGCGCATCTCGCCCGCGGCCCGCAGACCCGGCTCGTCCACCGCGAGGCGCAGCCCCTTTTCGCAGAAAATGTTCTGCCCCAGCACCGCCCGGGGGTGGGCGACGCTCACCGCGCACTGCTCCGGGGCAAAGGGGACGTTCCAGCTGCCCTCGTCGGTGATGAGCTGCAGCGAACCGCCCCCGGCGTGCGCCGCCGGGATGAGGGCGACGCTGCCCTTCGGGGCCTGACATTTAAAGTACCAGCCGCAGAAGCCCTCCGCCGGAAAAATTTTTCCGCCGGCGGTTTTTTCTGATTTTTCCAAAACGAAGCCCATGCCTGCCTCCCGCCGCCGCCGTTTTTCACCGGCGGCTCTTTTTTGAAAACAGTGTTGCCCGCCCCTGCCGCGCCTATGCCGAACGGGGCCCCGGGCCCGGTCATAGGATGGCCGGAAGGGATACGCATGAAGCAACACTGGAAATTCTTTGCCAGCGCGGCGGCGGCGCTGGTGTGGCTGTGGGTGTCGACAGCGCTGGCGGTACCCTGGGCCCGAAGCGCCTCGCTCCATCTGCCCGCCGCCTATGTGGTCTTTGTCATCGGCGGGGTGGCGCTGCTGCCCGCCTACCTGATGGGGGCGATGTTCCTTTCGAACCTCTTGCACCGCAAACTGCCGCCCCGCCGCCATCCCGGCTGCCGGCCGGTGAGCGTCATCGTCTGCGCCCGCAACGAGGAAGAGAGCATCTACCGCACCATCGGCAGCATCGCTCAGCAGGAGTACGACGGGCGGGTGACCATTCTCTGTGTGGACAACGGCTCCACTGACGGCACCGTGGCCGAGATGCGCCGGGCGGCGGCGGACTTTTCCCGGCCGGGGCGGGTCATTCGGCTCTATGGCTGCTGCGAGCCGGGCAAGGCCCGGGCGCTGAACGAGGGGCTGCGCCATGTGCGGGACGAATACTTTGTCACGGTGGACGCGGACACCTGCCTGGAGGTGAGCGCCCTGTCGGCCATCGTGGGGCGCATCGCCGCCACCGGAGCGGGGTGCGTGGCGGGGAATCTGGTCTGCGCCGAGACCCGCACCTGGGTGCAGAAGATGCAGTTCTGGGATTATTTCGTGAGCATCGCCGCCGTCAAGCGCTATCAGGGCAGCTACGGCTCCACGCTGGTGGCGCAGGGCGCCTTCAGCGCCTACGAGACCGCCGCCGTGCGGGCGGTGGGCGGCTGGACCGACGGCGCGGGGGAGGACATCGTGCTCACCTACCGCCTCCTGGCGGCGGGGCGGCGCTCGCTCTACGAGCCCCGGGCGGTGAGCTTCACCGCCGTGCCCGCCACGCTGGGCGCGCTGGCCCGCCAGCGCAGCCGCTGGGCCAAGGGGATGTTCGAGGGGCTGGCGGCGGTGAAGCCCTGGCGGCAGCCCGGCTTTTTCGCCGGCTATTTCGAAACGCTGAATCTCTCCATCGTCTGGCTGGATCTTAGCTATATCTTCGGCTTCGTGCCGGGGGTGGCGCTGGCGCTGCTGGGCATGCCCTGGCTGGCGGGGTGGGTCACGCTGCTGGTGCTGCCGCTGATGCTCATCGGCACGGTCAGCGTCTGCCGCTACCAGCGGCGCATCCCGGAGATGGCGGGCCGCAGCAGCCTCTGGGGCTTTGTGCTCTTTGTGCTGGTGTTCCAGACGGTGCAGTCCGCCTGTTCGCTGTGGGGCTATGCCGCGGCGCTCACCCGCCGGGGCCTTGCCTGGAAACCGTGAGGGAGGTGCCGGAATGAAAGAAAAAAAAGAGGGCCTCGGGGCCCTTTGCTATCTTGCGGTGCTGGCCATGGCGCTGCCGGGGCTGCTGCTCTTCGACCGCCGCTGCGCGGGGGACGAGGTGCTGCTGCCGGTGGTGATGTACCACCGGGTGGGCGAGAGCGCGGCGGACGAATACACCGTGAGCCCGCGGCAGCTGGAAGACGACCTGGAAGCCCTGCTGGCGGCGGGCTACCGGCCGGTGCGCCTGAGCGAGGTACTGGCCTACGCCCTGGAGGGCGGGTCGCTGCCCCACAAGCCAGTGCTGCTGGTGTTCGACGACGGGGACGTGAGCTTTGCCCGCGGGGCGATGCCGGTGCTGAAACAGTACGGCGTGCCGGCGGTGGTGTCGGTGATCGGCGACGGGGCCGCCGGGGTTCAGGGCGAGGCCGGGGAGTATCTGACCTGGAGCCAGCAGGCGGCGCTGGCGGACACCGGCTTTGTGGAGCTGCAGAGCCATTCCGCCTCGCTGCACACCTACGCCCGGCCGGGGGTCAGGCGGCTTGCCGGCGAGAGCAGGGCGGACCACGCGGCCCTGCTGGCGGCGGACGCGGCAAAGATGCAGGCCATGGCAACGGAGGCGGGGGCGGCGCTGCTGCCCGCCTTCGCCTACCCCTACGGCGCGCTGGACGCGGACGCCGAGCAGGCGCTGCGGGCCGCGGGTATGCTGGCCACCATGACCAGCGAGGAGCACTTGAACCGGCTCACCCGATCGCCGGAGTGTCTCTTCCTTTTGGGGCGCTTTGAGCGCAGCGGAAGGATGACCACGGCGCAGCTTTTAGAAAAGCTGAAATAAAAAAAGCCCCGGGACGATTCGTCCCGGGGCTTTTTGAGGGTTTACAGCAGATGCACCGCCACGATCAGGCCGGCGAACACGATGGAGACCATGCTGGTCAGCTTGATGAGGATGTTGATGGCGGGGCCGGAGGTGTCCTTGAAGGGATCGCCCACGGTATCGCCCACCACAGCGGCCTTGTGGGCGCTGGAGCCCTTGCCGCCGTGATTGCCGCCCTCTATGTATTTCTTCGCATTATCCCAGGCGCCGCCTGCGTTTGCCATGAAGATCGCCAGCATAACGCCTGTTACCAGGGAGCCTGCCAGCAGTCCGCCCAGCGCTTCCGGTCCAAGAAGGATACCGATAAAGATCGGCACCACAATGGCGATAATACCGGGCACGATCATCTCCTTTA
>DXBV01000092.1 GCA_019116345.1 Candidatus Allofournierella merdipullorum | reverse complement strand
AGGATGCTGTGCCAGGAATACAGGGCCAACTCCTGCCGGAACCATTCGCCCAATTCCGCGTCGGTGTTCGCACCCCAGGAAAGGTACTCTCCGGTAGATGGGTTTTGCTCGAAGGTGACATAGTCCAGCCTACCTTCTTTCTCCGGCGATTCCAGGAACACTGCAATATAGCGGATGGTCTGAACCGAGTCACCCGGTTCCAGATAGTCTTCCAGGGCGTATACCTCCCCACCGGGAGAAACGCGGCGGTTCTCGGACCAGACGAATTTGACCCAGGGAGTATCGTTTTCAACATACTCCCGCTGCAGGTCTTCGGTGGGGGCCGGGGTGTCCAGTGCCGCTTTAAAAACCGGCTGGTCAGCTTTCAGATCCGAGACGTTCTGAAAGAGCGTCCAATCGTCATCATTATGGCTCCACGAGTCGCCGGACAAGTAGCCCCTGCGGGTTAAAAAGTACAACTCATCCGCCAGAAAGTAGTCGATCTCATTTTCCGCGCTCCACACCCGGGATTCCATCGTACCGTAATAACAGACGGTGAAATAATCAAAGGGCGGGTGCTCCGGCAGCGAGTCCCAATTAACGGATCGGGTGTTGCCCGTGCCGGAGGATGCCTCGCAGGCAGCCAGCAGAGCGCAGAGGATGAGCACACAAATTTTTTTGAACAACGGCTTCAAAATCGATATCCTCTTCTACATCGTCATTTGGGCAGGATGAGGTAGCATTTCCTCGGGCCCTGGTCATGGGTGCAAAGCAGAAAAATTTCTTCCTCCCCCAGCTGGAAAAAATTGTAGGCCTCGTCCAGCTCCGAAAAGACCACACAACAACCGACTTCGGGCAGGTAGAGCGTCGGTGCCTCCTCCATGTAGTTGATCCACGCCAGGGCCAGGCCGCTTCCCTGCAGATTGCCTATGGATATGCTGGATTCCACCAGCGGCTTGCCAGTTTGCAGGTCCTCCAAAGCATAGGTGCTTAACAGCTTTCCCCTGTCCCGGATGACCAGCGAATAGAGTCCGCCGCCCGCGACGGTGGGAAGAACAGGGCGTTCCTCCAGGGGCGTCGTTTCGCCGTCGGCCCGCATTAGGGCAAAATTCCCTTCCGCGTCCGGGCCAGACACCCAGGCCAGCTGGCCGTTCACCAACATCGGATCCCGGGCGTCCTCGGCCACGGTGGAAAGGGTGTCGGTCGTGATGTTATAGCGCAACAGCTGCCCCCGCCCGGTGGCGGCCTCGCCGAGCATCGCGTCGCCGAAATAGAGGCAGTCGTCCAGTAAAAGCATCGAACCGGTGGGCACCTCGATGCCTCTGTAGACCGGGGCATAGGTGTAGATGTCCCTCCCTTCGCCGGTGGAAAGGTCGAACAAACGGAGGACGTAGTCGCCGCTGGCCTCGTCGCGGCGGTCACACACAGCATAGCGGCCATCGGCACAGGAAAGGCTGTAATTCTCCCCCTCGGGTACCGAAAACAGCGTTTTGTACTCGCCGGTGAGGAGATTCAGCCCGCCGAACTCCCGCTGTACCGGTGCGTTGTTCAGTGTGTCGTACAACTGGACCAGCAGCACGTTCTTGTCGATAAAATCATAAAATGAGTAGCCCATGCCGTTGATGGTATCGGGCAAGTCCAATTCCTGCACCGTGAAAAACTCAGAAGCATCCCGTCCGCCGCCAGGGAAAACGTAGGCGCCTGTTCCCAATCTGGTGTTTTTGTCTTCTGCTGCACCAGCCTGCTCAAAGCCCCCCGTCTTGCTGTTCCACTCAAACGCCGTGCAGGCGTCCTCAGGGGTAACATATAAGACTTCTTCTCCCGCCAGATACACTCCGCTGTGCTCATCAATGGCCGGCAGGCCTGTTTCCATCGGTTCCCATGCCGCGCCGTTGATTCTGTACAATTCAAGGGTGTAAGAAGCAAGTCCCTGGTTTGTGGAGCTGCCCAGATAAAAAATCCGTTCTGTTCCGTCTCCTGCGGGCAAAAAGGAAATCTGCACATCGTCTGCCATGAAATCGCAGCTGCAACCACCTCCAAATTGTCAGCGGCATACACAACTCCCATCATTCGGTCCAGGCCCTCCACATGCACCGGCGCGTCATACTTGAACAGTGCGCACAGTTCCGCCGCGTCGGGCGCGGAGAAACTTCCGTAATGTACGCTTTCCAGCGTGAGTGTCCGGGGCGAACCGTGCGCTTCTTCTGCCAGCGGAGCAGCGCTGCTCAGCAGACGCTCCTGCAGCAACTGCGCAGCATTTTGTGACGCGGCTTCCTTTCCGCAGCCGGACAGGAACACCGCCAGCGCCAACACTGCGGACAGCGCCGCACATTTTGTTCTCATGGTCTGTTTTCTCCCTTCACTGTCAGCCGTGCTTCGTAGTATGGAACTCGTCCAGTCGCCAGCCGTCGTCGGTGTTCACCATGCGGATGGGGTATTCGATGGCGAACATCTCCCTCTTGTCAGCTTCCACGTTCCAACCGTTGCGGTCATAGTGGGCAATGAGCATAAATTCCAGGACGTTCTCGTCACTTTTCACCAGCCGATAGCGGTCCGGGCAGCCTTCAAGCACCTGGATGGTGGTGCCGTAGGGCATGGGGCGGCTGATGGAACGATCTACCAGAAGATCGCCGTTGTACTGCTTGAACTTTTGGGGGAATTCGGTGCGCAGCAAAAACTCTTTTGTAAAGAGGGGCAGCACCCGCTTTTCCAGAAAGTTGGACGCATAGGTCACATTGTAAAGGTAATAGGGATCAGGCACGTCGGTGGGCTGGGGGGGTCTCGTTGGGGCCGGTGTAGTTCAGATTGCCCGTCATGCCGAACAGCCAGGCGGCCGCTTCCGTTGCCTGCTCATAGAGCCGGCGCTGTTCCTCGTTCATAAAGTCCAGCGTATCAAACACATTCTCCTCCCCTGCCGCCGGCACCGGCTTACGCGGATTCTCGCACCAAAGGGTGAGCTGCTCCAGCCGCCCAGTGCAGCGGCCCTCGTTCAGCCCAAAGCGCAGCTGCCAACCGTCCCGTTGGGACAGGGTGAGTTCCAGAAGCGTACCCCTTGCCGCAGCGCTTTCCACCGGGGTGAGCACCGCTTGCTCCACCCCCGGCACTTCTTCCAGCGCAGTGCAGAGTTCCGCGGCGTTCGGTACATCCACCCGGCTCAGCAAGACCCGGGCGGTAACGGATTCATCGCTGTATTCCCCGCTTTTGGGATAGAAGTAAAACGCCGGGCCCTGCCACCCCAGTTCCTGGGTCGGTGTGAAGAAAAGGGAGACCCGGCCGCCCTCCACTGCCCAGTCGCTGAGAAGATACCGCTCCTCCTCTGTTCGGTTGGTGAGCACGCCATAAATTCCTTCGGGCCAGAGGGCTGTGTAATCCTCCTCCATCACGGCGCCGGCGGACACATCCACCAGCGACGAGCCGTCGAAATGCCGCACCTCGTGGTCCGCAAAAAGCAGCCGCCCGTCGGTGAACACTTCCAGCTGATCCGGCTCGTCCCCCGACCGCACATCGGTCACCCGGTGCTGGGGCAGGGAGATGTACCGGGCCATTCCGCTTTCGGTGCGGGTAAGCAGCGCGGTGCCGCCGCTCAGTTCCTTCGCGGTATAGGCGGTGCGCTCTTCCATTTGCCAGAGGGTATAGCCCTGCTCAAAGGCGCAGACCCGCGGGTCGGCCCCGCTCTCGGCCAACAGCTGTGTCGCCGTGTCCGGCTCTTGTTCTGGAACCTCTGACGGGGCCGGCACGGAGGACGGTGCAGGCTCGGCGCAGGCGCAAAGGAAGACCGCCAGGCACAAGGCGGGCAAAAAAGCGAAGAAGTTGGCTTTCACGGCGCGCTCCTTTCTCCCAACGGTGTGTCACGGCGCGGGGGTGGGGTCCAGCATGCCCAGTTCCTCCATGGCCTTGCGCTCCTTTTCCGCTATTTCAGCGGCGGCGTCGGCGTCGGGGATGAAGGGGCCGCCCACCGGCGCGCCGTCGTTCGGGTCGGGCATATAACAGCGGATGGTATAGCTTTCCAGCGCCGGGCCGGGCACGCCCTCATTGAACCGATGGCTCAGCACGCACCGGGAGTCCATGTGCATTTCCAGCAGAGTGCCGGTGTAATAGTCGTTGTCCACCGCGGTGAAGGTGGCCTCCAGCACGCCGGGCAACGTTTCCAGCTGTTCCGCCAGCGCCGGGTCGGGGGCGGCGGTGTTATTGAAAATCACCGCCATCCGGTAATCGCCGTCCGCGTCGTTGCTCCAGACAGGTGGGAAGTAGAATTCGGTGCCCGTCCAGCTTTCGTTTTGTTCCGTAGGTTCAAACCGGAAGGTCACCGCGTCCTCCGTCACCGTGCACTGGCCGAAGGTGTAGTGGTCATCCACAGTGGAGCACTCCCGGCCGTAAACGCCCTCCGGGTAGACGAATTCGTTGTTTTCATAGCTCACCGATTCGCCGGTGTCAAGATCCACCTTGAACACGCCCATGCCGTTATGCATGACCTCGTCGCCTCCGTGGATGACGCCGTTGGTGAGAACGTTCAGCAGACCCGCGTGGTCCACATACATCCCATTCACAGAACTGTTGTCCGGCAGGGTGATGTAAAAGGCGCTTCCGTCCGGCTTTTCCACCAACAGAGCCGCCACATTGGGCAGTTCCAGCGAGGAATAAACAGTGCACTCCAGGAATTTGTCCACCGCGTAGCTGCTTTCAAAGCGGGTGATCTCCGGCTTCACGCCGCACTGATCCAGCAGCTGCAGGACGTGGTCCTTTTCCGTTTCGCCGGTCTGGGCGGCGGGCGCGGATGTGCTTTCCATACTTTCCGCCGGGGGCGCGGCGCAGGCCGAAAGGGTCAGCATGGCCGCGGCGAGGGCGAGACACAAGGCTTTTTTCATGGGGAGACCCTCCTTTTCATCTGTTTGGTCCTCTGTGATTAAAACGGTGCGCCAGGGGCAAAAAATCACTTTATTCAAGGGGTTTTGCCTTTTTTTCCTCTTTTGCGCGCAAAGGCCCGCATGCTGTGCATGCGGGCCTTTGGTTTTGCTTTTGATCACGCCCGCGGATTATACGAGCAGTAATTTTTAGCGATTTTTATACATTTCTTCGTAGTACTTCTGGTAGTTGCCGCTGGTGACGTTGTTCATCCACTCTTCGTGGGCCAGGTACCAGTCGATGGTCTTGACGATGCCCACCTCAAAGGTGGTCTCGGGGTACCAGCCAAGCTCGTTCTTGATCTTGGTGGGGTCGATGCCGTAGCGGCGGTCGTGGCCCAGGCGGTCGGCCACGTGCTTGATGAGGTCCTCGCTGATGCCGTCGTCCTGCAGGCGGTCGTGCAGCTGGGC
>DXBV01000091.1 GCA_019116345.1 Candidatus Allofournierella merdipullorum | reverse complement strand
TTACGCCCTTCTCTGAGGACAAATACTCCAGAAAGCTATGAATATCCGCTTCATCGCTTATAGACCCCGTCTGAATATTAGCCATTGGAGTTCCAGACAAGGCATGGCCTTTTTGAATGGGCGGAATGGCAAATGGGAAAATATAATCTTCCCCCTGACTGCTGTACCTGTTATATAAGTACGAATACGCCACCCCCAGTTCCATCATGCAGAATTTACTCTCATAGTATTCTTTGCTGATCATGGGAATAAACAAATCGCTGTTATTCAATTCATCAAAAATTGTTTGGACAAAGTTTTTTCCAACTGGAATACTCCCTTTTTCGGATGAGCAGAATACCTCAACTTCGCTGCTGACTCTCTCCAAAAATTCTGCAAACCGGAGCACAACCTCTCGATTCTTCGTCGCATGACTGATAAAAATTCTCATACAAGAACATCCTTCCTATTTTTCGTTGCGATTTTGACATGCTTTTGATAGGTTTCTATCTGTATGTTACTAATTATGGTAGCAGATTCTTGGGGAAAATCAAGCTTCTCACCTATGAAATCCAATTTCTATCTATCTAGCCCGGTAAATCAGAATTTTCCCATGCAGTTTTAGATTCAGTCAGGCTTATATAAATATATTTACATGGATATTTTCCTTTACATGTACATTGACTGCTTCAACATTTAAACTCGAAAACTGCTTTAACATCAATTCAATATATGCTATAATACTTGAGGAAGGATGTGATTACAGTGAAACAAGTCGGCAACCGGCTGCGCACCCTGCGGCACAGTCTATCGTTGTCCCAGGCAAAGCTGGCAGAGATTTTGGGCATTACTCAGTCCAGCCTTAACCGCTATGAAAACGGGCAGTCAACCCCAACAGTTGAGCTGTTCCGCAAGTACGCGGACTTCTTTGATGTTTCTATGGATTACATCTTTGCCCGCTGTGACGAACCACAAGGGAAACTGTACCACTACCAGCCCAAAGTATGGAAAAATACCACTGATATGGAGCAGTTTGTAGAAATGTGCTTTGATCCAAAGTCGCCTTACTATAATCGCATGAAGGAATCCGTTTTGCAGATGTTTTCAGAAACTACTGATGAGTAAGGGGGTGGCGATGTGAACGCAGTAATTTATGCTCGTTATTCCAGCGAGGGGCAGAGAGAGGAAAGCATTGACGGTCAGATCCGAGAGTGCATGGAATATTGTAAGCAGAACGGTATGACCGTAGTTAAGGAGTACATCGACCGTGCCCTTTCTGCCAAAACAGACAACCGCCCCGACTTCCAGCGGATGATCAAGGACAGCGCCAAGGGGCTGTTTGATGTGGTTGTGGTATGGAAGCTGGACCGTTTCGCCCGCAACCGCTACGACAGCGCCCATTATAAGGCAGCCTTGAAAAAGAACGGAGTACGGGTAATTTCTGCCAAAGAAAATATTGCCGACGGACCTGAGGGCATTATCCTGGAATCCATGCTGGAAGGGATGGCAGAGTACTATTCCGCTGAGCTTTCCGTAAAGGTCATCCGTGGCCACACAGAAAATGCGCTCAAGTGCAAGTACAATGGCGGCACTCCCACATTTGGCTTTGCCATCGACGCAGACAAGCACTACCAGCCAGACCCGATCACCGCCCCCGTTGTGCTGGACATTTTCAAAATGTATGACACCGGCTCCACCATGAAGCAGATTGTGGATCACCTGAATGACTTGGGTGTTACAACGGTACGTGGCAAACCGGCAGACTTGAACTTTATCTCCGGGATTCTACATAATCGAAAGTACATCGGAGAATATCAGTATCGGGACATTGTGGTGCCCAACGGCATCCCGGCATTGGTCCCGATCGACCTGTTTGAGCGTGTGCAGGAGCAGATGAAGAAAAATAAAAAGGCCCCAGCCCGGCATAAGGCTGAGGATGACTACCTACTGACAACCAAACTATTCTGCGGTACCTGCAAAGCCATGATGGTGGGCGAAAGTGGGACAAGCGGCACCCAAGGGAGAAAATACCACTATTATCGCTGTGTCAACAGTAAAAAAAGGAAAATCTGCACCGCTAAGCACAAAAGTGTTCGGAAAGAGCCGCTGGAGCAGGCCGTGGTCAGTTCCGTCATGCGGAATATCATGGATGATGCCTTTGTGGAATATTTCGTCGATCAGGCACTGGCCTTGCAGGGGCAAGAAAGTAACGAGCTGCCCTCCCTTCGTCGGCAGCTGGCGGATACCGAAAAAGCGATTGAAAATATGCTCAACGCTATCCAGGCGGGAATTTTCAATGCTTCCACCAAGCGCCGTTTGGACGAGCTGGAAGCCACCAAAGAGAAGCTAGAGCTGAGTATCATCAAGGAAGAAATGAAAAAGCCCCAGTTCACCAGAGAGCAAATTCAGTTCTACATCCTCCAGTACCGTAAAGTGGACACCAATACTTTGGAGGGGCGCAGACGGCTGATTGATGGTTTTGTTAATAGTGTGGTGGTATACGATGACTACATCCTCGTGACCTTCAACTATAAGGAGGGTGCGGAGCGGATCACCTTTGAGCAGATCGAGCGTTCGGATTTATCATCCCTCGGGGGACCATGCGGAGTATCATTAAAGGATCTGAAAAGGTCTGCTGATGATACTCCGCATTTTTTATTTCCAAGTTTATATAGCGATCTGTGTCGGGGCGTAGCTCAGTGCTACGCCTTTTCTCGTTTCCATTAAGATGTCCCGCTCAGGAATCTTCCGGCGATCCGGCACCTCAAAGGCTCCAATACAGTTGTAGTGGATCGTCACCCGCGGATTGGTAATGCCGTCCTCCTTGACTGCCGGATAAACCTCGATGTACTGAATGAGCTCTGCAACCATGCGCTTGGTGATGGTGGTGGCGTCGGTGTAGCGACGCACCGTTTCCAGAAAAGTGTCCACATCCAAAATCGACCTGCTCACCTACCTTGTGGAAGCTGGCGGTCTGGTGTGTGCTCCCCGGAACACCCTTCTGACGGCGTGTGCGTTGGAACAGGGCCAGTCTTGTTCGGAAAGGGAGAGTTTGCAGCTGGCCAAAGAAGGCAGCGAGCTGCTGGTGCAGTTTTCACGGCCCTCCGAACAGGCGGAAAAGGTGCCGCAGGACAGACGGTCACTGTTACTCAGGGAGCGGCCGGCGCGGAGGCTACGGTTCGTCGCGGTGGAAGGCTCCATCGGCAACGGGGTCATCGTGCCCTCCACCCGGGCGGTCAGCCCCGGTGCGTCGGTGAAGCTGGAAGAAGGAGGAGGGTGATTACCGGACTCCTGGTGCTGGCAGCAGAAATAGCCCGCACGTTTCTTTCCGCGCCGGCTGAGAGGCGTAACCTTTCTGTCAAAATATCTCTCGCAAGACAGGCGCCGCTTTTGTGCAGTGTTCGCTCTGCGAGGCTTTGCAATGCTGAAGCACACTGGCGGGGATGCCGGATGCGCGGTGTTAAAATAAAGGAAAAAGACCGACCGGCCCGCGATGACTTGCCGGGTCACAGGTGTAAAAAATTCTTCATTTCTCTCATCGGACGGAGGCGTCGAAACAGGAGCGTCGATTGCCCGCGGCGACAAAATATGGTATCATATTACAAAGAGATGAAACGGAGGAGTAGCTGTGTTATTGTGTTCGTCGCGCATTCCGGTTTCCGGAGAATTGACCGCGGATGCCTTTGTGACTCTTGCGATTGAGTGGGTCACCAACAGCAGAAACTACAGCTTTGATCCTTTCGGCTGGGACGGCTCTCCTGACTATACCTGCGTCGGGAAAAAACAGGAGATTTTTCAGGTAGGCCTGTTTGACGAGGGTGCTGTGTGCGCGGTGCATTTTAAAGCCGTGGACAATCGCGAGATCAGCTGGACGACCGACTTCATTCTGGACTGCGCGAACCACATCCTTGCGTTTCAGCTTTACAGAGACGCTCCGGAAGACGTTGACTATGTCCACCCGGTGTTCAGCCTGCCTGTCTTGGTGAGAAAAATCATCTCTGCCGGGTATGCCGCATCGGACAAGGGACTGGAAGTGACAGACAAACCCATCCTTGCCCGTGATGAGGATGCGGACGATATGGCCAGAATAATCCTTCGGGAAACGGTCTATAACATGCCGGTCGTGTATATGTCGTGCGAATCCGACGGGCATTGCGTGGTAAACCCGTACATGGTCGCCGAGAAACTGAACGGCGTTGCCCATGTCGTTTTTGAAACGACAAGATCGCTCTCCTTTAGTCTGCGCGATAAAACCGACGGAAGGAATCCGTATGCCGGCGCGATCGAGATTTTTTATTCCAACGGGAACAGAAAGTTTTTGCCGGTGCAGATGTCCGGCACGCACTCGCAGAAAGTTTACACGATCGTCAACACAGTATTTGAACATTTGAATCAGCTGCGTGTTGAGGACCGGTTTTCTTGGTCGCAGCTGCAGTCCGACAAACTGCGAAAACAGTTATCAGCTGCCATTCAGAAAAAAGAGCAGGATTCAAAAGAATATCAACTGCTTGAACGCATGTATGAAGAGCTGCTGGCCGAGAAGGAGAGCCAGATCAAACGGCTAAGCGATCAGCTGTTTTCCGCCAACAACACGATCGCCCAGTTGGAAGCGCAGCTGAGCGCCGTGGAAAGGACGCCTGTGCTTGCCATAGGTGAAGAGCAGGACCTGTATCCCTTCGAACAACAGTCGATGCTTGTGGAACTGCTTGAAAAAGAACTCAGAGTGGTGGCGAAGGGGTCAAGAAAACAGCATATCCTGAGTTCTGTGGCGGCGGCAAATAAATGTGAAAATACCGTGGAGAAAAAACGCGCGCGGATAAAAGCGTGTCTGCACGGATACACCAGAATGACGCCTGCCATTTCCAAAGAACTGGAAGAGATCGGCTTTGCGCTGTCGGAAGATGGCAAACACATCAAACTTGTGTTTGCGGAAGACCCCCGGTATACCGGCACATTGAGCAAAACAGGAAGCGACTTCCGCGCGGGCGATAATACCGCGCACGACCTGCTCCGCTCTATTTTCTGAAGCGTTGTACATTGCAGGGGCGTTGAGGATGGAAAGGCGGTGAAGCTGCTGTGCGAGTTGTGAAAGTGCTTCTGTGGGTGGTGATCGCGGTGTGCCTTGCCAACATTTTCTGGCGCATGGCAGGAAGCCTGTTCTTTTAGTCTGACTGCACACTCCAAAGCCGCAATCTGGTGATTTATGGCCACAACATGAATGACGGGCCGATGTTCGGCGTGCTGGAAGAAATGATGGATGCGGGCTTTTTGCAGGAGCACGCGGCGCTCACGCTGGAAACTCCGGAGGGCGCCCGGAACTTTAAAATCGTTACCGCAATCAAAACCGACATCAATCAGACCCTGTTCACCCGGGTGGAATTTTCCGGCGATGAGGACTTTCTGTCCTTTGCGGATCAGCTGCTGTAGAGCAGCGGGTATTCGGCGAATGAAAATGACCGCCTGCTCACTCTCGTTACCTGCGCCTACGATTGGGAGGATGCCCGCATCGTAGTGGTTGCGGTGGAAACAGAATAAGCCGAAAAGGCATTTTACGGGCCAAAGCCAAAGGGCGGCGTCTTTCGCACGGAAAGACGCCGCCCTTTTTTGCGGAAAAGAAACTGGCAGGATAGACAAAAGCCATCGCAAAACCTTGTTCATGTTTCAACTTGTATTATAACGTTATATTATGTTATTATGAGCTTGGAAAAAATACCACGGAGGAAAGGTGAGGTTTTGGACATGAAAGAACGTCAGAAATGTCTGGTCCTGCTTTCGAAGAACGTGTTCCCGGCCACCGGTGCGGCGCCCTTCGACGGATTTGTGGCGGTGGAGGGCAACCGTATCGCGGCGGTGGGGCCCCGGGCCGAGGCCGATGAGTGGGTGAAAAAGGCAACCCAGGTGCTGGAACTGGGCGACCGGGTGGTGACGCCCGGCTTCGTGGATGTGCACACCTTCTTCACCGGATGGGCGCTGCTGAGCCTGGGCGCGGATTTTTCCGATGTGAAAACCGACGTGCAGGGCGTGGCGGCACTGAAGGAATACGAAAAGACGGCCCCTGAGGGCACGGCGCTGTTCGGCCACAGCTGGCGGCCGGATGGCTTTGAAGTCACCGACGAGGCTCTGTTGGACAACACCTGGCCGGAAAAACCCGTGGTGGTGTTCACGGCGGACCGGGGCACCTGCTGGATGAACAGCGCGGCCCGGCAGCGTTACGGCTTCGGCCCGGAAAAGTGCTACGCTGAGATGATCTGGAAGATGATCCGCGAGTATCTGCAGCTGCCCGGCATGAAGGAAAAGTACAAAGAATACATGCAAATGCTCAACGAGCGGGGCGTCACCACCATCAAAGAGATGACCTTCGACACCTACTACGGTTTTGCCGACAAGATGGAGGAGCTGGAAAAAGAGGATGCATTGACGGTGCGCGTTTCCATGATGAGCCAGCCGGTGGGCGAGGGCATCAACATCGAGCACGGCAAGGAAATGTGCCGGCGGTTCACCGGACCTTTTGTGTCCTTCTCCGGTTACAACCGCATGACCGACCGATCCATTCCGTCCTCCATGGCGGAGCTCATCGAGCCTTACAAGTCCCACCCCGGCATGACCAACACCGTGCCTGTGGAATGGGAACTCATTGAAAAAGAGACCCACCTGGCGGACGAGAACGGCTTCCGCTACTCGCTCCACTGCCAGGGCGACGGCGCCATCCGCCACACGGTGGCCCTGTTCGACTCCTGCGAGAAGGATGAAAACGGCAAACTCAAGCACCGCCACGCCATCACCGACCTGGAGTATTCCAACCCCGCCGACCTGGAAAAGTTCGGCGCGCTGGGCGGCATCGTGGAGGTCTATGCCCAGATCCAGTCGCTGGACAACAAACAGGACGTGCTGGACATGATCGATGCGCAGCTGGGCGGCGACCGGGGCAAAAACTACTGGAACCGCCGCAAAATGTGGGACTCCGGCCTCACCGTCACCTGCGGCACCGACCTGCCGCTGCTCATCCCCAACATCCCCGAGGCCATCTACTGCGGCGTGGGCGGGCATTTTGCCGACGGCGGCACCTACAACGTGCAGAACATGCTCACGGTGGCCGAGATGCTCACCGCCTGGACCCGCAACGGCCAGTACAACTGCTTCAACGAGGAGCGACTGGGCACGCTGGAGGCGGGCAAGTTGGCGGACATCGCCGTGCTGGACGCCGATGTGTTCACCCTGCCGGTCGAGCAGGTGAAGGACGTGAAGGTGGCGCTTACCATCTCGGACGGCCGCATCGTTTACAACGCGCTTTAAAAAGGAGGGCCTTATGGCACACATCAGGAGGGAGCAGCTGGCGGCCATCGGCATCCATTATGTGTATTACCCGCTGGACTACATGCTGGACGCTCAGGCCAAAGCCGGATACAAGACCATCGAGATGCTGGGCATGGCGCCCCACTACCTCATGGACGAGACGGGCTTTCAGGACCCGGCGGAACTTCGGAAAAAGGTGGAGGCCCGAGGCATGACCATCGGGTGCTTCACCCCCGAATGCGCCACCTATTATTACACCATGAACGCCCCGGAAGGCGGCTTCCATGACCGCAGCATGGAGTACTTCAAGCGCGGCATTGAAGCGGCGGAAAAGATGGGAGCGAAAAAGTTGCTGACCAACTGCATCGGAGCGCCCTTTGACGAGGAGTACGGCCGGGCCTATGACCGGGCGGTGCGCAGCCTGCGGGAGCTGGCCAAAACCGCCGCCGACCACGGCGTGACCATCGCGGTGGAGACGGTGCGCCCCGAGGAGAGCCGGGTGGTCATCACCCTGCCGGAACTGGCGCGGCTGCTGAAGGACGTGGATAGTCCCTGGGTGAAGGCCGGCCTGGATACAGTGGCTATGGGCGTGGCGGGGGAGACGCCCCGCCAGTGGTTCGAGACCCTGGGCAGGGACATCGTGCACACCCACTTCATCGACGGGCGGCCCTACGCCCATCTGGTGTGGGGCGACGGGCTGTATCCCCTGGAGAAATACCTGGACGTGCTCAACGAGTTCGGCTACGAGGGGCTTTTGGGCCAGGAGATCACCGACGGGCGCTACTTCGACGACCCCGCGGCGGCGGACGCACGCAACTTCCGGGCGTTCGAGCCGTTCTTTGAAAACTGAAAGGGGGAGAGGAGATGGCGACGCCGAAACTCCGCCGCGAACAGGTGGCGGGCATGAACATCCACTATGTGAACTATTCGCTGGACTACTTCCTCGACGCGCAGCAGCGCCTGGGCTTCAAGACCATCGAGCTCTGGTGCGCGGCGCCCCATGTCTGGCTGGACCACATGCGATACTACGACGCAAAAAACATCCGCCGCAAGATCGAACGCCGCGGCCTGGCCGTGCATGTGCTCACCCCGGAAAACTGCACCTATCCCTATCAGTTCGCGGCCAAGGAGCCGGAGCACATCCGGCGCTCCTTCGGCTACTTTTCCAACGGCATCCGCCTTGCCGCCGAGCTGGGCTGCGAGTACATGGAAGTGAACTCCGGCTGGGGCTACTGGAACGAGGATAAGGAAGAAGCCTGGAAGCGCAGTGCCGACATGCTGCACCGGCTGGCCGAGGTGGCCAAAGAGAACAACGTCACGCTGGTGATGGAGTCCATCCGCCCGGAGGAGAGCCAGCTGGTGATCGACCTGCCTGCGGCGCAAAAGATGCTGCGGGAGGTGGGCCACCCCAACCTCAAGGCGATGGTGGACACCTGCGCCATGGGCGTTGCCGGCGAAACGCTGGAAGACTGGTTCCGGGCGCTGGGCCCCGACATCCGGCATATGCACTTCATCGACGGCACGCCCTACGGCCATCTGGTCTGGGGCGACGGGAACCATCATCTGGGCCGGTTCATCGAGACTCTCAACCGCTACGGCTACGAGGGGTATCTTGGCCAGGAGATCACCGACGGACGGTATTTCATGGACCCCGCCGCGGCAGACGCGCGCAACATGA
This sequence comes from Candidatus Allofournierella merdipullorum, assembly GCA_019116345.1. Taxonomy (GTDB): domain Bacteria; phylum Bacillota; class Clostridia; order Oscillospirales; family Ruminococcaceae; genus Allofournierella_A; species Allofournierella_A merdipullorum. The sequence continues at coordinate 5,752 of DXBV01000091.1, read as the reverse complement.
AGAATTTTGAACGCTACATCGAAGATTGACTTTTTCAAACCATATTCACAGCAAAAGGAGTAGAGAATCATGAAAGCAAATGAAGTTATCAAGAAGGTACTGGCGGAGCACGGCGAGATCACCGAGGTGTACTGGGTGGCCTGCGGCGGCAGCCTGATCGACCTGTATCCCTCTCACTTCATGATGACCGTGGAGAGCGCCAAGACCTCCTCCGGCTGGCACACCGCCAAGGAGTTCCTGGTGGCCACCCCCAAGAAGCTGGGCAAGCACAGCATGGTGGTGATGTGCAGCCACTCCGGCAACACCAAGGAAGCGGTGGAGGCCGCAGTGCTGGCCTATGAGCGGGGCGCGGCCGTGGTCACCCTCACCGACAACGCCGGTTCCAAGGCGGACGACCCCCGCTTCATCGCCTGGGTCTACCCCTGGGGCGACGGTGTGCCCACCGCCGAGGTGCCGCTGGGCATCTGCCCGATGCTGGCCGCCGAGCTCATCAAGGCGCAGGAAGGCTTTGACAAGTACGACGCGCTGGTGGAAGGCATCGCCAAGATGGACGACATCATCGCCAAGGCTAAGGTGAAGGTGAACGCCGAGCTGGGCGAGAAATTCGCCGACCTGTGCGAGGAGAACAAGTTCTTCTACATTCTGGGCTCCGGCGCCAACTTCAGCCAGACCTACGGCTTTGCCATCTGCAGCCTGATGGAGATGCAGTGGCAGAACTGCTGCTACATCCACTCCGGCGAGTATTTCCACGGCCCCTTCGAGTGCACCGAGCCGGGCGTGTTCTACTTCCTGCAGATGGGCTCTTCCTCCGCCCGTGTGATGGACGAGCGGGCGCTGGACTTCCTCAAGACCCACACCGACCGTCTGATGGTGCTGGACGCGCTGGAATACGGCATGGCCGACGTGGACGAGGGCGTGCGTGCCTATCTGGAGCCGGCCCTGTTCTACGCCATGAACGTGGAGCTGCGCGCCGCCCGCGGCAAGCGCTTTGACCACTCTCCCGAGATCCGCCGCTACATGGGCATTGAGAAGTATTGATTTTGAGAAAAGGAGCGAACGAACGATGGCATATCAGGTAAAGGTCCTGGGCTTTGGCGACAACGTTGTGGACAAATACGAGCATATCAAAACCATGTACCCCGGCGGCAACGCGGTGAACTTTGCCGTGTTTGCCAAAAAGCTGGGGGCCGAGCGCAGCGCCTACATGGGCATCTTCGGCTCGGACAAAGAGGCCGAACACGTCATCGCCTCCCTGCAGGAGGAGGGCGTGGAGCTGGTGAAGTGCAAGCAGGTCATCGGCGAGAACGGCGCGGCCCGGGTAACGGTGAACCCCGAAAACGGCGACCGCATCTTCCTGGGCTCCAACGAGGGCGGCATCCGCGGTGACATGCTCTACGCGCTGGACCGCTTCTCCATCGAGTATGTGAAGGGCTTCGACCTGGTGCACTCCGGCAACTACTGCTTCACCGAGCGGGAGCTGCCCAAGATCAAGGCCGCGGGCGTGCCCATCAGCTTTGACTTCTCCGACGATTCCACCGACGAGTACTACGAGCGCATCGCCCCGCTGGTGGACTACGCCTTCATGTCCTGCAGCGACATCTCCAAAGAGGAGACCTACGAAAAGCTGAAGAAGGTGTCGGCCCTGGGCCCCAAGTTCGTCTGCGCCTCCCGCGGCGACGAGGGCTGCATCGCCTATGACGGCAGCGAGTTCTATGTCCAGGGCATTAAGCCCGTGGAGAACATGGTGGACACCATGGCCGCCGGCGACAGCCTGCTCACCGCCTTCCTGGTGAACTACCTCGCCCGGGAGAAAGAGGGCAAGGGCGGCCCCGAGGCCATCCGGGAAAGCCTGGATCTGGCTGCCGGCTTTGCCGCCAACACCTGTGGCCTGGCGGGCAGCTGGGGCCACGGCAAAGTGTACGAATAAAAAGCACCGCCTTGTTACCAGAGCGGGAGCGGCGCCGCCGCTCCCGCTCTGCGCTATTTTCTGAAAAAGGAGGAGAAAGAGAATGGAAAAATCTGTGGCGGCCGTGGGCTTTTGCTGCGCGGACGTGTATGAAAAGCTGAACAAATTCTACCCCACCGGAAACGGCGTGGACTGGGGCGTGCATCTGGCCCGCATGGGCGTGCCCGTGAGCGTGGTGAGCGTTGTGGGCACCGACAGCTACGGCGAGAAGATGAAAGAGGCCCTGGCGGCGGAGGGCATCGACATCTCCCGTCTGCGCACCGAACCCGGCGACACCTGCAAGATGATGATGGACCTGAAAAACGGCACCGACCGGGTGCATCTGGAGGAGATCGAAGGCGTTATGGCGGACTACGCCCTCACCGATGAGGAATTCGAGTTCGTGGCGGGCCACACCATGCTGCACACCGACCTCTTCGGCAAGGTGCTGGACCGTCTGCCCGATTGGAAGGCCCGGGGCGTGCAGGTGGTGATGGACTTCTCGGTGTTCAGCGAGGACCCGGAATATCGGTGCGAAACGCTGTTCCCCTATGTGGACTATGTCTTTCTCTCCTACGACGGCAAGAAGGACGAGCACATCAAGGAGTGGGTGAAGAAGATCCAATCCTACGGACCCAAACTGGTCACCGCCACCATGGGCGAGCTGGGCAGCATCTGCTACGACGGCACCACCCTGTATGAGTACGGCATCGTGCCCACCGAGGTGGTGAACACCGTGGGCGCGGGCGACAGCTACATCGCCGGCTTTACCTACGGCATCCTGAACGGGTGGAGCGTGCCGGAGTGCATGAAAAAGGGCGCGGAAGTCTCCAGCGCGGTGGTGGCCCGGTTCGAGCCGTACTAAGTGTGGGAAAACACAGAGGGAGGAAAACGACTTTGCTGATCGACATGCACATCCACCCCATTTTTTACGGCCCCATCTGCGGGGACGAAAAGGAAGTGGCCTTCCGGGGCGACACCTTCGGGGTGTGGAAACAGGGACCCATGGAGTTCGACGAGCTGTTTGCCGAGTGGGACGTCTGCGGGTTGACCCAGGCGGCGCTGCTGCCGCTGGACGTGACCACCACCGCCGGCGGCTGGGTGGTGAACAACGACCAGGTGGAGGCACTGTGCAAACTCCACCCGGACAAATTCTACGGGTTTGCCAGCGTGGATCCCCACCGGGCGGATGCGCTGGAAGTGTTGGAACGTGCCTTTCAACAGCAGGGGCTGCAGGGGCTGAAACTGAACCCCGCCAAACAGCGGTTCGACCCGGCGGACGAAAGGATGGAGCCCATCTACGCTTTGTGCGAGCGGGAGAACAAACCCATCATCTTCCACGCGGGCCTCTCCTGGGAGCCCAACGCTCCCAGCCGCTATGCCCATCCGCTGGCCTTTGAAGAGGTGGCCATCCGCCACCCGAACCTGCGCGTCTGCCTGGCCCATTTCGCCTGGCCCTGGGTGCGGGAGATGGTGATGCTGATGATCAAGTATCCCAACGTCTACACCGACACCGCTCTGCTCTATGTGGATTCCCCCGAGGAGCAGATGATGGAGCTGTTCACCAAGGACATGGGTCCCATGTGGTTCGAGCGGTGTTTCCCCCGGCAGGTGATGTTCGGCTCCAACGGGCCCCGCTTCCGCGCCTTCAAGCTCAAGCGGGCGATGGACAAGGTGCCCATGCGGGAGTTCGCCCGGGAGAATCTTTACTGGAAAAATGCGCTGCGTTTTCTCAGCGGCGGGGAGGTGTGAGCCATGGTCGTGCTGAAGACCATCCGGCACTTGAGCAAGGATGTGGAGGAGTATTTCAACATCACCCAACAGGTGCATGACATCGTGCGTCAGAGCGGTGTGAAAAACGGCCTTGTGGCTGTCATCACCGCCCACACCACCACCGGCATCCTGGTGAACGAGGCGCTGCCCTGCGTGGAGGCGGACATCTCGGAGATGCTGGAAAAAACGGTGCCGCTGGAGGCGCCCTATCTCCATGCTCATTTCCTGCCCACCTACGGCGCCACCAGCAACAACTCCCAGGGCCACCTGAAAAGCGTGCTCACCGGAAACCACTGCCTGTTCCCTGTCATCGACGGCGAGATCGTCTGCGGCGGCGCCCAGGACATCTACCTGGCGGAGTTCGACGGCCCGCAGCTGCGCAAGGTGTATGTGGAAGTGATGGGGGAGTGAGGGCTGCGTGAAAACGATTTTGTGCTTTGGAGATTCCAACACTTTCGGTTCTGTGCCCGGCACCGGCGGGCGCTATGGGCGAAAGAGCCGCTGGCCCTGCCGGATGGAGCGACTTTTGGGCGAAGAGTATGAAGTGGTGGCGGAGGGCTTGCCGGGCCGCACCACCGTCTTTACCGACTACATCGAGCCTTACCGCGCGGGCATCGAGCAGATCGTGCCGGCAGTGCAGAGCCACGCACCCGACGCGGTGGTCATCCTGCTGGGAACCAACGACACCAAGGCCCGCTATCATGTGAGCGCACAAGAGATAGGTTTCGGCATGGAGGAACTGCTGCTGCGTTTGCGCACGGCGTATCCCTTTTCCGAAGCGCCGAAGGTGCTGCTTGTGGCGCCCGCGCCGCTGCGCTGCGCGCCGGGGGCTGAGTTCTCCGCCGAAAGCGTGGAGAAATCCCGGCTTCTTGCCCCCATCTTTGCGGATATTGCCCGGCGGTTCGGCTGCGCCTTTTTCAACGCGGGAGAATTCGCGGCCTTGGGGGAGGACGGCATCCACTTCACCCCGCAGGATCACGAAACGATGGCCCGGCAGGCTGCGGAAGCAGTCAAAGCGCTGTTTGACTGAAAGAAAACGCCTGCTCCGGCCTATGCCGGAACAGGCGTTTTGTCAATAGAAGGATTCAGATGTTAAACACAAAGCGGCTGCCCACAATGTACTGCCGCCCGATCACCAGCGGCTTGCCCTCACCGTCCAGGAAATAGGCGTTCATGTAGAACATCGGGTCACCGGTGATGACTCCCAGATAGGACGCCTGCTCGGAGGAAGCACGCACGATCTCCAGCGTGCAGGACACGGTGGATTCCGGCCGGCGGCCGTAGTGGCTTTCCAGATAGTCGAACAGGGAGGCGTCTGCCAGGTCCTCGTAGGCGGTCAGCAGCCCTTTGAACGGTTCATAGGGAAAGAAGTTGTTCTCCAGCATGATGGGCTCGCCGTCCGCCGTGCGCACACGCTGCAGATAGATCACATCCGACTCCGGGGGCAGCCTCAGAAAACGCACTTCGTCCGAGCGGGCGGGACAGCGCAGAATGTTCACCACCTGGGCGCCCGGCGTCATGCCGCAGGCGCGGCAGGCTTCGGAAAAGCCCATCACGTCCTTGTCCTGGGTGATTTTGCGGATCACCTTGGGTTGGCTGACGTAGGTGCCCTTGCCCTGCTTCTTCACAAGATACCCTTCGCTGCAAAGCTCTTCCACGGCGCGGCGCACCGTGATGCGGCTCACATGGTACAGCTCCGACAATTCCGACTCGGAGGGGATCTTTTCATCCGGGGCGTATTTGCCTTCCGTCAGGGCAGCCTTGATGTCTTCCATCAACTGCTGATACAGCGGAATCAGAGAATCCTCGTTGAGCTGAAAATCCATGGTCCGGGTTCCTGCCTTTCGCACCGCGATTTGCGGGAAGTGTTACAGTTCATATTCTATCGTATTTTGCTGAATATTTCAAGGCGTGATTGGGCAGAACGACAAATTGCAGTGTAAAACTTGAAAAAAACTGGTGGATTGTGTTATAGATATGTTGCAATACGTTGTATAACGTTATGATATGATTTGGAGGGAAAACCATGTCCTT
>DXBV01000090.1 GCA_019116345.1 Candidatus Allofournierella merdipullorum | reverse complement strand
ATCCCAGCCGGTCATAAAGGCGGGGGAGTAGTGCTCTTTGTAATGCTGGGCGAAAGCCCAGGCGCGGACCACGCCTTCCCGGTCATCCTCGTCCTCATCGCCGGTCATCAGCTCCTCCGGCGATTCCGCTTCGCAGTAAAAGCGGTAGCGCTCGGTGTAGCCGCCTTGCGTCAGATAGCGAATGGTCTCCAAAAGACCGCTTCGCCCGTCGATCCCCCAGGAGCGGCGCACCACCGAGAGGACCTGCTGCTCCAGCACGGGGATGTGTTCCTCCACGTCCAGTCCGTCCAGGCTGTGATCGTTCAGAGTGGACACAATGCCGGAGAGCAGAATGCCGAACCGGCCCCAGAGCGCCGGGTCCCTGCCGAATTCTATCGATGTCGGCTCGGGCAGCGCCTCCAGGCGGGCCATGGTTTCGTCCAGCAGGGCATAAAGAGAAGCGGCGGTCTCTTCCTCTTCATCAAAACCGAGCCCTTCCTCGTCGCCTTCCATGGCGAGCGTTTCCAGAGCGGCGGCCAGCACGCCCATGTCCTCGCCAAACAGCTGGCTCATGGCGGCTTCGGCGCTCATGGCTGCGGCCTCGGCCATCCGTTGGTCCATCATTTGCTGCAGCTGTTCCTGGTTGGCTGCCATCTGCGTCATGGTTTGCGCGTCAAACACCTGCCCCAGGATCTCCACCTGCCGCTGGGCATTGGCGGCTATCTGCTCCGCTTCCTGCGAGGCAGTGTCCCGGAGCGGGACGTCCGACTTGGGGCAGGAAGAAGAGGCCAGAGTTTCGGCCTTTTCCTCCATTTCATGCAGGCTTGCCAGAGCCTGGGCCTGCGCTCCCTTGGCGCGGTTCAAAATTTCGTTAATGTCCATTGTCATCCTCCGTTTCACCGGGCAGAGTGTGCCAGGCCGGCGGCTGGCTGTGGCGGAACAGCAGGCGCTTCGCTTTTGCCAGCAGCCACTCCACAAAATGAAACCATAACTGACCCAAGAGCGTCACCGCTGTCAGCAGCACAAGAAACCAGAAAAGTTCGTTCCAGGGCATGTTTGCCTCATTTCTTTGCGAAGCGGTTCATAAAGAAATCGGTGAAAGCAGCCAGTTCCTCATCCTGAGATACATAGACATACAGGCTCTCGTCCTCCAGCCAGTCGTAGGCGTTGATGGCGATGTAGCCCTGCTTGTTCGGATAAATGACAAAGGCGTCGGTGGGGTATTTGTTCCGGTAGGCTTTCAGGATGTCGGCGCGGCGATAATAGGTGGGGTCGCCGCAGCCGGAAAGGTCAGGCACGGTGGGCACTGCCACGATGGTCTCTTCCGCCTCGTTCCAGCCCACGATGAGGTTGCCGATCTTCGTCTTGCTTCCGTGGACAAAACCGTAGTTGAAGCGGCTCACGTCTTCGGTGTAGCCGAAAATCAGGCGGTAGTTGTTTCCGCCCTCCACCACATGGTCAAACAGCGCCCGCATTCTTTTGGCGTTCGCGCTGCTTTTTTCCATGTCGATCTCCGGCCCCTTGAAAAGCTTGCTGAAAATGCCCATGTCAAAACCCTCCTGAGTATTTATTATCTCCCCGTCGTACGACGGGGAAAACATACATAAAGATAAAAATGATATTTTGTATTTATTGCGGGTAAGTGAATGGCCCGTTTGGAAATACCGCCGCAAAGAGGCCAAACGGGCCGAATGTTATTGATTCTGCGTGTCCTGGCTGCGAAGAGAAGCAAGCCAGTCCACAATGGCGTTGATCTGCACATCAATGGTCGCATCCGCGGCTTCGGGCACAAGCAGGGGAAGGCTGCCGGGAATGGCACGCTGTATCACCATGATCGCCAGGCACAGGTTGGTGAAAAGGCTGATGCGGTCTGGCTCAGGACGCACACCAAAAACTTCCAGCAGCTGCCCAAACAGCCTTTGCTGCTTTTCACGGAAAGATTGGTAGCTTTCGGGGGAGAGGCGACGGAAAATCTTCTGCTGCTCCTCGACGGTCAACACCGCGATGCCATTTTGCTCGCCGTAACAGCAGGCGTGGAGAAATCGGGTGACGGCCTGCCGCCAGTCCAGTTCGGGGGTGCGCAGCAGCTGCCGTGCAAACTCAACGATCCGAGGCTGTTGGAGATAGAGCATTTCCACCACCAGATCTTCCTTGGTGGGGAAGAAGGAGTAGAAAAAGGAGCGGGAGATACCCACTTTCTGATAAATTTGCTCCACAGTGGTGTGCTGGATGCCTTGCTTCGTCATCAAATCAAGGCCGACAGCTACCAGGTCTTTTCGGATCTGGCTCCGCTGCGCTTCAGAATACGCGACCCGCGGCATACAGTCACCTCACAAATAAAAACACGTTTAATGAATTTGTTTTTATTATAGCATGGTGGCAGTGAAAGCACAAGTAAAAGAAAGAGTGCCGGAAGCGGTACTTCCGGCACTCTTAAAGCAGAGCAGTATATAAAAGATATTCAGACGCGAACCCTTGGGTGACGCTGATAGAACTTTTCCCGCTCGGCAAAATAACATTGGGCGCAGAGGCTCTGATATTCCACGTTGTTTTCCTGATCGATGGCCACCTGGTCACCCTCGAACACGAACTCGCCGTTCACCTTGCGTCCATTGCAGGTGGCCTTGCGGCCACAAGTGCAGATGGTTTTCATCTCCTCAATGGCGTGAGCCAGCTCCAGAAGGCGGGTAGAGCCGGGAAAGCCCTGCATGGAAAAATCGGTGCGCAGACCGTAGGCAATCACGGGAATGTTCAGCTTTACGGTGACCATGAAGAGCTGTTCCGCCTGCTGCGGGGTGAAGAACTGGCTCTCATCGGTGAGCACACAGGCCAGGGGCTTGTCGCCGCGGGCGGCTTCCTTTTGCACCAGCTCGAACACGTCCATATCCGGGGTGACGGCCTTGTCCACGGGACGGCTGACGCCCAGCCGGCTCAGCAGGCACTCTCCGCCTTTCGTGTCGATGCTGGGCTTCAGGATGAACACCCGCATGCCCCGCTCTTCGTAGTTGAAAGCCACCTGCATCAAAGCGGTGCTTTTGCCGCTGTTCATCGCGCCGTAGCGGAAATAAAGTTTTGCCATAAAAGAGTGACGCTCGCTTTCCGTTTTATTTGTTGCGCAGCCGATAGCCCAGGCTCATCAGGCTGTCGCCCAGATGGGCGTTCTCTACAGTGACACCGGGGTAGGGCACAGAAAGATCATAGTGGCTGAAATTCCAGAAGCCCTTGAGACCCAGTTCCACCAGCCGGCCGGAAACTTCTTTTGCGCTTTCCCGGGGCAGGCACAGCACCGCGACGGTGGGGTGGTTCGCTTTGCAGAACTCCTCCAGCTCGTCAATGTGATGGATGGGTACGCCGTCCAAATCATGGCCCACCAGTTCCTGGCGAACGTCGAAAACGGCCAGCAGATTGTAGCCGTTGGTGTCGGTGGTCAAAAAGCGGGACACCGCGGTGCCCAGACGGCCGGCGCCCAGCAGAATGGTGGGCAGTTTTTCACCATGACCGAACAGAAGCTGGCCGATCTCTTTCTCCAGAACTTCCACGTTGTAGCCGATGCCCTGCTGGCCAAAGCCGCCAAAGCAGTTGAAGTCCTGACGCACCTGGCTGGCGGTGGTGCCCATCATGCGTGCTAGTTCGCTGGAAGAAATGGTCGCCACACCGGATTTGTGAAGCTGCGCGATGTAGCGGTAATACTTCGGCAGCCGTTTGATGACCGGCAGAGAGACCTTGCCCTGAGAGTTGTTCATTCGTTTCACCATCTTTTGTCAGATTCTTCAAGCGAGGCTTGCAAAAATGCAAAGCAGCAGCAGGCCGCTCATTCTCCCCGATCCGGCTGTGCTGCGGACCACAGACCGGGGCAAAGCGCCTGAAAACAAGACGCCCTTTATATAGTATAATCCTTGAATCGGCTTTGTCAAACCTTATACAAAGTTTTTGGGCAGTCATCGGTTTTTTGTATAATAGCGCCCCCGGGGTGGGAACACTTTCAAAGACGACTGAAAAGGGGGAAAGAATCCGATGGAACCGAACGACAACAGGCAGCCTCCCACCGACGCGCAGGTGGAACAGGAAAAACTGGAACAGGAGTATATGATGGATACCGGTTCGGTGATCCGCACCAAAGGCCGCCACGCCATTCATTGCCTGACGGTGGTGGGTCTGATCGAGGGGCATGTCAGCGCGGACCAGAGCCAGAAGGTGACCAAATATGAGCATGTGATCCCGCAGCTGGTGGCGATTGAGGAGGACCCGGACATTGAGGCGCTGCTGGTGATTTTGAACACGGTGGGCGGCGACGTGGAGGCGGGTCTTGCCCTTTCGGAACTCATCAGCGGGGTGAGCAAGCCCAGCGCCACTCTGGTGTTGGGCGGGGGCCACTCCATCGGCATCCCGCTGGCGGTCAGCGGCCGGCGCAGCTTTATTGTGCCCACCGCCACCATGACCATCCACCCGGTGCGTCATTCCGGGCTGGTGCTGGGCGTGCCTCAAACGATGCGCTATTTCGAGCAGATGCAGGAGCGCATCGCAGGCTTTGTGGAGAGCCACTCGAAAATCAGCAAAGAGCGCTTTGTGGAGCTGATGATGCACACCGGCGAACTGGTGATGGATGTGGGCACCGTACTCACCGGCCAGCAAGCGGTGCACGAGGGACTGATCGACCAGCTGGGCAGTTTGAACGACGCGCTGGATTATCTTTACGGCGAGATCGAACGTCGGGGCTGACAGCCCCGGCGCTTTCCTTTGTTGACATTTTTGAGGACAGGGATTATGATGAAATAAATCAACAGAGAAAGCGGGGTGCTCAACTATGAAAAACAGCGGAACGTATGCACGAGCTGAATATCTTTTGAGGGCCCCGGTCGCATTGTGAGCGTTTCATAGGTTTGCCGCGGCTTATTTGCCGCGGCTTTTTTTATTCGGTCTGATGCCCCTTCATAAGATGTTCGCGCAAAATCAGCTTGCAGACGAACAAAGAATGATTTGTGGAGGTATTTATGACCCATCTCGAAAAAATCACCGAAGAAAATTTTGTTGACGCGTTCAATTTGAAACTTGCGCCCGAACAGGAGCGCTTCGTTTCACACCCGATCCGCAGCCTCGCCCAGGCGTATGTTTACAGGCAACAATGCCAGCCCTTCGGTATCTATGAAGATGACACGATGGTCGGCTATGTGATGGTCGTCTACGATTATGATATCCCGGAATACGATATATGGCACATGATGATCGATGTCTCGAGCCAGGGGCTGGGTTATGGAAGAGCCGCCCTGGACCAGGTGCTTGCATATATCAAAACGAAGCCTTTCGGGGCTTCGGACCGGGTGGTTTTGACCTGCAACAAAGACAATACCCGAGCGATGGATCTGTACAGGCGAAAAGGTTTTGTGCCGACCGGAGCGGTGTTTGAAGATGAAGTGGAACTCGTGCTGACCCTGCGGCAATAAGCGAGCGTTGTCCGCGGAGAAAACTGCTTCGGAGCTTTCGTTTTCAGACGCCTGCGTTCGCCAAATTTGGGTTTTACAATTCACACCGTTGATGGTAAAATAATTAAGTTAAGCATTCTGTGCCGAGGACCGTGCAGGTCCCGGGGGAACGATATCAACGCAAGGTAAAAGAGGATATAGAAACACTATGGCGACAAAGAAAACTTCCACCAGAAAAACCTCCTCCGGCAACCGGCGACGCAAACCTCAGCCGGATATCGCCCAGAGCTGGAGCATCCTGCTTTTCGGTTTGGGGGCCGTTCTGGTGACAATGATCTTCGTGCAGGGCGAATCCGCATGGGCGTGGATGCGCGCGGCGCTGTTCGGCGTGTTCGGCCTGGGAATGTACGTCCTGGGCCTGCTGGTGCTGTATGTGGCGGTGCTGGTGGCGTTGGGCCTGCCCATCTGGTCCAAATGTGCCAAAGCCCTTTGCCTCATGATGTTCCTGTGCGGCACCGCGGTTGTGTTCTCCCGGGTGAACCTCACCGGCATGGAGTTCGGTCAGATCATCAAAGCCCTGTATGAGCAGGGCCAGGGCGCGTTGGGCGGCGGTGTGCTGGGCGGCGTGGTCGGCGGCACTCTGCTGGTGCTGTGCGGCCGGCCTGCGGCCAACATCCTGCTGCTGGTGCTGCTGGCGGCAGGTGTGATGTGGTTTGCCGGCGTTACTCCGGGCGACTTGTGGAATTTCTTTGCGGGCCGCTATGCCCTCTGGCGCAACGAACAGGCAGAGCGCCAGGCGCGCAGGGAAGAGGAGCAGGAGGAAGAGCCTGCCGAGCCCCAGCCCCGGCGCAGGGAGCGCCCGGCGCCGGCCCCTGCGGCCAAGGTGCGCCGCCGCTCCGCGCAGGTGGACATTGACCTCGGCCCCGACCCGGTGCACGAGACCGACCTTGCCCCCGAACCGGAAGAACCGCTGGTGGGGCCGGGCGGTACCTTTGGCATGTTCCCGCCGAAGGATGCTGCGCCGGCCGAGGAACCGGCGGAGTTTGAAACGCCCATTCTGCTTGAAAACGAGGAAGAACCCACCCCCGAACTGACCGGCGCGGAAGAACCTCTGCCCGAGACGGTGGGCGGCAGCGATCTGGATGACCTGGTCCAGCGGGCCATGGGTGCGGCCAGCGCTTCGCAGATGACTCCCGCCGCCGTGGTGGCCGGCAAGAACGACCAGATGATGATCGCCCCGGCTGCCGCGGAGCCGCAGGCTTACCGCTATCCGCCGCTGAGCCTCTTTGAGCGCACCGGCACGTCGGAGGACGCGGGCGTGGAGGACGAACTGAAAAAGAACGCAGAGCTGCTGGTGAGCACGTTGGAGAGTTTCGGCGTGCGCACCCGCGTGCTGGACATCTGCCGCGGCCCGTCGGTCACCCGCTACGAGCTGCAGCCGCTGGCGGGCGTGAAGATCAGCCGTATCACCGGCCTTGCGGACGACATCGCTCTGAACCTCGCCGCCGGCGGCGTGCGCATTGAGGCACCCATCCCCGGCAAGCCCGCCGTGGGCGTGGAGGTGCCCAACCGCAAAAAGAGCCCGGTGGGCATCCGCAGCATATTCGAGTCCCCGGTCTATTCCAAGAGCGCGTCGCCCCTGACGTTGGCTCTGGGCAAGGACATCGCGGGCAACTCCCAAATTGCGGATCTGTGCAAAATGCCCCATCTGCTCATCGCCGGCTCCACCGGCAGCGGTAAGTCGGTGTGCGTGAACAGCATCATCATCAGTTTCCTGTATAAGGCCAGCCCCGAGGATGTGCGTCTCATCCTCATCGACCCCAAGGTGGTGGAACTGGCGGAGTACAACGGCATTCCCCACCTTCTGATGCCGGTGGTCACCGAGCCCCGCAAAGCGGCGGGCGCTCTTGGCAGCGCCGTGGCGGAGATGGAGCGCCGCTACCATCTGTTTGCCGAAAACAACGTGCGTGACATCAAGAGCTTCAACCGCCTTGCCGCCGAGATCGACGGCCTGGAAAAGCTGCCCTACATCGCCATCATCATCGACGAGTTGGCCGATTTGATGATGGTCGCGGGCAAAGAGGTGGAGGACTACATCTGCCGCATCGCGCAGAAGGCCCGCGCGGCGGGCATGCACCTGATCGTGGCCACCCAGCGCCCCAGTGTGGACGTTATCACCGGCCTCATCAAGGCCAACATTCCCAGTCGCATTGCCTTCGCCGTTTCCAGCCAGGTGGACAGCCGCACCATTCTGGATGCCGGCGGCGCGGAAAAGCTGCTGGGCATGGGCGATATGCTGTTCATGCCGGTGGGCGCGGCCAAGCCCGTGCGCATCCAGGGCACCTATGTGAAGGACGAAGAGATCAGCGCTGTGCTGGACTTCATTAAACAGGATACCACCAGCCAGTACGACGAAGAGATGATCGCCCAGATGGACAAGCTGGCCGCAGCGGAGAAAGGCTCCGGCAGCGGCGGCGAGGAGGGCGACGGCGGCCACGACCCCATGCTGGACCAGGCGGTGGAAGTGGTCATCGACGCGGGCCAGGCCAGCACCAGCCTTTTGCAGCGGCGCTGCAAGCTGGGCTATGCCCGGGCCGCCCGCATCATGGACGAGATGGAACAGCTGGGGGTCATCGGGCCGTACCAGGGCGCGAAGCCCCGGGAGGTGCTCATCACCCGTCAGCAGTGGATCGAAAAGAGCATGCGGGCCGAGGGCGGTCCGGTGCCCGACGAGATTTGACAAAGAGCGAAAGGAGACCGCTCCATGCAGCAGGGAACGGAATTTCTGCCGATCAGCCGTGAGGAGATGGCGGCGCGGGGCTGGGACGAACTGGACTTTGTTCTGGTCACCGGCGACGCCTATGTGGACCATCCCAGCTTCGGCTCGGCCATCATCGGCCGCGTGCTGGAGGCGGAGGGCTTCCGTGTGGGCGTGCTCAGCCAGCCGGATTACACCACGCCCGAGAGCTTCAAGGCTTTGGGCAAGCCCCGCTATGGATTTTTCATCGGCGGCGGCAATGTGGACAGCATGGTGGCCCATTATTCCGTGGCGAAGATCCGCCGCAATGTGGACGAATACACCCCGGGCGGAGTGGCAGGCAAGCGCCCGGACCGCAGCGCCACCGTTTATACGCAGCTTGCAAAGCAGGCCTACCCCGATCTGCCGGTGATTCTGGGCGGTCTTGAGGCCAGCCTGCGCCGCTTTGCCCATTACGATTACTGGATGGACACCGTGCTGCCCAGCATCGCCGAGACTTCCGGGGCGGACATCATCAGCTTCGGTATGGGCGAACGCCAGACGGTGGCCATCGCCCGACGCCTGGCAGCGGGGGAAAAGGCAGAAACCATCCGTGACGTTGCCGGCACCTGCTACATGACCGACTTTGCCGGTCTGCCGGACCGCTATGTGGAGTGTGCGGGCTTTGCCAAAGTGAGCGCTGACAAAGCGGCCTATGCCCGTGCCTGCCGCATCCAGATGGATAACCAGGACTCCGTTACCGGCCAGATCGTTGTGCAGAAGCAGAGCGAAAAATATCTGGTGCAGAACCCGCCGGCAAAGCCTCTGAACCGCAAGGAACTGGACAAGGTGGCGGCGCTGCCTTTCACCCGCCGCTGGCACCCCAGCTACGACGCGGTGGGCGGTGTGCCCGCCATTGAGGAAGTGGAGTTTTCCATTATCCACAACCGGGGCTGCTACGGCGGCTGCAATTTCTGCGCCATCACTCTGCATCAGGGGCGGCGGGTCACCAGCCGCAGCGTGGAAAGCGTGGTGGAAGAGGGCGAATTGCTCACCCGTCAGCCCGGTTTCAAGGGCTACATCCATGACGTGGGCGGCCCCACGGCCAACTTCCGTCTGCCCAGCTGCAAGGAGCAGATGACCAAGGGCATGTGTCAGGGCGGCAAAAAGTGTCTCGCTCCCAGCCCCTGCCCCCATCTTCTGGTGGATCACACCGAGTACCTTTCCATGCTGCGCAAACTGCGGGCACTGCCCGGCGTCAAAAAGGTGTTCATCCGCAGCGGCATCCGCTACGATTACCTTATCTGGGACAAAAACGACGAGTTCTTCAAGGAACTTGTGGAGCATCATGTCTCCGGCCAGCTGAAAGTTGCCCCGGAGCACTGCGCCCCCAACACGCTGAAGTATATGGGCAAGCCTCCGGTGGAGGTGTTCAACAAGTTCTCCGCCAAGTTCTATGAACTCACCAAAAAAGCGGGCAAGAAGCAGTATCTGGTGCCCTATCTGATGAGCAGCCATCCCGGCAGCACCCTGAACGACGCGGTGATTCTGGCGGAATATCTTTACAAGCACAAAATTCGCCCGGAACAGGTGCAGGATTTTTACCCCACGCCGGGCACCGTGTCCACCTGCATGTTCTATACCGGCCTTGACCCCTATACCATGAAGCCGGTGTTCGTGGAGAAAACGCCGGAGGGCAAGGCGCTCCAGCGGGCGCTGCTTCAGTATTATGAGCCCCGCAATGCCGAGAAGGTGGTCAAGGCTCTGCACAAGACCGGGCGTGAGGACCTCATCCCGCTGCTGGCTCCCACCTGGAAGCCCAGAAAGGAGCCCCGCGTCCCCGCAGCCACACCCAGAGGCCGGAATGAACGGCAGGGGAGGAGTGTACAGCAGGGACGCTTTACACCCAATTCCAAGCCGCCCCGCAAGGGCAGAAAGTAAAACGATTCCATGGCAAAGCGAAAAAGCTCCCGCCGGCGGCGGAAGATCAATCTCACACCCTTTCAAACCGTCGTGTTCTCGCTGGTTGGCCTCTGCCTTGTTTTGGGCTTATGGGTCAGCGCGGCCGGCGGAGTGGGCGCGGCGCCTACCTGGCAGGAGATATACACTGCAGTGGGCCTTGCCGAGCCGCTGCCTGCGGCAGACCTGCCCGAAAACACCGATGCGGTGCACTTCATCGACGTGGGCCAAGCGGACGCCACGCTGCTGCAAAGCGGCGGAGAGTACTGCCTGGTGGACGCGGGCGAGACCGACAGCGAGCAGGCGTTGATGAGTTATCTGGAACAAATGGGCGTCACCCGGCTCAAGCTTTTGGTGATGAGCCATCCCCACGCCGACCACATCGGCAGTATGGCCGCCGTACTGGAAAACCTGGAGGTGGAGCAGGTGCTCCTTCCGGATTTTGACAAAGCGCCCTATCCCACCACCCGCCTGTTCGAAAAGGTGATGGATGCCATCGAGGCCAGCGGCGCGACGGTTTCCACTGCCGCGGCCGGGCAGAGCTATCCTGTGGGCAGCGGAAGCCTGCAGGTGTTGGCGGCGGGCGTGGAAACGGACAACTACAACGACCTTTCCCAGGTGCTGCTGTTCGAGAGCGGCGAGCTTTCGGTGCTGCTCAGCGGAGACGGCGAAAAGCCGGTGGAGCAGGCGGCACTGGAGGCGGGAGTCGTACCCCGCGCGGATGTGTTCAAGGCAGCCCATCATGGCTCTGACACCTCCAACACGATGGAGTTCTTGCAGGCCATTCGACCTCAGTATATCGCTGTCAGTTGCGGGCTGGGCAACAGTTACGGTCACCCCCACGCTGAGCCGATGGAACGGTTTGAGCTGATAGGGGCACAGGTGCTGCGCACCGATCAGGACGGCAGTGTGGTCATTGCGTCCACTGAAAACGGGCTGCAGAGCTATACTTCCAATGCCTCAAAGGCGAAGGAGGCCGCCTGATGGAATACATTGTGGACCGCTTTGAAGAAAGCATCGCCCTTTTGGAACCGGCACAGGGGCCTCTGCGCACGGAAATGCTGCCCCGCGCCCAACTTCCGGCCGAGACCCGGGAAGGAGACGTCCTTGTGCTGGAAAATGGTATCTGGCGGGTGGATGCAGAAGCAACGGCGGCGCGCCGGGATAAGCTGCGCAGGCGCTTTGAGCGCTGCGGCAAATGAAAGGCGGGATGGATTTGCTGCGAGAGCTTTTGATTTTCTGGTTTTCGGCGGTCAATCTGATGGCCTTTGCCCTTTGCGGTTGGGATAAACTGGCCGCGAAGCGCGGCGCGCGCCGTGTGCCGGAGCGCCGACTGCTGACCTTTTGCGTGCTGGGCGGCAGTCCGGCTTTTCTCTTAGGCATGGCACTGTTTCATCACAAGACACGCAAACCGAAGTTTTATGTGGGCGTGCCCCTTATTTTAGTGGCGCAGCTGACCCTGCTGGTTTTGGCTTTGCGATTTCTGTAAAAAAATCCCCGGCTGCCTTTTACAGGCGGCCGGGGATTTTTTATGTTAATGATTCAGCGCTTGGGGTACACCGCAAAGCCGGACAACTCCTCCGCACCGGTGATCTCCATGGCAAAGGCTTTGGCGCGGGCGGCGGAATAAAGTTCCGCCATGGTGGCCTGAACATAGGGCACCAGGAAATAAATGCCCAGACCGCAGGTGAGGTAACCCAGAAGATACCACCCGATAAAGGAAAGGTCCAGCACAAAAATTTCCATCTTTTCGCCCTCTGTCATGGCCCGGCTCAGCTCTTTGGCCCGCTTATAGCTCATATAGGGGTTCTCGGCCAGCAGATAGGGGACATACCTTAACTGATAACCACGCACGATGCCCGGGATGATGAACAGAAATGTGAAGCCAAGAATTTCCAGCAGATACAGGAACATGACCTTGGCCACATTGAGATACTGCTCTTTGTTGCGGAAGGGGGAGAGCACCGATTCCAGCGGCGGATAGCCGGCCCGGTTTTCCATGGTATATCGAATGCCGCCCACCGTGAGGGGCCAGGTGACCAGAGCATTGAACGCCACCATGAACACCAAAAGAAGAAGATAGACGAACAGAATACCGACGAGATAGGCTTCCGGAGAGCCGATGGTGGCAAAGGAGACGATCAGGGTGGGCACGAAAATCACCACATTGGACAGCACACCTGCGGCAGCGCCGGCCCCGAGGCTGATCAGCAGCCAGGCCAAGAACACTCGCCAGTAGCTGCCCTTTAACACCTGTTTTGCGTTCTGCTTGAGCAGAGCACGAGACCAATACATAACTTTCCCTCCTAAGGGGCGATGCTTTTGAAAACGCAAGCCCCGGCAAATATGCAATTGATTTCTTTCAGTATAACATAGAACGGTATGAATTTACAAAAAATTGCAAATTCTTTCCCCGAGGCGGTTGACTTTTGGCAAAAAAGGCTTATCATAAAGACGTACATAGCATGATAGAGGTGCGAACGTCAAGAGTACGGCCCACATTAAACACAGGCACGCGGGGCAGGAAAGGGGCGTTTGCCGAGGTTCGGCCGTTCCGCCTGAGGGAACTGCCGTGCCGGGCCGTGGGAAAATATCCCCCGGACTGTCGCCCTTGCTGAGATGCAGGGGCGGAGCGCTGTCGTGAGTTCGACCGCCGCACTGCGGGCAATCGTGCATTGGTATGAAGTCATGACACTGTCATGGCTTCATTTTTTGTTTATGCAGGAGGAACTGACATGAGAAAGACGTTGACCCGCATCCTGCCGCTTGCGGCAATGATGCTGGTGCTGCTGTTCGTGCTCAGCGCTACCGCGTTTGCGGCAGGCGATCCCACCGACGAACCCGGCACCAAGATGATCGAATGCCCCGACTGCGCCACCGTGGGCGCCTGTATGGAATGCTACGGCCTGGACCCTGCCTGTGAAGCTTGCGGCGGAACGAACGTTTGCGCCACCTGCGGCGGCGAGGGATATGTGACCTCGCCCAGCCGTTTCTTCAACACTGCATGGTCGCTGCTGCCTCCGGTCATCGCCATTGCCCTGGCGCTCATCACCAAGGAGGTCTACAGCTCGCTGTTCATCGGCATCGTGGTGGGCGGCCTGCTTTACTCCAACTTCCAGTTTGAGACCACGGTGCGCCACGTGTTTGATGACGGCATCGTAGCTTCGGTGACCGACAGCTACAACATGGGCATCCTGATCTTCCTCGTTATTCTGGGCGCCATGGTCTGTCTGATGAACAAGGCCGGCGGCTCCGCAGCTTTCGGACGTTGGGCCAAAGCGCATATTAAGTCCCGTGTGGGCGTGCAGCTGGTCTCCATCCTGCTGGGTGTGCTCATCTTCATCGATGACTACTTCAACTGCCTGACGGTGGGCAGCGTGATGCGCCCCATCACCGACAAGCAGAACATTTCCCGGGCAAAGCTGGCCTACATCATCGACGCCACCGCCGCGCCCGTGTGCATCATCGCGCCGGTCTCTTCCTGGGCGGCGGCGGTGTCCGCCTTCGCGGAGGACGGCCAGGGCTTCAGCCTGTTTCTGCGGGCCATCCCTTACAACTACTATGCGCTGCTCACGATCGTCATGCTGGTGAGCATGGTGCTGCTGCGGGTGGAATTTGGCCCCATGGCCAGGTTCGAGAAAAACGCCATCGAAAAGGGCGACCTGTTCAGCGGCCCCAACCCCTACGCCGACGCCGGCGAGCAGGTGGACGACAGCAAGGGGTCCGTTCTGGATCTGGTCCTGCCGGTGCTGGTGCTGGTGGTGTTCTGCGTTATCGGCATGCTCTATTCCGGCGGCTTTTTCTCCGGCGTGGGCTTTGTGGAGGCTTTCTCCGCTTCCGATGCGTCGGTGGGCCTGATGCTCGGTTCCGCCTTTGCGCTGATCGTTGCGTTCATCTACTACCAGGTGCGCCGCGCCATGTCCTTCAAGGAGATGATGAATTGCGTCCCCGAGGGCTTCAAGGCCATGGTGCCCGCCATCATGATCCTCACCTTCGCCTGGAGCCTCAAGGCCATGACCGACTCCCTGGGCGCCAAATATTTCGTGCGCGACTTCGTGCAGCAGAGCGCCACCGGCATGCAGATGCTGCTTCCTGTGATCGTGTTCGTGGTGGGCTGCCTGCTGGCCTTCTCCACCGGTACCAGCTGGGGTACTTTCGGCATCCTAATCCCCATCGTGCAGGGCGTGTTCTCCATGGATGATCCCATGGCCATCATCTGCATCTCTGCCTGCATGGCCGGCGCTGTCTGCGGCGACCACTGCTCTCCCATTTCCGATACCACCATCATGGCTTCTGCGGGCGCCCAGTGCGACCACGTGAACCACGTGTCCACGCAGTTGCCATACGCCATCACATGTGCGGTGGTCTCGGGTGTGACCTACCTTGTGGCCGGTCTGCTGGTCCACTTCGGCGCACCCGGCATCCTGGCGCTGCCTGTGGGTATCGTGCTGATGCTCGGCACGCTGCTGGTCATCAAGCGCCGCAACATGGCAAATGCCTGATAATTGATAAAGAACGCGGAACGCATTGCGTTCCGCGTTCTTTTTTTCTGCTGTACATCCTGCACAAAAGCGTGTTATTTTATTAACAATCTTTGGCCACACGGGGCATTGTTATTTGATTAACGATGTGATATCATAATGCCAAGGCAACAAGCTGCAGGCGGGGGCAGAGGGCCCCCGTACCATGCGCAACTCGCCTGAAAGGACGGAAGATCGCAATGGCAGAAAAGAAACCTGTGGTTGAAACGGTGAAAACCGATGTGCAGACCATGATCGACGCGCTGGTGGAAAAAGCCCAGGTGGCGCTGAACGAATTCATGGCGCTGGATCAGGAAGCTGTGGACAACATCGTTCACGCGATGGCGCTGGCCGGCCTGGACAAACACCAGGAGCTGGCCCGCATGGCGGTGGAAGAGACCGGCCGCGGCGTATACGAAGACAAAGTCATCAAGAACATGTTCGCCACCGAATATATCTGGCACGACATCAAGAAAGAGCGCACGGTGGGCGTTCTGGAAGAGAATGACATGGAAGGCTATGTGGAAGTGGCCGAGCCCGTGGGCGTGATCTGCGGCGTGACCCCCACCACCAACCCCACCTCTACCACGCTGTTCAAGTGCCTCATCGCGGTGAAGACCCGCAACCCCATCATCTTTGGCTTCCATCCCTCGGCTCAGCAGTGCAGCGCTGAGGCGGCCCGCATCGTTTATGAAGCTGCGGTGAAGGCCGGCGCTCCCAAGAACTGCATCCAGTGGATCGACAAGCCCAGCATTGAGGCCACCGGCGCTTTGATGAATCATCCCGGCGTTGCCACCATTCTGGCCACCGGCGGCCCCGGTATGGTCAAGGCGGCTTACTCCTGCGGCAAGCCTGCTCTGGGCGTGGGCGCGGGCAACGTGCCCTGCTTCATCGAGAAGAGTGCCGACCTGCATCAGGCCTGCACCGACCTGATGATGTCCAAGACCTTTGATAACGGCATGATCTGCGCCTCTGAGCAGGCGGTGATCGTGGAGAAGCCCATCGCCAAGGACTTCGAGGCCTACATGAAGGCCAACAACTGCTACTTCCTCACCCCGGAAGAGACCGAGACCCTGACCAAGTATATGTTCCCGGACCCCGCGAAGGGCGTGTTTGCCCCGGTGGTTGGCAAAAGCGCCAACTGGATCGCCGAGCAGGCGGGCATCAGTGTGCCGGAGAAGACCAAAATTCTCATCGCGCCGCTGCCTCATCCCGGCGAGGAGTACCCGCTGAGCAAGGAGAAGCTCAGCCCGGTGCTGGCCTACTTTGTCTGCAAAGACAAGGAGCAGGGCTTCGCCTACGCCAACAAGATGCTGGAGCTGGGCGGCCTGGGCCATTCCGCTGTTATCCACACCGGCGACAAGAAGATCGCTGACGAGTACGGCGTGGCCATGAAGGTGGGTCGTATCATCGTCAACAGCCCCTCGTCGCAGGGCGCCATCGGCGACATCTATAACACCAACACCCCGTCCCTGACCCTCGGCTGCGGCAGTTACGGCAAGAACTCGGTGAGCCAGAACGTGACCACCGTCAACCTCATCAACAAAAAGCGCATTGCCAAACGGAGGGTGAACATGCAGTGGTTCAAGGTCCCGCCCAAGATCTACTTTGAGGAGGATTCCATCCAGTACCTGGAGAAGATGGAGGGCATCAGCCGTGCCTTCATCGTCACCGACCCGGTGATGGTGCAGCTGGGCAACGTGAACAAGGTGCTGTACTACCTGCGCAAGCGGGAACAGTACTGCCACAGCGAGATCTACTCCGACGTGGAGAGCGACCCCAGCGTGGAGTGCATCATGCGCGGCGTGGAGGCCATGCGCGCCTTCCAGCCGGACGTGATCATTGCCATCGGCGGCGGCAGCGCCATCGACGCGGCAAAGGGCATGTGGCTGTTCTACGAGCATCCGGAGACCAGCTTTGACGGCCTGCGCCAGCGCTTCATGGACATCCGCAAGCGCGCCTTCAAGTTCCCGAAGCTCGGCACCAAGACCAAGCTGGTGGCCATTCCCACCACCTCCGGCACCGGCAGTGAGGTGACCAGCTTCTCGGTCATCACCGACAAGTCCAACGGCAACATCAAGTATCCTCTGGCGGACTACAGCCTGACTCCGGACGTGGCCATCATCGACCCCCAGTTCACCCGCACCATGCCTCGCAGCATCGTTGCCGACACTGGTCTGGACGTGCTGACCCACGCCATTGAGGCCTACGTGTCCGTGATGGCCAGCGACTACACCGACGGCCTGGCTCTGCACGCCACCGAGATGGTGTTCACCTATCTGAAAGCTTCCTACAACGGCGACCAGCTGGCCCGTGAGAAGATGCACAATGCCAGCTGCATCGCGGGCATGGCCTTCACCAACGCTTTCCTGGGCCTCAATCACTCCATGGCCCACAAGCTGGGCGGCGAGTTCCACATCCCCCATGGCCGTGCCAACGCCATCCTGCTGCCCTATGTCATTGCCTATAACGCGAAAAAGCCCACCAAGTTTGCCGCGTTCCCCAAATACAAGGAGTATGTGGCCGACAAACGCTACGCCAAGCTGGCCCAGCGCTGCGGGCTGTGCAATGTGGGCACTGACACCTACGAAGCGGTAGACTGCCTCATCGCGGCGATCCAGAAGCTGATGATGGATACCGAACGCCCCTTGACCATCAAGGCCTGCGGCGTGAGCGAAGAGGAGTTCCTGGCCAAGGTGGACGAACTGTCCTACAAGGCTTTTGAGGACCAGTGCACCACCGCCAACCCCGTGTATCCGCTGGTGAGCGAGATCAAAGAGATCTACCTCCAGGCTTACTACGGCAAATAAGCGATCCACTCCTTTCTGTTGAGGGCAGGCGCCCATCCCCGCAATGGGGACGGCCGCCTGCCTTTTGTTTGTTTGAAAAAAATCTGTGGCAATGACGAAAAAAAACTTGACTTTTTGGCCGGAATGCTTTAAATTAGATAAGGCAGTCACACATGGGCCTGTAGCTCAGTTGGGAGCGCAAAGGGTTCAGTTTTTTGCCACATCTATAATTTCATATTGCTTTATTCTTCTGTTCCGCTTTTGGAACTGTTGATTTGGGCCCGTAGCTCAGTCTGGGAGAGCGTACGGTTCGCATCCGTAAGGTCGAGGGTTCGATCCCCTTCGGGTCCACCACACTCGGGAGATCTCGTTTTGAGATCTCCCGAGTTTTTTCATGCTTTCAGGATGCACGATAGTACACACTCTTGTCCCCTTCCGGATGTAGGAAGTCGAAGAACTGTGTGACGCTGATTTTGAATTCCACTTCGATTTCAAAGTTCTTCCCGATATTCACCCGCTCAATGAGCTGCCGCAGGATCATCTTCTTTCCCTCGATACTACTCCCCGCATATAGGTCGGCCCAGGACATAATCTTGTCATACTCCTTTTGGACGGCAACGGCAGAGCTTTTCAGATTAGCCGCTTTTTCCTTAGCCTGTTCCAATTCCTGTGCCAGCGCCGCCAGTTTGCTTCGGGTGTCCTCTATCATCTCGCCAAGGATGTCCGCTCCAAAACCGCCAGTCCCATTGATGGTCTTGATGATCTCTTTCTTGTAGCTCTCCAGTTCCCGTTCTGCGGCGGCGTGGAGTTTCTCCAGATTTGCTACTGAACTGTTTGCCAGTTGGAGTTCTTTCTCCCGCTGCTTTTGAATGAGCTGGCTCCTGGGTGCAGTCTTCATCCGCTCAAAGAGTTGGATGACGATCTTATCAATAATGCCGTCCAGTTTCTCGCCGGAGTATCCGGTCTGACCATCACAGTCCTGAGGATGGCGGATCTTGTAGTGGCAGGCGTATCGGATACGGGTTTCCCGCTTGGGCTCACCCTTGGCGCGTCTGCCGCTGCTGGTGGTCAGCACCAGCTTGGAACCGCAGTGGGCACAGTAGACCATCCCGGAGAGCAGCGCCTTCCCCTTGGAGTTAAAGGGCACTTCATTGTGGTGCATTGTCCTGGCCCCCATCAACTCCTGTGCTCGCTCATACAGATCCAGCGGAACAATTTGCAGCTCCGGAAAGATTTCTGAGCGTGTTTCCCCACTGCGCAGGATTCCCACATACATGATGTTCTTCAGCATTTTGATGATGGTGGTATTGGCGAAGTTGGTCCCCTTTCGATTGAGATAGCCGTTGTTATATAACCACCGGGACAACCGCTGTGCGCCGAACCCCTCATAGACATATTTTTCAAAGATGATGCGCACCACCGCAGCTTCATCCGGGTCAACCAGAATCTCGTTGACTTCGTGATTCTTTTTATTGAAGCGCCCCTGCTTTTCCAAGCGGTATCCATAGGGAACGATCCCGCCCCGGAACCGCCCCTCCTGCACGATTTGCGACAGACGGGTCTTTGTTCGGGCGGAGGTTTTGAGGCTCTCACCGGAGGCCTGCCAATAACGGATGTAGTTCAGCAGTTTGTCGATATGATCATCCATCTTCTGCTGCCCTTCCATTGCGCTCCACACTTCGATTCCGTTGCGGATGAACCACTCCACCACAAAGGGCGTCTCATCGTCCCGCCGCCCCAGGCGGTCGAACATGAACACCAGCAGGATGTCAAACTTCCGTTCCTCGGCATCCTGGCGGATCTCCTGAATGGCGTCGCGGTCAGCGGCAGCCACCTTGAAACCGGAGACGCCCTTTTCCGCAAACTCTTTGATGATTGTCCATCCCTGGCTTTCCGCAAATTCACGGCAGTATTGTTTCTGCATCGGGATATCATCTTTTTCTACCTGTCCTTTGGTAGAGACTCGATAGAGGCAATATACTCTCTTGTTTTTTTCCATGATTGCACCTTGTCCTTTCTGGTGTAGGACTGCGGTGCATATGGTTTGCTGTTCATTCAGTTGTCAAGGTTCATATGCACACACAGTATCCCACACCACTGGTAAAAAGTCTACTGAATCAAGCGGGCTTGTTCAGATTTTCAAAGTCCTGCGCCATCAACAGCGTCTGCTCAATTTCAGACACGGTGTCAGGCTTTGTGATGGTGTTTTTGAAGCGGAGAGCAACAATCAGTCCGTCCACTTCCATCGTGATATATTCTGTCGGCTCAGAGTATCGGGGATGCTCCCGATCATACATTGCCTGCTGATAACTCATGTGATCATCCTCCTTTACATAGTCTGCTGCCAAGTTTGTTCTTCTTCGTGGTCGTCCTTGGCGTGGCCTTGGGCGATTTTCTTTTGCCGTTCTTTCCGGAGGGCCTTGCTGTCGGTGTGGTGGTGCATAGTGGTGGCGTCCCTCACGGGAGCAGGCCCCTCGCCACGCTCCAGAGCGTGGCCAAGCTGGACCATACCACCCACAGCACCAGCCCAGTCAGCATCAGGGCCGCCAGTCCCAACAGCAGACTGGCCCATGGAATGTACGGCAGACTCGGTCTGGGCAGCCTGATGCCGGGCAGAGAAAAACGCTTCTCGTTCCGCTTCCCAGCCTGTTCGCTCATCTTCTCCAGATGCTTCACCGCTTTCAGCAGCTCGTCCATCTGCGTCCGGGTCGGGAGCTGCGCCAGCAGTTCG
>DXBV01000089.1 GCA_019116345.1 Candidatus Allofournierella merdipullorum | reverse complement strand
GAAAAAAGCGCAGCCAACGCCAAAAAAATGCGGGCGCTGTTTGACCATGTGGTGGAAGGCGGCAGCGAATACCGCTTGATTTTTGGCTATACCGAGGACGTGAGCCGCTTTAACTACGGATTTGTTCACGGCAGCAAGACGAAAATCGGCAATCTCATCGTGGGCTGGAACGAGGCTCAGGAGACCATCGTGGTCGTTCCCACTGTGCCGGATCTGTCCGGCTGCGGCGAGCCCACCTATTACCGCCGCGCCGAAATTTTGAAGGCCTATCGGAACAAGTACCCCACCGACGCGTTTGTCATTTACCCGGATAAGCGGGGCTACATTGCCATCAACGCCTACGACTGGCTGGAGGATGAGAGTCTGTATGTTTACGTCTCTCAGGATGAAGAACTGGCAGCCTTCACCGATTTCTTCATGAATCGATTTGCAAAAAAGTGAGGCGCCGATGCCCTGGAACGATCTTTTCTGGATACTGCTCCTGCTCACAGCGATAACAATTTTCGGCCAGCTCTGGTTCCATTTCGTGGAGTTTTTGCTGGGGCGGGCAAAGCGCCTGTTGTTTCGCCATGAGCAGCCGCCGGTCTGGCACACCTTGCCAGATGAAAAGGAGAATGACGATGGACATCAATGAGATCATGAACCGTGCAAAGGCTGCGCAGGCGCGAGCAACCGCAAGCCTGCATGAGATGGAGGAAAAAAGCGAAGAGCTGGCCGCCTCTTCTTCCCCTAAGTCCCCCGCCCCGCCGCAGGACAGCGCCAACCGTGAGGCAGAGCAGCAGGCAGCCAACGCACAACGGCAGGTGGAGATTCTTGGACAGTTGTTTGACACCCAGACCATGGCCCAGATGGCGGCCAATCAGGAACAGCTGCAGCAGATGATGGAACAGCGGGTGGCAGAAGCTGCTTCCGCCAGCACCGAAGCTGTGATGAACCAGCTGTTTGGCGAGGACATGGGCGTGCTGGCCGCCGCTCTGGAGACGCTTTCCCTGGAAGCCGAGTGTGAAGAATTCGGCCTTGACAGCGAGAACGAGGACAACGATGTTCTCTACACCCTGCTGGACGAAACCATGGCCCGGCTCGAAACCCTGCCCGAGCCTGCGTCTGCGGAATACGGAAGAGATACGGCACTCTGGGGCCAGTTTGGCATCTTGCTCTCAGGCATCGTGTCCACTCTCAATGACCACAGCCTGGATGGGCTGGACGTGGAAGAGCATGTGCCTGTACTGGAGCAGCAGGTTCTCTCGCTGGTCCGCCGCTCCTGGGGCATCGACGGACGGGGCGCTCTTCTGGAGACAATCCGTTACTTAAGTCAGGGCGGATACACCGAGCGATACCGTTTCTATTGCGAGGCAGAATCGCCGGAAGAACTGATGACCGGTGAAGAGGATTCGGATGAGCGTGAGGGCGTTGTCCGTGCGTGGGAGTTTGCTCAGCACTATAAGCAGCAGTACTCCCCCGCTTTTATGACCGGCTGGGATGTGGGCCGCGCCGCCATGCTGGCCCGCTGGGGGAGCTATTTGGGCTGGATCACCCCCGAAGAAGCCCGGGGCATCCTGTGGGACTTGGCGCAGCGGGCCGCGCAGGATCTGGGCGGTTGGCGGGAATTTGCTCAGTCCTACCTTTTTGGCGGACTGATGTGGAAGCTGCTTTGCAACAGCCCGGCCGCGGGATATCTTGGTTACCTTTCCGATGCAGCCACTGCCCTTTTGATGGGCAAAGACGACGGCTCCGGAGGCCAGTGGCGCGACTTTTCCTGGCCTGCCCGGCGCAGGCTGGGTTTCACCCTGTAACATAACAGCAAAACAAAAGCCCCTTTGCGGAGATTCCGCAAAGGGGCTTTACTTTACAGGTTTGCAGCAGTGGTTCAGCCGTCCCGCTGCTTTTTGATGACCTTCAGGCGGGAGAAATCCTCCCGTTCCTTTTCCTCCAGCACCTCGGTGATGTACTTAATGGTGGCGGTGAACTGGGGGATCATGATGTTGTTCAGGGCATTGGCGCGCTTCTGGGTCTTCTGGATGGCCACAGCCAGGCGATAGACGCTGCTCTCTACCTCGGCAAGTTCCACGGTGAGGCGTTTGACCTCGCAGAATTTCAGATACACGTCATCCAACTGGCTGTTGGTGGAATCCAGGCCGTAGTAAAGGCCGGGGGCGCTCTCCTCCATCTTCACGATGGGGAGCTCCACGCCCATGACGCTGCGGTAGTCCAGCTTGAGGCCGGTCTCTACGGGCACCGTCTTTGCAAATTCGCCCACAACGCCCAAGGTGATGTTGGCGCGCTGCAACGCCTTGTAGGCTGAGGAATAGGCGGTGGCGATCTCGTCCTGGATGACCGCCGCCCGGTCGATCAGCTGCATCATTTCCCGCACGAGGATGTTCCGTTTGCGGTCCATCAGGTCATAGCCCTGGCTGGCGAGCGCAAGGCTGCGCTTTTGCGCCATCAGGTTCGATTTTGTAGGGAAAACCTGTGCCATACGGCAGCCTCCTCTCTGTTAAGGGTCACTTTTTGAGGATCGTGCCGAGATCCTGATGGACGGCATTGGGCTTGTAGTAGTGGTCCAGCATGACCTGGTCCACACGGTCCAGCTCCTCGCGAGGCAGCATGGAAAGCAGCTCCCAGCCCAGATCCAGCGTTTCCTCGATGGTGCGGTTGGTGTTGCCCTGGCCCACGAACTTCTGCTCGAAGGCGCGGCCGAACTCCATGACCCGCTTGTCGCTGGCGGACAGCTCTTCCTCGCCGATAACGCTGGCCAGAGCCTTGGCGTCCTGCACGCGGGCATAGGTGGCGAAAAGCTGGTTGGCCAGGGGGTTGTGGTCCTCACGGGTATAGCCGGCGCCGATGCCGTCCTTCATCAGACGGGACAGGCTGGGCAGCACACTCACCGGCGGATAAACGCCGGTGGCATCCATGCCGCGGTCCAGAACGATCTGGCCCTCGGTGATGTAGCCGGTCAGGTCGGGGATGGGATGGGTGATGTCGTCGCCGGGCATGGTGAGGATGGGGATCTGGGTCACAGAGCCCTTGCGGCCCTCGATGATGCCGGCGCGCTCGTACAGCGACGCCAGGTCGGAGTAGAGGTAGCCGGGGTAGCCCTTACGGCCGGGGATCTCGCCCTTGGAGGAGGAGAACTCACGCAGAGCCTCGCAATAGCTGGTCATATCGGTGAGGATGACCAGGATGTTCTTGCCCAGGTCGAAGGCCAGGTACTCGGCGATGGTCAGCGCCGCACGGGGGGTGATGATACGCTCAACGATGGGGTCGTTGGCCAGGTTCAGCAGCATGACCACACGGTCCATAACGTTGGCCGCCTCAAAACTCTTTTTGAAGTAGTCGGCAACGTCGTTCTTCACGCCCATGGCGGCGAACACGATGGCGAAATCCTCGCCGTCGGAAACGTCCGCCTGCTTGACGATCTGCACCGCCAGCTCGTTGTGCTTCATGCCGGAGCCGGAGAAAATGGGCAGTTTCTGGCCGCGAATCAGAGTGGCCAGCGCGTCAATGGAAGAAATACCGGTGCGGATGTAGTTACGGGGGTACACGCGGCTCACCGGGTTGATGGGAGAGCCGTTCACGTCACGCCGGAACTCGGGGTAAATTTCGCCCAGACCGTCGATGGGACGGCCCAGGCCGTCCAGCGTGCGGCCCAGAATTTCGGGGCTCAGGTCCACCATCATGGGATGGCCGGAGAGGGTGGTACGGGTGTTGTCCAGCGAGAAGCCGGTGGTGCCCTCAAACACCTGAATGACGCACTTGTCGCCCTCGATCATAACGATACGGCCCACGCGCTGGGTGCCGTCGGTGAGCTTCATCACCACCATCTCGTCGTAGGAAGCGTTCTGCACGCCGTCCAGGACCACCAGCGAGCCGTTGATCTGGCTTAAGCCAACATGTTCAAGGATCATATGTCTCTCTTTCGCTCCTTTCCCTTGTTAAGCGCGCAGCAGCTCGCCGATCTTCTGATCGATCTCGGCGGTGTACTTGTCGAACATTTCCAGCTTGTCGTTGGGGATATCGTACTTCATCTTGACCAGCTTGTCGAACAGGCCCAGACGCAGCAGCTTGCTAATGGGGATCTGCCGGGCCACCAGCGCCTGGCTCTTCTCGTAGAGATGCAGGATGACCTTCATCATCTTCAGCTGCTTCTCCAGGCTGACATAGGTATCCTGGTCATGGAAGAAGTTCTGCTGCAGGAAGCCCACACGAATGACACGGGCGATCTCGATGACCAGTTTCTGGTCGTCGGGCAGCACGTCGGAGCCGATCAGCTTGACGATTTCCATCAGGCTGGTCTCCTGCAGCAGCAGGCTTGCGATCTGCTCGCGGCAGGACAGAAAATCCGGACCCACATTGTCGTAGTACCAGGGGGCCAGGTCGGTGATGTACTCGGTGTAGCTGGTGTTCCAGTTGATGGCCGGGTAGTGGCGGGCGTAAGCCAGAGCCTTGTCCAGCGCCCAGAAGCAGCGGGTAAAACGCTTGGTGTTCTGGGTGACAGGCTCGGAGAAGTCAGCGCCCGGAGGGCTGACGGCGCCGATAACGGTAACGGAGCCCTCTTCCCCGTTCAGGGCGCGCACATAGCCGGCGCGCTCGTAGAACTCGGCCAGACGGCTGGGCAGATAAGCGGGATAGCCTTCGTCGGCGGGCATCTCTTCCAGACGGCCGCTGATCTCGCGCAGAGCCTCGGCCCAGCGGCTGGTGGAGTCGGCCATCATGGCGGTGTGGTAACCCATGTCGCGGTAGTACTCCGCCAGGGTGATGCCGGTGTAGATGGACGCCTCACGGGCGGCCACAGGCATGTTGGAAGTGTTGGCGATGAGCACCGTGCGGTCGGTCAGAGGCCGGCCGGTCTTGGGGTCGATCAGTTCGCCGAACTCGGTCAGCGCCTGGGTCATCTCGTTGCCGCGCTCGCCGCAGCCAACGTAGATGATGATGTCGGCGTCGCACCATTTTGCCAGCTGGTGCTGGGTCATGGTCTTGCCGGTGCCGAAACCGCCCGGGATAGCGGCAGCGCCACCCTTGGCGATGGGGAACATGGTATCCACCACGCGCATGCCGGTGATCAGCGGGCGCTGGGCGGGCATGCGGGCCTGCACAGGACGGGGACGACGGATGGGCCATTTCTGGCACAGGGTCAGTTCCCTCTCGTTGCCGTTCTTATCGGTGATGCGCACAACGGTGTCGTTCACGGTGTAGCTGCCGTTCTCCGCAACCCAGGTCACGGTGCCTTCCACGCCGGGAGCGGCCATGCACTTGTGCAGGATGACCGGGGTCTCGGGGCAGGTGGCATAGACCTGGCCGGGGACCAGTTTGTCCCTCACCTTCACGGTCACGGTCACATCCCACTTGGCCTCGGCGTCAAGGCTGGGAATGTTGCAGCCGCGGGCAATGAAGGGGCCGCTGGATTTTTCCAGTGCGGGCAGCGGCCGCTGGATGCCGTCGTAGATGTTGCGCAGAATGCCGGGGCCCAGCGTAACGCACAGGGGGCCGCCGGTGGTGGTCACGGGCTCACCGGGCGCAAGGCCGCTGGTCTCCTCGTAGACCTGGATGGTGGTGAGGTTTTCGTCCATACGGATGACCTCACCCACCAGATGGTCGTTGCCGACATGGACCATTTCCATCATGGAAAGGTCAGTCTTGCCTTTGATGGTGACCACCGGGCCGTTGATGCTGTAGATGAGATTTTGAGCCAATTCGGTTCACCTCGGTTTTCGAAATTAAAGGGCAATGGACATACCGGAATTCTGCAGGAACCAATCCTTCTGGGCTTCCAGCTTCATATCCAGCGTGTCATCCGCCTCCACCGCGCCGCTCTTGGCGCGCAGGCCGCCCAGACGGATGGTGGCGTCGGCGGTCACCTCGCAGCCGGCGGGAAGCACTGCTTTCGCGGCCTCCACGTCCTGCGGGCGGGCGTAGAATTCAGCCTTGTCCGCGTGGAGCAGCTGCAAAAGGGCCTCGGCGCTCTTTTTCAGATAGTCGGCATACTCCGGCTTTGCGGTAAAGGCGGCAAGTTTTTCTTCGCAGGCGTCGAATACCTTCTGGGAAATCTCGCTGCGGCGGGCGGCCAGCTCGGCGCCGGTCTCCACCACACTGTGAGACAGCTTGCGGTTGGTCTCCTCCTGCAGGCGGACCTTTTCATAGTCTCCCATCTGCCGCGCTTTGGCGGCGGCGGCGGTCTTTACCTTCTCCAGCTCCGCGGCGATCTCCTCGTCGATGGCCTGGATGATGGCGGTGCGGCGCTTTTCGCCGTCCCGCTGGATGGCCTGCATGAATTTTGCCGCGCGCTCGTTTTCTTCAATCATTTGCTGCACCTCAAATCTTAACGCCGATGGCTTCACGCACATAGCGGGTGATGCGGTCTCGGCCAAGGGCCGAACCGTGCCGGTCCGGGATGGCCAGCACCAGCGGGCCCTCCTGGTCCTTCTTCGCGTCGTTGACGATCTCGGTGAAATCGTCGGCGATCTTTTCCGTCACCAGGATCATGCCGATGTCCGGCTGCGAAAGGGCCAGTTCAAAGGCGTTGGTCACTTCCTCGGCGGTGTGAGCCACCACGCCTTCAATGCCCGCCAGCCGCATGCCGGTCTGGGTGTCGGTGTTGTCGCTGATCAGAAAGAAACGCATTGCTGCGCCTCCTTTATACCAGTTTGTTCAGGATCAGGATGGAGATAACGACGCCGTACAGAGCGATGGACTCGCCCAGAGCCACGAAGATCAGGCTCTTACCGAAGCTCTTGGGATCCTCGGAGGCGGCGGCGATAGCGGCAGGAGCGCCCGCGGCCACGGCCATACCACCGCCGATGCCGGCAAGACCGGTGACCAGAGCGGCAGCGATCAGGCCCAGGCCCATGCTCTCGTTGCTGGCAGCGCGCTCAGCGGCAGTCATAACAGCGGTGGCGGTCTCGCCCTCAGCGCTTACAGCAAAGGCAAAGCAGGCGGCCAGCAGCAGAACCACCACGAAGGCGGTGATGTTCAGGCTCAGGGTGCGCTTGACAGGCATGCCCTTGGCAGACTGACGGGCCAGGTAGGCAGCGAAGCCCATGAGCAGGCTCAGGGGCAGAACGATCAGGCAGATGGTCAGGAAAGTATTCATGGTTAAATCCTCCAAATCAATTTAATGTCTTGTATTGAAAACAGGGCGCCGGGCCGGAAGGCTCCGGCGTCCTGTTCTGGCAATGGGAAAAACTCACTCGGCCTTGTCGGTCAGGCTCACACCCTTGAAGGGATGTCCGCCGCCCTCGTAGCAACGGCTGAACATCTCGTAGAACTCAAGACGCAGGCCCTGGATACCGGAGAGCAGGCCTTCCAGCGCGATGATAAGGGCGTTGCCCAAGATCACAACGATGGGGTTGACCGGGTCGCCGGCCAGGCTGAAGATGGCCATCATCATGGCCGCGTGGACAAAGACGAAAGCGCCCACACGCAGGAAGGAAACGGTGTTGCTGAAATAGCTCAGCACATACTCCAGCAGCTCGAAGATGTTCTGCATGCAGTAGTCCGCCCAGCTTTCGGGCTTCCAGTTGGGATGACGGTCCACAAGGCCGATCAGGATCTCCTTGAAGAACAGCAGCACCAGACCGCCGCCGATCAGGGCAAAAGCCACGCCGGAAGGCAGGAAGTTGGGACCGCTCATAAAGTCGCTGACGAAGGACACGCCGCCGCAGTAGACCAGAATGCCCACCAGGCCGTTGTTGGAGAAGATCGCCTCGCCCCACTGGCCTTTGCGCACAGCGGCGATGATGTGCAGCACCATAGCGGCCAGAACCAGCGCCACGCCGATGAAGATGGCGCAGACCAGGATGGGGTTGATGGCGGCGGTGTCAAGCACCGAATGGGGTGTACCGGGCCAGTTACTGATGGGCTTTCCGGACATGCCCAGCATCTCATACACCGGGTTCAGCGCTTCTTCGAAGCCGAACACGGAGCCGAACATGAAGCCGAACACCATGCTGGAGATACCGCAGGGAACGATAAGCCGGGCAAGGGCCATTTTCTTCCATTTCCACAGGATGAAGCCGCCCACGGCCAGCACAGCGCCCTGGCCCAGATCGCCGAACATGATGCCGAACAGCACCGTGAAGGTGATGGCCACAAAGGCGGTGATATCCATCTCACCATAGCTGGGCAGGCCGTACATGTCCACAAAGAACTCGAAAGGTTTGACGAACCAGGGGTTCTTCAGTTTGGTGGGCGGGGTCGCATTCTCCACCTCTTCCGGGTCGGAGATGGTCACCCGCATATGGCGGATCTGCTTGACCTTCTCGGCAAAAGCATCCGCCTGCACGGCGGGCACCCAGCCCACCAGGAAGAAGTAGTTGTCGCGGTAAGCAGCGTAGTGGCGAAGGTCAAAGGCCTCCTCATGCCACTTCAGCTGCTGGTAGATCTCGCTGCAGGTCTCTTTCTGCTCGGCCCAGCAACGGGTGATCTCGGCTTCTTTCTCCTCGATCTTCTTCTGGCAGTCGGCGATCTCATCGCCCAGCTGCTTTACAATGGACTCGGGGGTACCGGAAGCCTCCGGCAGATGCAGACGCTCGAAGAACAGAGTGGCGAAGATGCCGTCGATCTCATCGGCATTCTGCCGCGGGGTGAAGTAAATGCCCCAGTAACCGCCCTTGTCCTCACTGCAGGTGACGAACAGCACATGGGGGTTTTCAGCATACGCCACCATCATGCGGGCGTAGCTGGCCTTGGGCAGAAAGCCGAAACGCACCTTGATGTACTCGCCCTTGATGATCTCGTCAAAGGGCATATCCAGGCCGGTGAAGTGGCTGAACTGGGCTTTCTTTTCTTCCAGTTCGCTCTTTTCCTTTTCCAGCTCCGCTTTCTCGGTCTGCATGCGGGCCAGGCTCTCGGCGAGCTCTTCGATTTTTTCCTTGTCGTCCGGCTGGATGTCGCGGGCGGTCTGGGCGCTCAACGCCGGAGCGCTCTCCCCCACCAGCTGGAACAGTTCCTCCATCTTCTGCACATGGGCGGTATAGGGGTTGTCCTCGCTGAGGGTGATGTAACCCAGGGAGCCGGACATGTGCTGGATCGCCGGTTCCGGATGGAAGTTGCCGTCCAGACAGCAGTTGTAGATGACGCTGTCCAGATTTTTGAGCAGGCCGTCCACCCGCACCAGTTTCATTTTTTCAATGGCCAATGTATCCTCATCATCCTTTCGGGTCATACCGACCTTCGGTCGTGGCCGCTGATTCAGCGGCCTTCATCACTGCTCGGGATTCTCCTGTTTCCAGCGGCGCATGGGCATCGTCATGTCCTGGGCAAGATTCAACCCGCCCACGCCGGAACATGCATCGGTGAAAGCCGGGATATCCGGCTGCGCCACCCACACACAGTAGAAGAAGTGTTCGCCCCGCACCGCCGCACAGCGGCGCAGTTCAAACAGCCGGGCAAGACTGCAGACCGAAGCATAGATGCCGGCGACCTTCCATTTTTCCTCGTTCCAAAGCCGGGCCATCTGCCCGTTTACCTCGGCGATCTCGCTGTTCAAAAGTTCGATGTTCTTTTGCAGGTTCGCCACGATCTGCTCGGGAGTGCCCGCCGCACCGGGCAGGCGGACACGCTCGAAAAACGCCTCGGAGAAGATGCCGTCCACACGAGCCGCGTCCTTCTTCGGTGCAAAGTAGACGCCCCAGAGGGCCTTGTCGTCCTCGCTGCAGGGGACGAACAGGATGTAGGGGTCGGAACTGAAATCCTTCTGAAGCATCGCATACCCACGCTTGGGCAGGCGGCCGAAGCGGATCTTCACATACTCGCACTGCTGGGTCAGTTCCACCGGCACATCCAGAGAGGAAAAGTGCGCGAAGGACTCAGCGCCTTTGGTGCAGATCTCCAGCTGTTTTTCCAGCAGTTCCCGATCCTTGCGGTGAGTCTCCAGCCGCTCGTTCAGGTCGGCAAGATAGTCCCGCGTGCCCTGGGCGCGTCCGTCTGCGAGGGTAGGTTCCACCACCGGGATCTCAAACCCTTTGGCCAGAGCCTCGATCTGCTCCACCATCGGGCCCCAGGGATTGTCCTCGTTCAGCGCGGCGTAGCCCGCGGAGGCGCTCATGTGATCCAGCGCCCGGGCGGGATGCACCCGCTTGCCGTCCACGCAGCAGCCCTCGATGAAAGCGTCCAGCTTTTCCAGGGGACCGTCCACCCAGACAAGCTGCATTTTGGGGTCAAAAAACATTGCGGCACCCCCTTAATCGCCCACGCCTACCAGCAGGGTGGCGATATCGTCCGGGGCAAGGCCATAGCGCACGCCCTCGATGATGTGCACGATGTTGGTAAGCTCGTTTTCAGCCAAAAAGATGTAGCAGAACAGCACCACGCTGGGATTGGTGGAAAAGCGCAGCTTTTTCAGATGCCAGCGATAGTCGATCTTGCGCACGCCCTCTTCGATATAGTCGAAGCTCGCGCCGTAGAATTCGGAAGCATAAGGCGTGTTCACCAACCGGTGGATCACATCCTGGGCGTCCTGGGCGTCCATGAGGTTTTCCAGCTGACGCGGCGTCATGTTGGAAACGCTCAGGCTCACCCGCTTGCGGATAAACGCCTGGTCGGCCCGAAGCACGCTCTTCAGGCGGTAGATATCTGCGATGGCCCGCAGATCACTCTGACGGCGCAGCAGATACAGCATCTCTTCCTTGCTCTTGCCCGACAGCTTGGTAGAAGCGATCTGTTCCACCTGGGTGTTGACGAAGCTGTCCAGCGCTGCTTCCAGTTCCAGCAGACCGCTGTTTTCCAGCGCGAAGTCAGGATCGTCTGCAAAGGGGCGCAGCACCTTTGCGTAAGGCGTGCCTTCCAGCGCCAGCACCAGCATTTTGAAGCTGGTGGCCATGGACATGGCGTTGAGGTTCAGGCAGGAATGCTTTTTAATGAAGTCCGGCATGGTGTAAATGGACACATCCCCATCCGGCGCGTGAAGCTCCTGCAGACGGGTGGTGATGGCCTGTACCTCGCTGCGGATGATAAAGTAACGATAGAAGTCGTGGCCGATGTTCATCTCATACCGGCACAGGGAGGCGTACTGCTCAAACAGATTGAGCCGTAAAAGCGTCTCCAGCTGAGCACGATGGGTGGTGGCCGGGTTCGCCGCCTGCAGCGCCTCGGAATAGGCGGTGCGGGTCTTGAGGTAGCTGATCAGGTCCGGCAAGTCGCGGCAGTTCAGCAGTTCCTGATAGTTTCGTGCGGTGAGCCGGCGGCCGTACATCGCCCGCGCCTTTGCCAAGATGGCGTTAGACGCCTGGGTGTTGCCCATGTCACTGCCCCCCGCCCAACACCCGGGTCAGAATGGTATCGACCCAGGCGTCCTGATTTTTTTCAAGCTGCTGGTCCAGCTGGTCCAGGATCTGCTGCTTGCGCTTGGCCTGGGCGGCAAGCTCGCCTTCAGCGCGCTCTTTCTCCGCCTGCGCGAATGCGTCCACGTCGCGACGCATATCCTCCATCGCCTGCTCCTCCAGCTGCTTTTCCTTCGCAGCCTTGTCGGCCTGTGCTTTTTGGCGATACTCCTCGGTGGCCTGGGTGCGTACCCGCTCCTCCTCGTCGATCTTTAAAATGGCGCGCAGCAATTCATTGGTGCCATTCATTGCAAAACATCTCCTTCCAAAAAACGCAGGGTGATTGCCTGCCAGAGCAAATTTCGGTTTGGCACCGCAGCTCTTTAATGCTTATTATATAAGTAAACGGAAGCCAAATCAGCTTCATTATAAACCTATTTCAGAGGTGAAACAAGAGATTTGAATTTTTTCGTCAAGTTACACATTTCCCATTTCTTTTTAATTTTCCTCTTGACAAGGTACATAGCGTTTGATATAATAGCGAAGCAGCCTTGAAACGGCAGTGCCAATATGGGGGTATAGCTCAGCTGGGAGAGCGCTTGAATGGCATTCAAGAGGTCAGCGGTTCGATCCCG
>DXBV01000088.1 GCA_019116345.1 Candidatus Allofournierella merdipullorum | reverse complement strand
GAAATGGAGTGAACCAGATGAAGATTTACGCGGACAACGCGGCCACCACCCGGGTGAGCGACACGGCGCTGGCGGCCATGACCCCCTGCTTCCAGGAGATCTACGGCAACCCCTCCAGCCTCCACACGCCGGGACAGCGGGCGGCGGAGAAGCTGGCGGCGGCCCGGACCGTCTTTG
Source organism: Candidatus Allofournierella merdipullorum (assembly GCA_019116345.1). GTDB lineage: Bacteria > Bacillota > Clostridia > Oscillospirales > Ruminococcaceae > Allofournierella_A > Allofournierella_A merdipullorum. Next base: position 3,690 of record DXBV01000088.1, on the reverse strand, counting down.
CCCGGAACCTGCACGCGGACCCCCGGGAGATCACCTTCACCTCCGGCGGCAGCGAGGCGGACAACCAGGCCCTCCGCACCGCGGCGGCCCTGGGGGAGAAGCGGGGCAAGCGCCACATCATCTCCACGAAATTCGAGCACCATGCGGTGCTCCACACCCTCCAGGCCCTGGAGCGGGAGGGCTTTGAAGTGACCCTGCTGGACATTCCGCCGGACGGCGTGGTGACGGCGGAGCAGGTGCGAAGCGCCATCCGGCCGGACACCTGCCTGGTGAGCGTCATGTTCGCCAACAACGAGATCGGCACCATCCAGCCCATCGCCGAGCTGGGCCGCATCTGCCGGGACGCCGGTGTGCTGTTCCACACCGACGCGGTGCAGGCGGCGGGGCACATCGCCATCGACGTGAAGGCCATGAACATCGACATGCTCAGCCTTTCCGGCCACAAGTTCCACGGCCCCAAGGGCGTGGGCGCTTTGTATGTGCGCAGGGGCGTGCCGGTGGTGTCCCTCATCCACGGCGGGGCCCAGGAGCGCCGCCGCCGGGCGGGCACCGAGAACCTGCCCGCCATCGCGGGCATGGCCGCCGCCCTGGAGGAGGCCTGCGCCCATCTGGAGGAGAACGCCGCCAAGGTGAGCGTCCTGCGTGACAAGCTCATCGCCGGGCTTTCGGCCATTCCCCACAGCGCGCTGAACGGCGCGGCCCAGCCGCGCCTGCCGGGCAACGTGAACTTCTGCTTTGAGGGCATCGAGGGCGAGAGCCTTCTGCTGATGCTGGACGAGGCGGGCATCGCCGCTTCCAGCGGGTCGGCCTGCACCTCCGGGTCGCTGGACCCCAGCCATGTACTGCTGGCCATCGGCCGGCCCCACGAGGTGGCCCACGGCTCGCTGCGGCTTTCTTTGAGCGAGGCGAACACCGACGAGGACGTGGAGCACATTCTGAAGGAAGTGCCCCGGGTGGTGGACTACCTGCGGGCCTGCAGCCCCGTTTGGGACGAACTGGAAAAAGGAGAGAGAGACTATGTTATACTCTGACAAGGTGATGGACCACTTCCGCAACCCGCGGAACATGGGCAAGATGGAGGACGCCGACGGCATCGGCGAGGTGGGCAACGCCAAGTGCGGCGACATCATGCGGATGTACATCAAGGTGAAGGACGGCGTCATTGAGGACGTTTCCTTCATCACCTTCGGCTGCGGGTCGGCCATCGCCACCAGCAGCATGGCCACCGAGATGATCAAGGGAAAGCCCCTGTCCGAGGCGCTGGAGCTCTCCAACAAAGCCGTTGTGGAGGCGCTGGACGGCCTGCCCGCCCACAAGATCCACTGTTCGGTGCTGGCGGAGGAGGCGGTGAAGGCCGCCGTGAAGGACTACTACGACAAGCACGGCGTTTCCTACGACGCCGCCTTCTGCACCGGGGACTGCGGCTGCTGCCACGCCCACGAATGACATCCCCTCACCCCCAAAAACAGCAAGCATATACAAAGGCCGCCGGCCGTGGTTTTCCACGGCCGGCGGCCTGTTTTGTTCAGAACCCGCGGTACTTGTCCAGCTTCGCTTTGGCGCTTTCCAGCTGGGCGTGCACGCTCTCGGGGGCGGGGCCGCCGAAGCTGCGGCGCAGCGCACAGCACGCGCCCAGGTCGATGGCGGCGTAAACGTCCTCCTCAAAGAGGTCGCTCATGGCCTTGTACTGGGCCAGGGGCAGGGTGTCCAGCGTGAGGCCGCCCTTGATGCACAGGGCCACCAGCTGGCCGGTGAGCTTGTAGGCATCCCGGAAGGGCATGCCCTTTTTGGTGAGATAGTCGGCGCAGTCGGTGGCGTTGATGAAGCCTTTGGAGGCCGCCGCCCGCAGGTTTTGGGGCAACACCTTCATGGTGTCGATGAGGGGGGCCAGGGTGGTGAGACAGAGGTCGAGGGTGTCCACCGCGTCGAAAATGGCCTCTTTGTCCTCCTGCATGTCCTTGTTGTAGGCCAGGGGCAGGCCCTTCATCATCACCAGCAGGGTGGTCAAATCGCCGCAGACCCGCCCCGTTTTGCCCCGGATGAGCTCGTTCACGTCGGGGTTCTTCTTCTGGGGCATGATGGAGGAGCCGGTGGTAAAGGCGTCGTCCAGCTCGATGAACTTGAACTCCCAGCTGCACCAGAGGATGATCTCCTCCGACAGGCGGGACAGGTGCACCATGCAGGTGGCGATGTCCGCCGCCAGCTCGATGCAGAAATCCCGGTCGGACACGCCGTCCAGGCTGTTCTCGCAGGGGCCGTCAAAGCCCAGCGCCGCGGCGGTGGCGTGGCGGTCGATGGGGTAGGTGGTGCCCGCCAGCGCGCCGCTGCCCAGGGGGCACAGGTTCATCCGCTTTTTCCAGTCGGCAAGGCGGTCCATGTCCCGCAGCAGCATCTGCACATAGGCCAGCAGGTGGTGGCCGAAGGTGACGGGCTGGGCCCGCTGCAGATGGGTGTAGCCGGGCATCACGTCCGCCGCGTGGGCGGCGGCCTGTTTCAGCAGCGCGTCGCAGAGGGCGGCCATCTTCTCATTGAGCGTTCCCGCCGCGTCCCGCAGAAACAGGCGCAGGTCCACCGCCACCTGGTCGTTGCGGCTGCGGCCGGTGTGCAGCCGCTTGCCCGGCTCTCCGATGCGCTTGGTCAGCTCGCCTTCCACAAAGGTGTGGATGTCCTCGGCGGCGGGGTCGATGGCAAGGGCCCCGCTCTCAAGGTCCGCCAGGATGCCTTCCAGCCCCTGCTGGATGGCCGCGCCGTCCGCCTCGGAGATGATGCCCTGGCCGGTGAGCATGGCCGCGTGGGCCATGCTTCCGGTGATGTCCTGGGCGGCCATGCGCCGGTCGAACCGGATGGAGGAATTGAAGTCGTTTACGCGGCTGTCCACCGCTTTGGTGAACCGTCCCTGCCACAGCTGCATGGTCGAACGCTCCTTATCTTATTTGTTCCAGTTTTTCGACAGCTTCGCCCGCTCCTTGATGGACAGGCCGAACAGATTGATGAAGCCGGCCGCGTCCGCCTGGTTGTAGTCGTCGTCCTCGCCGAAGCTGGCGGTCTGCTCGTCGTAGAGGGTGTAGGGGGAGGTGATGGAGGCGGGGGTCACGTTGCCCTTGTAGAGCTTGACCTTCACGTCGCCGGTCACCGTGGCTTGAGTAGAGTCCACGAAGGCGTCCAGCGCCTCGCGCAGGGGGGTGAACCACTGGCCGTTGTAGACCAGGTCGGCGTACTTCTGGGCCGCGATGGCCTTGAAGTGGCTGGTCTCCTTGTCCAGGGTGATGCTCTCCAGCAGGTCGTGGGCGGTGTAGAGGATGGCGCCGCCGGGGGTCTCGTAGACGCCGCGGCTCTTCATGCCCACCAGACGGTTCTCCACGATGTCCAGGATGCCGATGCCGTTCTTGCCGCCGATCTCGTTGAGCTTGGCGATCATGGCGCTGGCCTTCATCTTCTCGCCGTTGAGGGCCACGGGCCAGCCCTTCTCAAAGTCGATGGTCACATAGGTGGGCGCGTCGGGCGCCATGGCGGGGCTGACGCCCATCTCCAGGAAGCCCGGCTTGTCGTACAGAGGCTCGCTGGCGGGGTCCTCCAGGTCCAGACCCTCGTGGCTCAGGTGCCAGAGGTTCTTGTCCTTGGAGTAGCTGGTCTCCCGGCTGACCTTCAGAGGCACGTTGTGGGCCTCGGCGTAGTCGATCTCCTCGTTCC
>DXBV01000087.1 GCA_019116345.1 Candidatus Allofournierella merdipullorum | reverse complement strand
TTTGCTGTATCTTTCTGTCCGGACACAGTAATTTGTTCTTCCCTAAGTACACGGCGCAGCATTGTTTCCAGCCGGTCTTCCTGGTCCATTTGGAGAATTGCCCGAACAATGAAGGCGCTCTTTTGCCCTTCAGGAACCTCTTGCAGCAACCGCCATGCTCGCCTGTGATCCTCGTTTTGCATGTTGGGCCGGAACAGGAAATGCGGTCGGTTCATCGAGCGGCCTCACGGCCCGACATTTGCTCCAAAATCCGTTCAAATCCCTCGGCGTTCACCTTGTCGTCCCCCAGCAGAAAAGCCCGACAAAGGCCGTCACGTTCGTTCACGTTGCGCATGACGGTCGCCGCGCCGCCGCCCATCAGGATCACGGGTAGAGTTCGAAGATCAACCCCGCTTCCATCGCCGCCGAAATGAGCCGCTCGGTGTAAAGTCGGCCTTGGTTTTGGATCAACCTGCGGGCATCTTTGTCCATGCTGCAGGGCTTGCCGGCAAGGATCCGTTCCACCTGGGCGTCCGTCACAGACAGGCCGGTATCACGCCGCACCTGTTCCTGGATCTCATCCATACAGCGGATCATGCCAAGTTCCAGGCTGCGGCAGGTGGCTGCATTGGGAACATTGTTGTCCAGCCGCATGAGATCCACTGTCCATCCGCCAATGTCCATGAGAAGCACAGACGGTTCGTCTTTCACCAACTCAGGATGAAGAGCAATGGCGGAATAGCCCTGGGGGAACAGCTTTACGCTTTCAATCTTGACCTTGTATCGTTCCCCCTCGAAGAGGAACATGACCGGCTGGCCATTGCGAAACAGGTATTCTGTGAACGGCTTTTTGTCCCGGCCATACCGAGCCAAGGGAAGACCTGCAGCCAGTGTTACGGAACATTCCGCAGTCAAATTTCGAAAACGGAGTTCCATGGCAATGGCGGCCAGGGTCAGAATGTAGTAGTTGTCGTTGACGGTCTTGTCACGCAGGATAGGCTGCCGGCCAGTGCCACAGACAAAGTATTTGCCGCCGATCTGGAGGGTGTTTTTCAGGGTATAAGGTTCATGGGTATACGCTGTCACACCGGCTGGGAACGAGAAATTCTTGGTTTTAATTGCGTAGTACCCATGGTCAATGCCAATGATCATGCTTTCAAGTCCTTTCTGGCATTTGCCTTTATTTCTGAGTTTTTTCTTTCGGCCCCGTCCCATCTTATCTGGCCCGACTCATACTGGGGATCTGGGGTTCCTTGCAGTACTCCGGGTACCGAAGCCGAACCGCTTCCAACATGTAGGTTGCATCCGAAGTGGTGAACAGATCGTAAGGCGTCGCGCAGCCATCCGCGTTCCACCCGTTCCAGAGGTTGAACGCCAAGCGGGTCAGGCAACAGCTGCCGCTGGTCTGCCAGCCTTTGTTCAGGCCCTCCGGCCGGATGGCATCCTCCCGGAAGTTGAAGACGTCCTCAATGTGCTTCCTGGTCTCGCCGCTGATGCCCATGGTATAGAAAAAAGCCTTGTGGTAGGGATCAAGGCTGCCGGTCCGGCCGAGGCACTGCTCATAGAATTTCTCGTGTTCTTTGTTTTTGAATTTGATCGACATTCCGTTCCTCCTTCTGGTTCGGTTGTTCAAGGAAATCACCGGCTGGGAAAAACGATGACTTCCATTTCGGCGTCGATGTTTGCATTGCTGGGACTAGAGGAGTGCATTCTGTAAGCACTGATATCTTCTTCCCAGTAGGTAAGTGTATCTTGGGGGGAGAGTGTGAGAGGGGGGAGCGACAGTCTTCCTGCCCAAGAGGCCGAGAAAGTGACGCACCTTCCCCTGGGTGTAAAGAGGGATTTCTGCCCAGATATGATGATGACTTCGGAAAATAAAAAAGCGCCTGTTTGGACAAATCCAATACAGACGCAAAAACTTGAATTTTCGGCATCCTAAACAAAATTAAGCCGAATTTTTCTACAATATATTTTCTCAAAAAAAAGGGGGGATCGGGGACTAATCAAGTGGTACTGAGTCGTCACTTGTGACTATTTCAAAAAATTCATAATTTGTTTACAATTTCGCAGGGTCAAAATCGAAAAAAAACGCTCCAAACCAGTCAAAATTAGTCGCAAAATCGGTAGTCGTTAGTTCAAGTCCTCCCCAAAGCCCAAAATGGGCGAAAAATATCTTTCAAACTGGGGCCTAATTTTGGGTACGAAAAAAGCCCGCAAACGGCTTGTTTGCGGGCTTTTTCGGCCTTATATCTTTTTTGTTAAGGCAACTTGGTTGCGGGAGGCGGATTTGAACCACCGACCTTCGGGTTATGAGCCCGACGAGCTACCAGGCTGCTCCATCCCGCGATATCAGCATCCTCTCTTGAGGGTGCCTTATAAATATATCATAGGATACAGGGCTTGTCAAGGATTTTTTCGCGGCGTGACGAAAAGTTTTTCGTTTGTCCTTTATCCGAGATATTTTTTGGCGTATTCCCCTGCCCCGTCGCCGTCGCTGGCGATCAGGCGCCAGCCTCCGGGGGCTGCTGTATCCCGGGCAAGGACCGCGACACGGCAGTTGTCCAGGCTGACGGACCAGAACTTTTCCAGCGGATTTGCCAGCGCCGCCGTGAGCATGGCGTGAAGCGCCGCGCCGTGCCCTGCCACCAGAAGAGTCTGGCCTTCATGCTGACTGGCGGCGAAGGCCAGGAAATCCGCCGTCCGCTCCAGCACGCTGTTCAGACTTTCACCGCCTTCCGGCGGCTGGTAGGACGCCGGGTCGGCGAAAAACGGCGCAAAGGCCGGCCCTAACGTGTGGGTGTCTTTTCCTTCGTAGGGGCCGAACGCGATCTCGATCAGGCGCTGATCGGCGCGGATCTTTTCCATCGGCCAGCCGCTGACAAGAGCCGCCGTTTCCATCGCACGGCTCAGAGGGCTGGAATACACCGCGTCAAAGCGCACACCTTCCAGCCGCTGCCGGGCCTCCTGCGCCTGACGGCGGCCTGTTTCGTTCAACGGGATGTCGGTGCGCCCCTGCAGAGCCGCGCGCAGATTCCAGTCGGTCTGGCCGTGGCGGATGAGATAGAGCTGAGTTTGTGCCACAAAAAGGACCTCTTTCGTTAAAAGGCCGGATTATCGGCCTTTTTGTTTGGTAAAATGCAGATGTAGGGAGGACCTCACCACTTGGCTTTCGTCTCCACCACCTTGCCGGCGATAAAGAGCTTGTCCAGCTCCTCGCCGCGCAGCACCCGCGGTTCGTAGGCCGGGTTGAAGGGCTGCAGCACCACCGCATTGCCCCGAAGGACATACTTCTTTAAGGTGCCTTCGCCCTCGTCGCCGTAGACCATCACGCCCAGATCTCCGTTTTCCAGCGTGGGCTGACGGTGCACCAGCGCCAGATCGCCGTCGCTGATGCGGGGCTCCATGCTGTCGCCTTTGACCACCAGATAAAAGTAGCTGGACGGGTCTTTCACACGGGCATATTCCACGCCGTAGTCTTCTTCAAATGCCAGCGCGCCGAACCCGGCCCGCACGGTGCCCACCACCGGGATAGGGCTTTCTTCATAACCGCCGAAAAAGCGCTGGGCGGCGGCCGCAGGCTGGACAGCGGCAAGACCCAGCAGATCGTCGCTGGAGGTGCCCAGCAGCGCCGCAAGGCGGCCCAGGGTTTCGGGGTCCGGCGAGGAACGCCCGGTCTCCCATTTGCCAACCGCCTGCTGGCTCACTCCCAGCTGCACCGACAGGCTCTTCTGGCTGAAGCCGCTGCGCTTTCTCAATTCCTTTAAACGCTCTGGAAACATGGGCAGTACGCTCCTTTCCTGTATGGCTTTATTATACAACCGTAAGATGTTTTTGTAAAGAAAAATGTAAAAAAAGTTGTTATATTCGCTTGACAACAACCGTAAGTTGTTATAGAATGAAGGCACAGAGACAGAACTTCTCGCTGTGCGGCGTGATGGAGGGAATCGACATGAAAGAAACCGTTTGCTTGATGCTGACGATCTTTGCGGCGCTGGGCGTTGTGATGCTGGGCGGCGCGCTGATTGAAAGCGGCTTTTCTCTGCCCGTGGTTTTGGGGTTGGCCGGGTGCGTTGCGGCTGCGCGCGGTTTCTATCTCCTGGGCACTCAGCCTGCGGGCCAGCCCCGCCGCCCGGCGCGTCGTCACAGCCGGCCGAACCTGCGGCTTGCCGGAAAACCCGACGGCCTGCGGGCGGCCTGACCGACATTGTTTTTCTTCAAAGCGGGCGCTCACCATTGAACGCCCGCTTTTTTCATAAGAAGGCTTGCAAAATCCCTTGACAGGCATGGCAAAGTATGATAATATATGTAGCGCGCCATTGAACGCGTAAGGCGGCCACTATGGAGAGGTGTCCGAGTGGTTTAAGGAGCCGGTCTTGAAAACCGGTGACCCGCAAGGGCCGTGGGTTCGAATCCCACCCTCTCCGCCATTCACAACTGAATCACCTTTCACAAACTTTGCTCTGGAGAAGTACTCAAGAGGTCGAAGAGGCGCCCCTGCTAAGGGCGTAGGTCGGGAAACCGGCGCGAGGGTTCAAATCCCTCCTTCTCCGCCACGTCGCCGCAAGCGGTATATCGCTTGCGGCAATTTTTTGTGAAAATCACCGCGCGCTCATTCTGCTGCGGCTCCTTTCCCCCTCGAAACTTTGCTTCGCAAACTTTCGAGGGGCCCCTGTTTAATCCCGCACGAAAGTGCGGGGCTTTTCGTTTTGTCTGCCGGGATTTTAACCCGAGCGCCGGAGGCGCGGGTAAAAAATCCGACCGCCGCCGGTGGCGGATGCAGGGAGGATTTTTTGGCGCAGCGGTCGGCAAGGCCGAGGCGGCAGCGTCCGCCGACGGCCGAGCCGGGCACCGCAAGAGGGGCCGCGCTTGACGTTCCGGCCACGCCGCCCTGAAAGCAACTTGGAACCGGTCGCCTCCCCGTCTTCCCGCCAGTGGCAGCTGCAGCGAGCGTTGTTCCGCGCGGCCGCGGCATTGAAGGCACCGCCGGAATGGAGTAAAATAAAGCAAAGATCATCTTTTGCGAAAGGATGTCAGAGAATATGCAGTACGACTTCACTTCTCTCATCGACCGGCGGGGCAAAGACGCGCTTGCCGTGGACGAACTGGGCTCCGGCAAGGGTCACTCCCCCGCCGCACCCAAGGAGGGCTTTGACGCCATCCCCATGTGGGTGGCGGACATGAACTTTGCCACCGTGCCCACCGTGCCCCAGGCCCTTGCCGAACGGGCAAGCCACCCTCTTTACGGCTACTTTGACCCCTCCGACGACTACTTCAACGCCATCATCAACTGGCAGCAGCAGCGCAACGGCGTCACCGGACTGACCCGGGAGTGCATCGGCTACCACAACGGCGTGCTGGGCGGCGTGGTCAGCGCGCTGAACGTGGTCTGCTCCCGGGGCGGCAAAGTACTGCTCCACTCCCCCACCTATGTGGGCTTCACCTCGGCCCTCTCCAACAACGGCTACGACATGGTGCTCAGCCCCATGAAGCAGGACGAGGCCGGCGTGTGGCGCATGGACTTTGAGGACATGGAAGAAAAACTGCGCACCCAAAACATCCACGCCGCCGTTTTCTGCTCGCCCCACAATCCCTGCGGTCGGGTGTGGGAGCGCTGGGAGCTGGAGCGGGCCATGGCCCTGTTTGAAAAGTACGACGTGACCGTGATCTCCGACGAGATCTGGAGCGACATCATTCTGGAGGGCGGCAAACACATCCCCACCCAGTCGGTGAGCCAGTGGGCGCAGCAGAACACGGTGGCGATGTACGCCCCCAGCAAGACCTTCAACCTGGCGGGGCTGGTGGGCAGCTACCACATCATCTACAACAAGCGCCTGCGGGACCGGGTGGAGAAGGAAGCCGGCCTGAGCCACTACAACGAGATGAACGTGCTGAGTATGCACGCCCTCATCGCCGCCTACCGGCCCGAGGGCCAGGAATGGCTGGAGCAGCTGCGCCGGGTGCTGACCGAAAACGTGGACTACGCCTGCCGCTATATCAAAGACCACTTTCCCGGAGTGAAAGTGGCCCGGCCCCAGGGCACCTACATGCTGTTCGCGGACTGCACCGAATGGTGCAAAGCCCACGGCAAGACCATCGACGAGGTGGAAAAAGCCTGCTGGGATGTGGGCGTGGCGGTGCAGGACGGCCGTGCCTTCCACGGGCCCTGCCACCTGCGGATGAATCTGGCCCTGCCCCTCTCCCGGGTGCAGGAGGCCTTTGACCGGCTGGACAAATACGTTTTCAACACCTGACACCGTGAAAGGCCCCCGGGGCAGCCTGACCGCTGCCCCGGGGGCTTTTATTGTTTCAGTCGATGACGGTGCGGGTGCGGCCGATGCCCACCACCGCGGCGGTGAGTTTCTTCCAGGTGTTGCAGCCGCAGATGCCGTCCACCGACAGGCCCACCGCGCGCTGGAAGCCGCGCAGGGCGCTCTCGGTGTTGGGGCCGAACTTGCCGTCCAGCGTGCGGGTGGAGTAGCCCAGGGCGTTCAGCGCGTCCTGCAGCACCAGCACGTAGGTGCTCACGGCGCCCCGGCGCAGGGTGGGATAGCCGGAGGTGGTGCCGGAGCAGGCGGGCTTGCCGTAGCGGCGGTCGAAGTGGACCCAGGTGGGGGTCATGCTCTGGGGCTCCACATAGCCCCAGGCGCCGGTGTTCTTGGCCGCCTTCCAGATGGCGTTGCGGGCGGTGGAACCCTGGCCCTGGCCCACGTCGAAGGCCACGCCGGCGTAGTGCTGGCTGGCGGTGCCGTGGCCGCCTTCCCAGATGCGCTTGAAAGCATAGCCCACATGGATGCCCTTGCCGTAGCTGCGGCGGGTGAGGTTCCAGGCTTCCATGGCGGCGGTGGTGGTCCACAGGGTGGGGCTGGAGGAGCTGCCCCGGAACTCCCGCACCCGCAGGGTGGTGCCGGTGGAAAAGGGCATGGAATCGCTCTCGTTGAGGTTGTAGGTCATCATCCGGTTGTTGAACGCATCATAAACAAATACTTTGGGCATCGTGATTCTCTCCTTTCGTTACTCAGCGCAGCTTTCGCAAACGCCGGGGATGGGCTGGTTGAGCAGTTCATAGATGCGCTGCCAGGTCTCGCGGTCCACCACGCCGGAGACCGGCAGGCCCAAGCCTTCCTGGAACAGGCGCACCGCCTGCTCGGTGGATTCGCCGAACACGCCGTCCACCGGCACGAATTCCGCCGTGCAGTAAAGCATCGCTACCTCGTTCATCAAAATCTGCAGCTGCATCACCGCGTCGCCCGCGCTGCCCAACTGCATCACATAGCCGGGATACTCCGGGCCGGCGGCCTTCGCGATCTGTTCGCTGCCCGCCGCCGCAAGGCTGAGGAACGTGGCGGTGAGGGCGTCCCAGGTGTCCTCGTCCGCCGTGCCGGTCACCGGCAGGCCAAACTCCCGCTGGAAGCTCTCCAGGGAGGCCTTGGTGGAGGAGCCGAAGACGCCGTCGATGCCGTCCGGAGCCTGGACCTCGTCGTAAAAATAGGCGATGTACTCCAGCAGGAACTGCAGCCAGGCCACATCCACGCCCTGCGCGCCCTGGGCGAGGGTCAGGCCCGGCCAGGGCAGCAGCCGGTAGGCGCGCACCGGGCCGTCGCTGGTGCGAAGGACCTGGCTCTGCTGGTAGAGTTTATCCCAGGTAGCGCGGCCGATGACGCCGTCCTGGGTAAGGCCGAACAGCTTCTGGAAGGCCTTCACCGCCGTTTCGGTGGCGGGGCCGAACTCGCCGTCGATGTTGATGCGGGGAACGGACGGGTAATAGGCGCTCATCAGCACAAGATAGAACTGAGCCTCCCGCACCGCGCGGCCGGTGCTGCCCACCCGCAGCGCCGTGCCGGGATAGGTGCCCGGGCGCTGGTTCGGGTCCAGCAGCTCGTTGGTGACGTCGGCGTAGATCTCGTAGAGCTTCTGCCAGGTGGCGGGGCCCACCACGCCGTCGGCGGTGAGGCCGAACTGGCGCTGGAAGGCTTTCACCGCCGCTTCCGTGCCGGAGCCGAAGATGCCGTCCACCGCCGGGCTGGGGATGGAGGAGAAGTTGGTGGCGGCGATGCGCAGCCAGAACTGCACCTTTCGCACCGCGTCGCCCCGGCTGCCCACCCGCAGCGGGCTGCCGGGATAGCCGTTGTCCGACTGGTTGATGTCGCTCTCCAGGCTCTGGTACTGGTCCCAGATGGCGTCCCAGGTCATGCGGCCCACCACGCCGTCGGCAGTCAGTCCGTTCTCCGTCTGGAAAGCCTTCACCGCCGCCTCGGTGCCGGCGCCGAAGATGCCGTCCACCGCCAGATCGCGCAGGTTCGGGTCGAACTCCGCCAGCTGCTGCAGCCAGAACTGCACCTGCTCCACGCTGGCGCCCCGGTCGCCCCGGCGCAGCGGGGTGCCGGGGTAGCCGCTGCCGGTGATGGTGTCCTGGCTGCCGGTGGGTTTTTCGCCCTCGCTGGTCAGCTCCGCCAGCTTCTTTACGCTGACGTAGATGTAGCTGATCTTATACCAGGTGGAACGGCCCACCACGCCGTCGGCGGTGAGGTTGAAGTGTTTCTGGAAGGCCTTTACCGACGCCTCGGTGGCCGCGCCGAACACGCCGTCGGTGCCGGGGTTTCCGAAGGCGGGGTAGTTCTTGGCGATGCGGGTGAGCTGGCGCTGGATGATGCGCACCGCCTCGCCGGTGTCACCCCGGCGCAGGGCCGTGCCCGGATAGCTCTGGGGGATGCCCTGGATGTTGTTGGTGCGCACGATCTCGATGTCGTTGCCGTAGTAGTAGCGCAGGATCTGCAGGGCGTTCTTGCCCTCGTTGGCCCGGTCCACGGTGCCCCACTGCTTCATGCCCGGGCAGCTGACGGTCTTGCCGTCGCAGTACTCGGTGTAGTAGGGCTCGATGGTGCCCTGACGGCGCACATAGGTATTGAAGATGTCGTCGGTGATGCGCTCCATGGGCTCGAAGATCTCCCGCCCGTGGACGTAGTACTGGTCGTAGCTGGTGGAGTTGGTGATGTTGAAGTTGTAGCCCTTGCTGGGGTACCACTCGGTGAAGATGCGGTTGAGCGCAAGGCTGATCTGGGCGTGGATGTTGGCCCGCAGCGCCTGCTCCGGCCAGGTGGGGTACACCTCGCTGGAGGCCACGTTGGCGATGTACTTGCGGAAGCTCACCGTCACGTTCTGGGCACTGGCCGCCGGCTTGCCCAGATGGACGGTGATGGTCTCGGGGATGATGGGCACCGTGAGCACCCGCGGCTCGCACAGCTGCACCGGCGCGCTGCTGGAGGCCTCGCTGCCGGGGCTGTAAAGGTGGTGAGGCGGCACGTCGAAGGTGTCCGGCAGGGGGGCGGGCGCGCCCAGCCGCTGCATGGGGCGCAGTTCCAGCTCGGCCAGCGTCACCTGCCCCGCGAACAGCTGCAGGCCGTTCAGCGTCAGGGTCTGATAGCCCTCCTTGTCCGCCGTCAGATCCCACACGCTGTAAGGCCGCCGGGTGGCGTTCTCGTCCAGCGAGAGAGAGGCGGGCGGCGCGGGCAGCTCCAGATCCAGGGCGTTGCCCTCGTCGTCGGTGAAGAATTCCATTTCCTGTGCCGACGGCTGGTCGGCGTTGCGCAGGCGGATGCGCACATTGGTCACCGGCGCGCTTTCCCGCGCCGCGTAGGTCTGCACCCGCAGGGTCCCGTTACACATAGGCTGATGCTCCTTTTCGTCAAGATGGAAGGGCGGCTGACCCACCTTATTCACCGGCGCGGCGGGCCGTTCCTCTTGGCTTTTGGGGCAAAGTGTATTATACTGATTGCAACAGAGCCTTCCCATTGAAAGGAGCCGAAGAAAATGCGTTATACTGTGGAAAATGAATTTTTGCGCGTGGAGGTGGAAAGCCTCGGCGCGGAGCTTGCCAGCGTGGTGGACAAGGCCACCGGCGCCCAGATGCTGTGGCAGGGGGACCCGGCGGTGTGGCCCCGGCGCGCGCCCATCCTCTTCCCCTACTGCGGCAAACTGGTGAACGGCAGCTTCACGGTGGAGGGCAAACAGTACGCCGGCGGCCAGCACGGCTTTGCCCGGGACCTGGAACACGAGTTTCTGGGCTGCGACGGCACGGCGCTGCGCTTCCGCCTTGCCAGCAGCGCCGAGACCCTGGCGCTGTTCCCCTTTGATTTTGTGCTGGAGAGCACCTACGCCCTGGAGGGCCGCACCCTGCGCCACACCCTGGCGGTGACCAACTCCGGCGCGAAGGAGCTGCGCTTCGGCATCGGCTATCACCCCGGCTTCAACCTGCCCTTTGACGACAAACACACCACCGAGGACTACGAACTGCGCTTTGACACGCCTCAGACCCCCATCGTGCAGGAAGTGGAGGCCGGCTATCTCACCGGCGGCACCCATCCGATGATGGAGAACAGCGCGGTCATCCCCATGGACGACCGCATGTTCGACAACGATTCCATCTGCATGGGCGGGCTTTCCGCCAAGACCCTGTGCCTGGTGGAAAAGGACACCGGCCGGCGCATCAGCTTTGACATCGAGGGCTATCCCTACACGCTGATCTGGAGTTCCGTGGGCGACCCCAAGCTCCACTTCCTCTGCGTGGAGCCCTGGCGCAGCCTGCAGGACAGAGCGGACGCCACCGGCGACTGGGCTGAGAAGCCCTGCGCCGCCGCCCTGGCCCCCGGCGAAAAGTGGGACACCACGCTGGCAATCACCTTCCAGCGCTGAGCCATTCAAACTACGGCGCCGTGCGCGGAGCACCCGCGCACGGCCTTTTCATTCTTTCGACCAAGGAGGTTTCTTATGTCCACTGCCTTTGAGAGCCGCACCGCCATGCTGCTGGGCGAGGCGGGAGTGGAAAAACTGCGCCGCGCCCATGTGGTCCTGTTTGGCCTTGGGGGCGTGGGCGGCTATGTGGCCGAGGCGCTGGCCCGGGCCGGGGTGGGCGCGCTGACCCTGGTGGACGATGACCGGGTGGCCGAGAGTAATCTGAACCGCCAGATCATCGCCCTCACCTCCAACGTGGGCTGCTTAAAGACCGAGGCTGCCGCGGAGCGGGTGCGGGCCATCAACCCCGCCTGCCGCGTGGTGGAAAAGGCGGTGTTCTACACCCCTGAAACGGCGGACCAGGTGCCGCTGGGTGGCGCGGACTATGTGGTGGACGCGGTGGACACCGTGACCGCCAAGCTGGAGATCATCGCCCGGGCCCGGGCGGCGGGGGTGCCGGTGATCAGCTGCATGGGCACCGGCAACAAGCTGCACCCGGAGCTGCTGCGCCTTTCGGTGCTGGAGAAGACCGAGGGCTGCCCGCTGGCCCGGGTGATGCGGCGGGAGTGCCGCGCCCGGGGCCTTAAGAACGTGCCGGTGGTCTACTCTCCCGAGCCGCCCCGCGCCCTCGCGGCGGGCCCGGCGGAGGAGGGCCCCGGCCCGGAGCGTTCCGGCGCGCCCCGGCGCCAGACCCCCGGCAGCGTGAGCTTTGTGCCCGGCGCCGCCGGCCTCATTCTGGCGGGCAAGGTCATCCGGGACATTGCCGGCGCGGAATAAACAGAAAACGGCCCGGGGCCTGCGCAGATGCAGGCTCCGGGCCGTTTCGATTTTGTGATTTACGCCGCCGAGGTGTCCTCGTCTTCCAACGCATCCGCCTGGGCAAGGCCGGCGATGGTCAAACCGCCGCTCATGTAGTGTCTGCCGCCGTCGTAGGCAAGGCCGATCTTGTAGCGGGCGCCCGCCTCCAGACCGGTGAAGGTGCCGGTGCGGCACTCGCCGTCGGCGGTGAAGTACATGGTGCCGCCGTCCACATATTCGCGGCCGCCGTAGGTCTCCTTCCATAGGGTCACACGGTAGGCAAAGCGGGTCTCACTGGTGGTGGTGGCGCTGCTGGTGATGGTGATGGTATCGCCCGCGGGGGTAAAGTAGCCGCTGGTGCGGGCCTGCACGCCGTTGAACACCATGTACAGGGTATCGCCCACGATGGTGGAGGCCAGGGTGGCGGACGTATCCAGACCTTCCTCCGGCCAGGTGATGCTGCCGCCGGGCTGGGCCTCGTTTTTGGTGGTGGTCTCGGGCTCTTCCTCGCTGGAGCCGCAGCCGGGCAGCAGGGTGAACGCCATCACCAGAGCCAGCGCCAGCGCGCACAAACGGGTCTTGCGCTTCATAGTCTACCTCCGTACGGCGGCCGGCTTTGACAAACCCGCGCGCCGTGTTACAATAAAGTCATGCGGACCGCCCGCCGCCGGCCAGGGGCGCGGCGAAGGGTGGATACTGTTTTATTATAATCCAAAACGGGCCGTCTTACAAGGCCAACCGCCCCGAAAGGAGTTTTTATGATGGATGCCCTCGCCTGTGTGGATCTTGTGCGCCATGGCATGGTGCGCTTTCGCGTGCCCGGCGGGCCGGTGGTGTATGTGGACCCCTTCCAGCTGCAAAAGGCCCCCCACGACGCGGATCTGATCGTGGTGACCCACAGCCATTCCGACCATTTTTCTCCCGACGACCTGCGGAAGGCCGCGGGGCCGGACACCTGCTTCGCGGTGACCGCGCCGGTGGCCGACTGGCTCACGGGCGAGCTGGGAGTGAACCCGGCCTACATCAGCCTGCTGACCCCCGCCGCGCCGGATCTGGTGTTTGAGTGCGGGGCGGCGCTGACGCCTCTGCCCGCCGAGAACAAGAACCATCCTCTGGGCTTCGGCTTCGGCGCGCTGCTGGAAATGGGCGGCTTCACCTATTATGTGGCGGGCGACACCGACGTGCTGGCCGACGTGGCCTGCGACGTGCTGTTCGTGCCCTGCGACGGGCAGTACAACATGCTACACTTTATGGACCAGGTGCCCGCCCAGCTGGCCGCCATGGACCACAAGCCCGGTGTGGTGGTGCCCTATCACTACGCCGGCTACATGGAGGGCTCCGACGAGAACGGGCCCCGGCTGGCGGAAAAGCTCAAGGAACTGGGCTACAATGTACGGCTGCTCTGCCGGCCGTGAAAAAACGGACGCAAAGCGGGCGGCGGCTCCCATTTGGGGAACCGCCGCCCGCTGTTTTTCTTATGCGCCGGTGGTGAAAAGGCCCGCCAGCGCCTTGCCCACCAGATGGCCGGAGTAGACCGCTTCTTCCAGGGTGTTGCCGTGGCTGCCCATCTCGATGAGCAGGCTGCCGGTGGTCAGGTCCTGGTTGTAGTAGCGGTAGTCGAAAAGCACCGGCCGGGTCAGCCCGGGATAGCGGCTCTCCATGGCGCTCTCCCACTTTGCCGCGAAGGCCAGGTTCTGCTTGAAGTTGGGCAGGTTGCCGTTTTTGTCCGCCCCGCAGATGATCATCACCTGGGCCGCCGTTTTGCCCTCCACCTCCGCCACCGCCTTCACCCGGGCCCCGTCGGTCTCGATGGCGTCCCGGTGGACGTCCAGCACCACTTTGATGCTGGGATACTGTTCCAGATAGCTGCGCACGGTGGCGTTGCTGCGCTCGTAGCTGCCGTTGTAGCTGGGATAATCGTGGAGGGTGGCGTCCTGCAGCGTCACGATGCCCGCCGCGCTCAGTTCCTCAGCGATGGCCGCCCCCACCGCCACCATGTTGAGGCTGGTGTCGGTGCGGCGGCTGGTGTACTCCGGGTCGAACCAACCCAGGTCCTCCAGCTCATAGCTCTCGGTGGCGTGGGTGTGCATGATGAGCACCTGAGGCTCCGAGGAACCCACCTCAATGCTGAAGGGCAGCGGCCCTGCCGCCGCCTCGGCCACCTCGGCGGCGGAGAGGCTGGTGCAGTTCTTGATGGTGCCCGCCGCGCAGGGAATGTAGGCCGCGCCGCTGCCCTGCTCATAGTGGGCGCTCACCACGGCGCCCATGCCCTCGGGGGGCGGGCCGGGGGTGGGGGCGGGCTCGGCCTGCTCCTGCGCCCCCTCCGGCTGAGGCTCCGGGGTGGCCGCGGGCAGCAGCTCCTCCGGGGCGGGAGTGGTGAACACCGGCGGGCTTTCCGCGTCCTCCACTTCGGTCTGGGCGGCGGGCAGGGCCTCCTGGCGGAAAAGCCGGTCCGCCGCGCCGATGGCCGCCGCCGGGCTGGCCAGCAGGCTGCCCGCCACCGCAAGGCTGCCCGCCAGGTCCGGCACGCCGGCATAGCGCCCCGCGCCCATGGCGGCTGTGCCTACCACTGCCGCCAGCGCCAGCGTGCCCAGCCGCCGCAGCGTTTTGGAATGTGCCAACGGCTCCGCCCCCTTTTCATCGTCCTGCAGAAAGGATATGCGCCGGGAGCGGCGTTCATGCCCTCAGTTGGCCAGATAGCAAAGCTCGGCGATGGAAAGCCGCTGCTGCAGCGCCTTGTTCACCGCCAGGGCCAACAGCTCCGCCCCCCGTTTCACCACGTCGTCCAGCTGGCGGGGAGTAACGACGCACCCCGGGCGGCCCAGCAGCTCGTCCGCCTCCATCATGGTGGGGATGCCCACCGCCAGCACCGGCACCCCCAGCATGGCCCGGGTGAGGCATTTGCCGCTCTCCGGCCGGGCGGGGCACAGGCCGGTGTCGCTGATCTGCACCGTGCGGCCCATGCGGGCGGGGTCGGAGGTGCACAGGCTGTCGATGCAGAGGATGGCGGCGGGCTTCACCGCCCGCACCAGTCCCGCAAGCATCTGGGCCAGAGGGATGCCGGTGGCCCCCGACGCCCCGGGCGAAACACAGCACACCTCCCGCAGGCCCAGCGCGGCGGTGCGGCTGTCCGGCGCGATGCCCCGGGTCACCAGCACGCTGCCCGCCGCCCGGGGGCCCAGAGCGTCGGCGGTGACCCGGCGGTTGCCCACTCCCACCACCAGCACACTGCCCGTTTCGGGCAGCATGGCCCGCAATTCGCCGGCCACGGCGCTGACGTAGCGCTCGTCTTTGGTGTCCGCCACGGCAAGGCTGGGCATCTCCAGGGTGGAGTAGCGCCCCGCCGGGCGGGCGAGGCCGGCGCGGGTGATCTGCACACGGGTGAGGGTGATGGGCCCGGAGCGGGCGGTGAACAGCTTGACCCCGCCGGGCACCTGCCCTTTGGACGGGCCGTAAATTTCGTCGGCGATGTCGGTGTAAACGGACATGAAAAAGCACCTCGCAGCGGTATGAAGTGGACGCCGCCCGCGCCCTTTTTGCGCGGCGGGGCCCCATAAAAGTGTGGCCCGGCTTTCCGCCGCCCATACCGGCGGAAAAAAGTTTAAAAAACGCTTGCAAGCGCCGCACAAATGTGGTATTATAAATTGCACTGTTATGGGTAGTAAGGAGGTGGTACGAATGCCTAACATCAAATCCCAGAAGGATCGCGTGGTCCAGTCCAAGAAGGAAGCCCTTCACAACAAGGCGATCAAGTCCAACCTGAAAACAGTCGTCAAGAAGGCAAACGCTGCCATCGCCGCGAATGCCGCTGACAAGGACGCCGTTGTCAAGGTGGCTGTCTCCACCATCGCCAAGGCGCAGAGCAAAGGTGTGGTCCACAAGAACACCGCTGCCCGCAAGATCAGCCGCATGGCGAAGCGCGCGAACAAGGCCAACGCCTGATTTTTCCAGACGAAAACAAAGACCTGCCGGTTTAGGCGGGTCTTTTGTTTTTTTGTTCCTGCAAAGAAAAAGCCGGCCCCCGAAGGTTTCGGGGGCCGGCTTTTGCCGTTTTGGGGGTCAATTGGCCGCGGAGGAAGAAGAAGCGGAGGAAGATGCGTCCAGCTCCTGCTGGCCCTCTTCGGCGGCTTCCATCACGCTGCCCATGGTGCGGCCTTCGTCCACGTTCATGCCGGAAATGTACTCATAGCCGGTGGCAAGGCCCAGCTCCTCGGCGGGCACCGGCTTGTCCGGGCTGCGGAAGTGCTCGTTGAGGATGCGGGCGCAGTTCTCCCGGTCGGTGTAGTACACCCAGGTGTGGCCGTTGATGTGGGCCGCGCCGCCGGGGGCACGCACGATGTAGATGTTTTCCGGCTCAATTTTGAGCATGGTGTCGTACAGGCCCCAGATGTCGGTGATGTCCAGGCTGGTGTTGATGTAGTGGGCGATCACCTTGCAGGTGGTGTAGTAATCCGCCAGGGTGTAGTCCTCCAGGAAGCTCTTGACCAGGGCGGCGTAGAAATACTGCTGGGTCTCCAGACGCTGATAGTCGGCGGTGGCGTAGTTGCGGTTGCGCAAAATCAGCTCGGCGGTGTCGCCGCTGATGAGGTGGGTGCCCTTGGGGCAGACCAGGTCCTCCTTGCCGGTGTCCTTGTCCACGGTGATGATGTCCCAGGGGACGTACATCTCAATGCCGCCCATGTTGTTGAGCATGGTCTTGAAGGCGGCCATGTCGATGGTGACATAGTCGTCCACCGGCAGCTTGAACAGCTCGTAGATCTTGTTGGCGATGTTGTTGATGAGGTTCTCTTGATCAGGGCCGTTGGCGTAGACCTCGTTGATCTTGCCCTCGATGGCCTTTTTGCCGCCGCCCATGTCCTCGCCGTAGTAGGTGTCACGGGGGATCTGGAAGGCGTTCACGGTGCCGGCGTCCCGGTCGATCTGGACATAGAGGATGACGTCGGTCATGCCCTTGCCCTCGGCGTAGTCGCGGTCCGTGTCGTAGTCAATGCTCAGCAGCAGCAGGTTGTAGGTGCGGTCGCCCTCAGACGCCAGGTCCGGGTCCTTCACCTGATTCAGCTGGCCGGCCTCGCCCTCGTCCAGGGCGGGCGCCACCTGGCTGTACATATACCA
>DXBV01000086.1 GCA_019116345.1 Candidatus Allofournierella merdipullorum | reverse complement strand
GGGAACACGCCGCGCCGGTCCAGATACTCCTGCCGGGCCTGTTCCCGTTCTTCCGCGCTGGGTGCGGTCTTATATTTTGCATACAGCTCGTGCCGCACCAGAGCGTCCAGCTTTTGCTCTAATCCCTGCCGGATTTCATCTTCATAATCGTCATCATAGCCGAGGTGATACTCCACCAGCGCCACGAACAAGTCATAGGGAATCTGCACATTCTTCATTCGCTTCCGTTCCTCTCCGCGACGGCTGCGACGATAGCGACGGTTGTTTGGGCGGTAGCATTTTCACCGTTGCAACCGTCGCTACCGTCGCGCCCATCCTCGACCACTTCAAAAGCCGGAGCTTCCACCAGCATATAGGTGAGTTTCACCTGCCGTCCAGCGTGCCGCGCCCTATTCTCGTAGCCCACATGATATTCTTCCAGCAGCCTGCCGGATTTGACATTCAGATACTTGGTCAGCGCATTTGCCGCCATGCCCACCTGCACTGTTGCGGCCAGCTCCGAGGGAGAACCTGTCCACTCCTGACGCTCAGCGGAGACCAGCTTTGCTACTGCTTCCAACACAGGGTCCGGCGGTTCCTTGTGCGGCTCCGTTTCCATGCGCTCCAAATTCCAAATCTGCGTCTCCGGGTCCTTTTTCAGATAGAGGATCTGATCCTGCTGGTCGCGGCCCACCACATCAATGGTGGCCTCCAACGCGGTTCGCTTTTTCTTCTGCATCAGCAGGGAACCATCGGCGCAGCCCAGCAGGCCCGTGGTGCCGGAGATCATCTCGAAAGCATCTCCGGCGGGTTGCTTCCGGGTATGGTGGACGGTCAGCACGCAGATACAATGCTTATCTGCAAACTGCTTGAGTTTACCAACGATCTCATAATCACTGGCGTAGCTGTACGCCTCGCCGCCCACTTCCCGGATTTTCTGCATGGTATCAATGATAATGAGCTTGGTGCCCGGATGCTCCCGCATAAAATTCTCCAACTGCTCGTCCAAACCGTTCCCGATTTTTCCGGCAGCGGTGGCGAAGTGCAAATTGGGCGTGTCGTTCACGCCATACATCATAAACATCCGGTTCTGGATGCGCTGGAAGTCATCCTCCAACGCGAGGTAGAGGACTGTTCCCTGGTGGACTTTGCAACCCCACAGCTCCTGCCCGGTGCTGACATGGTAGGCAATCTGCGCCACCAGAAACGACTTGCCGATCTTGGGAGCGCCAGCGAGAAGGTACGCCCCTGAATGGAGCAAATTTTCAATAATGGGCGGGCGGCTTTTGTAGGAAGTCTGAAACAGCTCCGTCATGGTGAGCGTGTGCAGGTAGTGCGGGTCGGCCATACGCTGCATCTTACGGTACATTTCCTCTAAATTTTCCATTTCCCCGTTGCCTTTTGCCTCCGAAGCGGGTATACTGTTGTCAGAATCTTTTTGAATGGACTGCCTTTCATCTGCGCCAACAGATGTGCTTCGGGCAGTCTTTTCTTTTGCGTCAATTCCCATAGGCAGCTTCCTCCTGCATCCCGTTCATAATGGTTGCGATCATCTGGATGGTGTCCAGCAGCTCGTCGCTCACGCCCTGCCCGTCCTCAATGCGCCGCAGCTCGTCCAGCACAGCGGCAAACTGATCTCGCAAGGCCTTGTAGACCCTGGGATTGCCCTGCACCACCACATCCCGTTCCAGCAGTCGCCGGGTGATGTAGTCCTGTTTCGTCAGGCCGGACAGCTTGACGAAGATTTCCAGCTGCTCGTCCTCCTCTGGGGAGACCCGGAAGGCTACTGTTTTGTTCCGCCAGCGGTTGTGCTTGTCCAAATTCTTTGCTGACATTTTCAATTGCCCCTTTCCATGTTCAATTTGTCCGCCATTTCCGTCTGCTTGGACGGAAACAGGTGCGCATAGTTGTAAGTGATGTCGATGCTCTCATGGCCCACCCGGTCGGCAATGGCCGTAGCTGAGAAGCCCATATCGATGAGAAGTGACACCGCGCTGTGACGAATATCATGGATTCTGATACGCGGCACTCCGGCTTCTTTGGCTCCCCGATCCATCTCCCGGTGGAGATAGCTCTTGGTGACGGTGAACATCCGGTCATCCAGCCCGATTCCATAGAGCATTTTGAGATAGTCCTGAATCTCATCCGTCAGAAACTGCGGCATGGTGATGACGCGGTTGCTTTTCTCCGTTTTTGGAGTGGTAATCAGGTCCTGACCGTTTAGCCGCTGATAGGATTTACTGATGGATACAGTGCCTTTCTCAAAATCAAAATCAGCGGGCGTAAGCGCCAGCAGCTCGCCTTCCCGAATACCGCACCAGTAGAGCATTTCAAAAGCGTAGAATGACTGCGGCTTATCCATCATTACCTCGGCAAATTTCAGATATTGTTCCTTGGTCCAGAACATCATCTCCCGGTTTTTCTTCTTGCCCATGCTGCCCGCCTTTTTGCAGGGGTTCTCCCGGAGGTTGTAGTAACGCACCGCATGATTGAAAATGGCACTGAGCTGGTTGTGGACGGTCTTGAGATACACCGGCGAGTAGGGTTTACCGTTCTCGTCCTTGTAGTTCAGCATCTCATTTTGCCAGGTGATAATCTGCTGGGCGGTGATGTTGCACATTTTGAGCTTACCGAAGTAGGGCAGCAACTTGGTTCGGATAATGTGATCCTTGGTGGCCCAGGTGTTTTCCTTGAGCCGGGTCTGCATATCCGCCGTGTAGAGTTCTACGAAACTGCGGAAGGTCATATCCAGATCGGCGGTGGATTTGTTGAGCTGTTCCCGTTCCCATGCCTGCGCCTCCCGCTTGGTCTTGAAGCCCCGTTTCTGGGTCTGCTTGCGCTCGCCATTCCAGTCAGTATAGCGGTAGACTGCCCGCCAGGTGTTGGTCTTTTCTTCTTTATAGACCGCCATTAGTTACCCCTCCCTTCCTTTTCGCCGTAGCACAGCTTCTCATAGAAGAACTTTCGGTTGACTCTGCCGGATATGGTCAAGTAACCGAGGCTTTTCAGTTCCGCATTGAGCTTCTGCACGATTTTATAAGCGTAGGATTTGGAAACGCCCAATTCCTGTGCCACTTCATCGACCCGCATAAACGACTGTTTTTCTGTCATACGCAAAATACCTTCCTTTCCTTGTCGTAATTGTTTCTCGTTTGCCGTTTCACCCTTCAGACTCTGGCAGGCAACCCTTCCCGGCGCTGTGTCGTTTGCTTTTCTCCTTGGCACGCTCATATCGTCGCCTGCTTCCCCGGAGAAAGTATCTGTCGGACGGTCATTCAGTTTTGCTTCGTCTGAAATTCCCCCTCTCACTTTACAACGGACATTTTTTCGCCGTTTTGAGAGCATCCAATTTGTAAAATTTTTGTGACTTAAACTTATTTGCTTACATCATCTTCATTATACTAAGCATAACAGTTAAAGTCAAGTGGTTTGCAGAAAAATATTAAATAAATTTGTTTAGATTTCCCTTGACTACCCTAAGCATTTCTGCTATGCTGAATCTATCAAAAATCCAGATAGGAGTTGGCCGTTATGGCGATTGGAGAACGCATTCACTTTTTCCGCACCTTGCGGGGCATGACGCAGAAATATCTTGGTATGGCGCTGGGCTTCCCGGAGAAGTCCGCTGATGTGCGCCTTGCTCAATACGAGAACGGATCGCGGACGCCCAAGGCAGACCTAACTGCCGCACTGGCACAGATATTGGATGTCTCTCCCCATGCTTTGGATGTGCCAGATATAGACTCCTATGTGGGCCTCATGCACACACTCTTTACCCTTGAGGACTGTTATGGCCTGAAAATTTGCGAGTGCGATGGAGAAATTCATCTTCGGGTGGATGTGTTCCAAGGTAAGGATGCAGCCCGGCTCCATGAGATGCTCTGCGCCTGGGGCGAACAGGCGGCCAAGCTGAAATCGGGGGAGATCAGCAAAGAGGACTACGACCGCTGGCGTTACCGCTACCCGGAGTTTGATACCACAGGCCACTGGCACAAGGTTGTCCCCTCCCAAGGTCTCAGCGATTTGCTGGCGGAAGAATTCAAAAAGCAGCCGGACAAAGAGAAGTAAAATAAAAAGAGCTACCTGACTTTTGCAAATCAGGTAGCTCTTTCTCTGTGGAATAATGAAAACTGTTGCCAAATCGTTGCCACGGAGGGCATCAAGCCTTGGAAAACCCAGTTATATCAGGCTTTTCCGGGCTTCTGAAATCATTCCCACTCGATGGTGCCGGTGGGCTTCGGCGTCAGGTCGAAGCAGACGCGGTTCACGCCGGGCACCTCAGCGGTGATGCGCAGGGTGATTTTCTGCAGCAGGGCGAAGGGCACGTCCTCCACGGTGGCGGTCATGGCGTCGCGGGTGTTCACCGCGCGCAGGATGACCGGCCACTCAAACGAGCGCTTGCCGTCCTTCACGCCCACCGACTTGAAATCGGGGATGACGGTGAAGTACTGCCATACTTTGCCCTCAAGGCCGGCAGCAGCAAACTCTTCCCGCAGGATGGCGTCGGACTCCCGAACCGCTTCCAGACGGTCGCGGGTGATGGCACCCAGGCACCGCACACCCAGGCCGGGGCCGGGGAACGGCTGACGGTAGACCATGTTGTCCGGCAGGCCAAGCGCCTTGCCCACAACGCGCACCTCGTCCTTGAACAGCAACTTGAGGGGCTCCACCAGCTGGAACTGGAGGTCCTCCGGCAGACCGCCCACGTTGTGGTGGGCCTTCACGCCGTCGCTTTCCAGAATGTCCGGGTAGATCGTGCCCTGCGCCAGGAACTCGATGCCCTCCAGCTTCCTCGCTTCCTCCTCAAACACGCGGATGAACTCAGCGCCGATGATTTTCCGCTTCTGCTCGGGCTCGGCCACGCCCTCCAGCTTGTTCAGGAAACGGTCGATGGCGTCCACATACACCAGGTTGGCGTCCATCTGGTTGCGGAACACCTCCACCACCTGTTCCGGCTCGCCCTTGCGCAGCAGGCCGTGGTTCACATGGACGCACACCAGCTGCTTGCCGATCGCCTTGATGAGCAGCGCGGCCACCACCGAGGAGTCCACGCCGCCCGACAGGGCCAGCAGCACCTTTTTGTCGCCCACCTGCTCCTGGATCTCACGCACCTGCTCCTCAATAAAGGACGCTGCCAGTTCCGCCGTTGTGATACGGGCCATGTTGTCGGGACGTTTGATGTTCTCCACTGTTGTATCTCCTTTTCTGTAAATTCAATGCTCCGTGCCGTGCCTTGGGAGCCTTTCGGCCCGCAGGCCGCCTTTTCCCTTTCACTATACCACAGGAATCAACTATATTCAACGCCATTCCCGCCTCACAGCGCACCGAAAAGCGCCCCCATCAGCGGGGCAGCCGCCAGCATCACCAGCGAGAAGGTGAGGGAAGACACCGACACCAGCGTCGCCCGCTGGGCGGAGGGTACCATCCCGTTCAGCACCACGTCGCTGCGCACGTCCAGCAAGTCGTCCAGCATGCCGGCCAGAAAGCCGCCGGCAAAGGCGACGGGCAGGGAAGGGACGGCGGCCAGCACCGCACCGGCAAACACCCCGCCCGCGCACAAAAGCGCCAGCAAACGAAAGCGAAGCCGCTGGGCAAACCTTGCGGCCTGCGCGCCCAGCGTACCGCTCAAGGACAGGACGAACAGCACCGGCCCCAGCCAGCCGGCGGACAGACCCAGAGCGGGCAGCCGCGCCTGCAGCAGATAGAGCAGCATGGTTGCAACGGCTCCCACCGCGGCGTTGCAGAGCATCAGCCGCAGCACCTTCGGGCTGTGGAGGATGAACACGGCGCTGTCCCGCACTGCGCTGCGGATGCGAACGGCGGCGCTGCCGGCGGAAACTTCCCGTTCCGGCTCCCGCAGCATAAGCGCAGGCAAAAGGCCCGTAAGCGCCAGGGCAAGGTCTACGCTATAGGCTGCCCGCGGGCCCAGCCACAGAGCGAAGCCGGCGCACAGAGTGGCCAGCGCCGAGCCCACCCGCCATAGTGTCAGGTCGTTCACGGCAAACTGCTGATAAGCCTCTTCCCGGCCGCACTCTTTCAGGCTTTCAAAAGCCAGCGCCTCCCGGGAGCCGGAGGAGAAATTGTAGCCCAAGGCGCTCAGGGCCATGGCAAGGCAGACGCCGCCCATGGAGCGGGAGAGCAGCATGGCGGCGCTGGCCGCTGCGAACATGCACTGGCTGGCCACCATGGACTTCTTGCGGCCGAACACGTCGGCGATGACCCCGGAGGGAACCTCGAACAAAAAGCTGACGAGGTGGAACACACCCTCCGCGAAGCCAATTTCAGTTAGGGAAAATCCTCGTGCTGCCAGCAGCGCCACCCAGGACGCGCCGGCAATTTGCAGGCTGCTGATGGCCGTGACGGCGTACAGTCTGCGAAGCTGTTGTTTGATTTTAAACATAAAAAAATCTCCTTTTCTCACAGTGGTCTGCAAGCAAAAGAAGACAGAGCGCAAATTTTAAAAAGCCGGGAAAAACCCGCGTCAAAAAACGGTCTCGGCCTTCAAAAAGGGCGCACTATCCCCTTGAAAGGCCAAAACAGTGCCTTTTTTCAGCTGAACGTTGGGGAATTTCCAGAACATCCGTGCGCCCTCCTTTCCTGTTTTCTGCCCCAAATTGTAGCACGCCCCGCCGCCCGGTGTCAAGGTCAGGCGGGGCGTGCCGCTTCGTCACGGTTCTCTTGCCGGTGAAAAATCCGCCAGCACGGTCAGCCGCCCGTCGGCATAGTCCGCCGAGAGGGCGCAGCCCATCTCTTCGGTCAGCGCCCGGGCGATGGAAAGACCGAGACCCGTGGAGCTTTGTCCGGTGTCCAGCGTATAGTAGCGGTCGAACAGGCGGCCCACCGCCACCGGGTCCAGCCCGGGGGCGCGGTTGGAAAAGGCGATGCGCCCGGCGGCGTCCAGCGTGACCTTCAAATCCCCGGCGCTGTATTTCAGGGCGTTGGACAGAATATTCCCGAACACACGGCCCAGTGCGCCGCCATCCAGCAGGAAGCGCCCCTCGGGCTCTTCGAAAACCAGCTCCGGCTCGATGCCCTTTTGGGCGAAGGCCCCGTAAAAAGAGAGCAGGGCCTCCTCCAGCGCGCGGCGCAGGTCCACCGGCTGCAGGGCCGGCGGCTGGTCGGACACCGCCAGCGAATAGCGGAACAGTTCTTCGGTGAGCTCCTTCATCGCCAGGGTGCGGCTTTCGATTTGTTCCAGATAGCGCGCCGCGTCCGGCGGCAGTTCCTGCTGCTTCATCAGTTCCAGATAGCCGCAGATGGCGGTGAGAGGGGTGCGCAGGTCGTGGGAGATGTTGGTCACCGCCTCTTTCACCTGCCGGTCGCCCCGCTGATACCGCTGGCGCTGGCTGCGCAGCAGGCGCAGCTGGGCGTTGATGTCCGAAGCCAGCCGCCGCATGTGAGGGTCGCGGCTGGGCAGGTCGATGAGAGTGTTGGTGTCTGTTGCCAGCCGGTCCTGAAAGGCCTGCCCGATCTGGCGGGCACAGCGCTGCAGCAGGCGCACTTTGAACCAGAGCAAGCCGACGGCTGCTAACAGCACGACCACAAGAAACGGCAGAAAACAGTCCATAAAACCCCTCACTTCAAATCTTTCTTTTGGAAGATGCACGCTCCTGCCAAAAGGGCAAGGGCGGTGAACAGAGCGGAGAAGGCCAGCATCCGCAGGGGAGAGTCGACCTCTACGCCGCGCACCAGCTGAGCCTGCCCGGCGGGCAGAAACTCCAGCGCCCAGGTGCAGGCGGTGCGCACCGCTCCGGCAAGATACATGGGATTGGGGTGGGGCTCCATCTCCTGAAACGCGCCGTCGGCGTACACCACACCGCTGATCATTTCCGGCTCGCTCAACCGGTCGTAGAACGCGCTGGCCGTTAGCACAAGGCCCAGCCAGACCGCCAGCGACAGCACCACCGTCACCGCCTTGTTGGCGGGCAGCAGATTGACCAGGGCGAACAGAGCCGCGAAGGCGGCGGTGAACCCGAAAATTACCAGAAGATAGGCCAAAAACTCGCCCGGCCCCATGGAGAAAGGCCCCATCCACAAAAGGCCCGGCAGGCCGCCCAGCAGCCACATCGCCGCAAAGGCGAGGCAGGCGGCCAAACAAATGAGATAGTCCGCCAGATAGATGCGGACGCGGGAGTGGCCGACCACGAGTTTGTTGCGCACCGTGCCGTCCGAGAATTCCGCGCTCAAAAACAGGCTGAAAAACACGGCGTAAAGCCCGCCCAAAAAGGTGGTGAGAGCAAAGTAGTAACTGTCCAGCGTGCGCGCAAAACCGGACTGGGCCAGCTGCTCCGCTGCGCGGGAGCCGCTCCAGATACTGAGAAGCGAGCAGAGAAAAACGCCGGCCAGAGTCAGCCAGAAGGCCTTGTAGTGGCGCAGCCGCGCCCAGTTTGCCCAAAGCAGCTTATTCATGGCGCTCACCTCCCACCAGAGACAGAAAGTAGCTTTCCAGGCTCTCGTCCTTTTCCTGCGCGCTGCGCACCTCGCAGCCCGCCTCGTTCAGAGCCAGCGCCAGCCGGGTGAGGTTCGGGCTGCCGAACACGTCCGCATGCTCGTCGCTGAGCACCTTGTATTCCAGTCCTTCTTCATCCAGCACACGGGCGAGGACGGGCACGTCCGTCACCGTCAGCCGCACGCACTTACGCCCGTTGCGGGCCAGTTCTTCGGCGCTTACCTCCCGCACCATTCTGCCGCCGTCGATGAACCCGTAGCAGGTGGCGAGGCGGGCTAGTTCGTCCAGCATGTGGCTGGACAGCAGCACCGTGACCTGATGCTCCCGGTTGAGTTTCAAAATCAACTCCCGCACGTCGATGACGCCCTGGGGGTCCAGCCCGTTCACCGGCTCATCCAAAACGAGGAAATCCGGCGAGCCGCACAGCGCCAGGGCGATGCCCAGCCGCTGGCGCATGCCCAGCGAGAAGTGGCGCACCTTCTTTGCGCCGGTGTGCTCCAGCCCGGCCAGGCGCAGCAGAGCGGGGATGTTATCATCGTCCGGCAGGCCCAGTACCCGGTTTTGCAGCGCCAGATTCTGGGCCGCGGTCAGTTCCGGGTAAAGGGACGGGGTCTCCACCACCGCGCCCATACGGCGGCGGGCGGGAGAGAGGTCTGCCTCGCCGTAGCGCGCGCCGCAGAGGGTGAAACTGCCGGCGGTGGGCTTTTGCAGGCCGCACACGATGCGGATGAGGGTGGTTTTGCCCGCGCCGTTCTTGCCCACCAGCCCGTAGATGGAGCCTTTCGGCACCTGCATGGTGAGCTCGTCCAGCGCTTTGCCGTGACGGTATTCCTTGCAAAGACCATTGGTTTGCAGGATGTATTCCATGTTCAAAGTTGTCTCCTTTGTTTGATGGCTCCATCTTACCGTGCAGCCGTCAAGAAAGCGGCAAAGAAAAGCGTAAAGATTTCGTCAAGATTCCGTGCCCAGCCGAAAGCCGATGCCCCAAACCGCCTGGATATACTCCCGGCCGCCCGCCTGCCGCAGCTTTTTGCGCAGGTTGCTCACATGTTGTTTGAGGGATGCGTCGGTGCAGTCGGGAGTGTCGATGCTGATGCTGTCCAGAATGACCGCCTTGGACACCGCCTGCCCGGGATTGGAAAGAAGCAGCTTCAGAATGGCGTATTCCGTCCGGGTGAGGTGAACGAGGCGGCCATCCACCGTTGCTTCGCGGGAAAGGGCGTCCAGCCGAATGCCGCCGGCCTCCAGCGCCGGCTCGGTGGGCTGTTCGCTGCGCCGCAGCTGCACCTGGATGCGGGCCAGCAGCTCCCGAAGCTCAAAGGGCTTGGTGACGTAATCCGCCGCGCCCTGCAAAAGCAGGTCCACCTTGTCGTCCACGCCGGCCTTGGCGCTCACCACGATCACCGGCACGCCACGCATCCGTTCCAGCAGTTCCTCGCCGGGCAGCCCGGGCAGCATGAGGTCCAGCAGCACAAGGTCGGGCCGGCCGCGCTCCAGCAAAAACACGGCCTCGGTGCCGGAATAGGCCCGCTGTACCTGATAACCCTCTTTTTGCAGCACTTCCTGCAGCATGTCTCCGATGGACTGGTCGTCTTCGATGATGAAAATGGTTTTCATGGCGGCGCTCCTTTTTTGGCGGGTGTTCGTCAGATATCATACCACAAAAGACAAGCGGCTGACCATCGGCCAGCCGCTGCAAAAGGATTTTACATTTCCTTCCTCGTCAGAAAGGCTCCAAGCCCAGCAACCATGAGCATAAGGGGAGCCAGGCGGACGAACAGCCATTCAAAGGCGTGGAACAACGTTCCGGCCACGGCGGTCTCGGGGTCGCTGAGGTCCCAGCTCAGGTAGGGGCTGCCCAACGTCAGCAGAAGGGCCAGCATGACCGCGATTGCCGCGCAGGCCAGCAGGAACAGCCAGTGAAACATCCGCCGGGTGGCGGCCTTCCTCCGGGCCAGCTGCAAATTGATGACCTCCAGCTTTTTGCAGATGACTTTCAGGTCGTCCGGCTCCTGCGCGGCGGCGGTTTCGCCCAGCAGGGCGCTCACCGGCGTTTCCAGCGCCGCCGACAGGGCGAGCAGCAGGTCGGAATCGGGAACGGAAAGTCCGGTATCACATAGTTAAAAATATTGGTGTCATTTAATCAATTTTGCCGATAAAGCGGTAGAAGATTTCTACCTCCTGTTCCCGGCTTCCGTCCTCACCTTTGACCGCTTCATGGACAACGATTTTTTC
>DXBV01000085.1 GCA_019116345.1 Candidatus Allofournierella merdipullorum | reverse complement strand
GGCCGGGCGCCCCTTGCTTGCCATGGGGTGTTGTGAAACATCAGCCCTCGATCTGGATGGTGCGGGCCGCGGGAGCAACCTCGGCCTGCTTGGGCAGCGTGATCTCCAAAATACCGTTGGTATAGGCAGCTTTGATGCCCTCGGTGTTGATGCCGCTGACATTGAAGCTGCGGCTGTAGGAGCCGTACTTGCGCTCACGGCGCAGGTAGTTGCCCTCGCCCTTTTCTTCCTTCTCGCTGTTGTGACGGGCTGTGATGACCATGGTGTCACCGTTTAGGTCAAGGCTGATATCCTCTTTCTGGAAGCCGGGCAGCTCCGCCTCCAGCAGATAGTGGTCGCCTTTGTCCTGAATGTCGCACCGGAACTGGCTCATGTCGCCAAAGCCGGTGAACAGGCTCTTTTCCATGTTGTCCAGATAGTTCCACAGACTATTTTCCTCACGGGTGAACGGAATCATGCCAAACATAATAAACTCCTATTCTCCGCGCACGAAGAGATTTGTTCTTGGCGGCGCTGGTTTGCGCGGGCGCTGCGCCGCTTTGCCGGGGGCTTCGGGCCCCGGGGTTTTGCTCCCGGTCCTCTTCCCTCCTGACGATACTTACTATACCCCTTCTTTTCGCATTTTATTTGTTCTTTTTATGAACAAATTGTTAATTTTAGCACTCTATATATTTGAGTGATAAAATTTCGAGTTTGCTCTCCCCCTCTTGACAATTATATCGGGTGCTGATATATTTATATCGTAATCCGATATAACGTGAGCTTATATAGCAGGAGGTGCGGCCCATGGCGGAGAGTTTCGCCTTGACCGAGGCGTTTTACTACATTCTTCTTTCTTTGTATCAGCCGCTTCACGGCTACGGCATCATGCAAAAGGCCCAGGAATTTTCCGGCGGACGGGTGCGGCTGGCGGCGGGCACGCTGTACGGCGCGCTGAACGCTCTGCTGGAAAAGGGCTGGATCGAGGCGCTGCCGGTGGAGGCCGGCAGCCGCAAAAAGGAATACCGCATCACCGCCGCGGGCAAGGCGGCGGTGGAGGCGGAACTTGCCCGGCTGGAGGAACTGGTGAAAAACGGCCGGGCCGTGACAAAGGAGGGGCAGGCATGAACAAAGTGGTGCACAAGGCATTTCTTTTATGGGACTGGGAAAAGGAGGCCGCCTGGCTGAACGAGATGAGCCGCCAGGGCTGGCAGCTGAAGCGGGTGGGCTGGTGCCGCTATGAATTTGAGCAGGGCGAGCCGGGCCGCTGGCAGTACCAGCTGGAAATGCTGCAAAAGAACGACCCGGACTACATTGCCTTTCTGGAGGACACGGGCATCCAGGTAGTGGGCAAACTGTTCAGCTGGGTCTATCTGCGGCGGGAGAACGACGGCACTCCCTTTGAACTGTTCAGCGACACGGATTCCATCCTCCGGCACATGGACCGGGTGCTCACCGTATGTTATGTGATTGGCGGCGTGAATCTGTTCCTGGGCGGCACCAACCTCATCGGCGGATTCCCCCACACCCTGCTCAATCTGGGCTTGGGCGCTCTCATCTGTCTGGGGGCGCTGCCCCTGGCGCGGCGGCGTCACAAACTGGCCCAAAAGCGGAAGATGCAGGAATAAAACGCACAGCGGCCCCCGCGGGAAATCCCCGCGGGGGCCGCTGTTTATTTTGCTGTGCGCAGGCCGCGCCTTTGCCTTTCGGCTTTCGCCGTGTTTAAGCTCCCAGCTTCTCTTCCAGGTTCTTGCGGATGGCCTTGATGAACTCCTCGCTGGACACAGGCGTGGGGGTGATGCCCTCCGCCAGGCCGCACAGATCCTTGGTCATCACGCCGCTCTCCAGGGTGTCGATGCAGGCGGCCTCCAGCTTCTTGGCGAAGTCCTCCAGAGCCGGGATGCCGTCCAGCTCGCCCCGCTTTGCCAGCGCGCCGGTCCAGGCAAAGATGGTGGCCATGGGGTTGGTGCTGGTCACCTCGCCCTTCAGATAGCGGTAGTAGTGGCGGGTGACAGTGCCGTGGGCCGCCTCGTACTCGTAGCAGCCGTCGGGGCTCACCAGCACGCTGGTCATCATGGCAAGGCTGCCGAAGGCGGTGGAGACCATGTCGCTCATCACGTCGCCGTCGTAGTTCTTGCAGGCCCAGATGAAGCCGCCCTCGCTGCGGATGACCCGGGCCACCGCGTCGTCGATGAGGGTGTAGAAGTACTCGATGCCCGCAGCCTCGAACTTCTCCTTATACTCCGCCTCGTAGATCTCGGCGAAGATGTCCTTGAAGGTGTGGTCGTACTTCTTGCTGATGGTATCCTTGGTGGCGAACCACAGGTCCTGTTTGGTGGAAAGGGCATAGTTGAAGCAGCTGCGGGCGAAGCTGGCAATGCTGGTGTCCTTGTTGTACTGGCCCTGCAGAACGCCCGGGCACTCGAAGTCATACACCGTCTGACGCATCTCGGTGCCGTCCTCGCCGGTGAACACCAGCTCCGCCTTGCCGGGGCCGGGGATGCGGAACTCGGCGCCCTTATACACGTCGCCGTAGGCGTGGCGGGCGATGGTGATGGGCTTTTTCCAGTTCTTCACCACCGGCTTGATGCAGTTGATGAGAATGGGCGCGCGGAACACCGTGCCGTCCAGCACGGCGCGGATGGTGCCGTTGGGGCTCTTCCACATCTCGTGCAGGTTGTACTCGGTCATGCGCTGGGCGTTGGGGGTGATGGTGGCGCACTTCACCGACACGCCGTACTTCTTGTTGGCCAGCGCCGCGTCCATGGTGACCTGGTCGCCGGTGGCATCCCGGTTGGGCAGCCCCAGGTCGTAGTATTCGCTCTTGAGCTCCACAAAGGGCAGGATCAGTTCATCCTTGATCATCTGCCACAAAATGCGGGTCATCTCGTCGCCGTCCATCTCCACAAGGGGGGTGGTCATCTTGATTTTTTCCATGGGTGCCTCTCTCCTCTCGTTTTTACGGTCACTTCGTCATTTCAGCCAGAACTTCGGCCATCACGGCCACGCCCCGGTCGATCTGTTCCTTGGTGGGGGTGGAGAAATTCAGCCGCACAAAAGGCTGCTCCACCGCGCTGTCGGTGTAGAAGGCGCTGCCCGGCACCACCGCCAGCTTCTTTTCCAGGCACCGCCGGGCGAATTCCCCAACGGGCACTTCGTCGGGCAGCTTGGCCCAGATGAACATGCCGCCCTCCGGCCGCACATAGCTCACCGCGCCGGAGAGCTTTTCGTCCAGTTTCTCCATCATGTAGTTCGCCTTTTCCCGGTAGATGGCCTGCAGCCGGGCGATGTGGGCGTTCATGTCCGTTTGGGTGAGCATCCGCTCACACACCCGCTGGGCCCAGACGTTGGTGTGCACGTCGCTGCCCTGCTTGGCGGTGACCATCTTGGTGATGAAGTCGCCCTGGCCGGCGCAATAGGCAAGGCGCATGCCGGGGCAAAGGATCTTGCTGAACGACCCGGCATAGACCACCGCGCCGCACTCGTCAAAATGCTTGATGGGGGGCACGTCCTCGCCGGAAATGCGCAGCGCGCCGTAAGGATCGTCCTCCAGCACCGGCACGCCGTACTTCACCGCCAGCTCGTAGATGGCTTTGCGCTTTTCTTTGCTGGTGGTGTAGCCGGTGGGGTTCTGGAAGTTGGGGATGCAATAGAAAAACTTGGGTTTCGGCTGGGCGGCAAAGGCCGCTTCCAGGGCTTCCAGGTTCACGCCGTCCGGCTCCAGGGGCACGCCCCGAAGCTCGGCGCCGAAGCTGCGCATGGAGTTGTAGGCGCCCAGAAAGGCCGGCTCCTCCACCGCCACCACGTCGCCCTCGTTGCACAGCAGCTTTGCCATGAACTCGATGACCTGCTGACTGCCGCTGGTGATGATGAGCTCGTCGCTCTCCTTCACCACCGGCCACTGACGGTTGGCAAAAGCGCGGCAAGCCTCGCGCAGGGGGCCGTAGCCCTCGGTGACGGAATACTGCAGCATGCCCACCGGGTCGCTCTCCAGCAGCGTGTCGCTGAAGGCGCGGATGTCCGCCACAGGGAAGCTGTCCGCCGCGGGGTTGCCGCCGGCGAAGCTGATGAGGGCCGGGTCGCTCATCTGTTTGAGCAGTTCGCGGATGATGCTGGGGCGCATGCCCAGCACTTTGTCGGAATAGGAAAACTCCATCGTCTCTTCCCCCTTACCGCACCGCTTCGCCCGCGCAGGGCACGGCGGCGAAATTCGATTCCACAGTGATGATGCAGCGGTAAGCGGGGTCTTTCTCGCTCACCAACTTACTGATAGCATCTTTCAGCCGGGCGCTGCTCATGGCAAAGCCCGGAGGGGTGACGCAGTCGAAGATGATGTTGGTGTGGCTCATGCCCGGCACCATGCGCAGATCATGGATGGTGAGGGCGGGGTCGATGGTCTTGACCGCCTCGGCCAGCCAGCGGCGCATGTCCCCCACCTGGGCGTTGGAGGTGACGATGGGGTCGAAGTGGATGACCACCGGCAGCCGGTCGTTTTTGAGGAAGTCACGCTCGATGTCGTCGATGAGCTCGTGGCTGGCCATCACGTCCGCTTCGGCGGCCAGCTCCACATGGACGCTGGCGAACTGCCGGCCGGGGCCGTAGTCGTGGACCATCAGGTCGTGGGTGCCCAGCACGCCGGGATAGCTCATGATCTTGTCGTGGATGTGCTGTACCAGCTCCGGGTCGGGGGCCAGGCCCAGCAGGGGGTCGATGGTGTCCCGCACGAGGCCCACGCCGCTGTAGAGGATGAACAGAGCCACCGCCGCGCCCATCCAGCCGTCCAGCTCCACCTGCGCGAAGTGGCTGATGAGGCTGGCGATGAGCACCGCGCTGGTGCTGAGCACGTCGTTGCGGCTGTCCGCCGCGGTGGCGATGAGGGAGCCGGAATTGATGCGTTTGCCCAGGGTGCGGTTGAACACCGACATCCACAGCTTAACGGCGATGGACGCCGCCAGCACCGCCATGGCCACCCAGCTGAACGTTACGGGGGCGGGGTTCAAGATCTTTTCCACACTGCTTTTCAGCAGCTCCACGCCGATGACCAGCACCATCACCGCCACCGCAAGGCCCGCCAGATACTCAAAGCGGGCGTGGCCGTAGGGGTGTTCCTCGTCGGCGGGGCGGGCGCCCAGCTTGAAGCCGATGAGGCTCACCACGCTGGAGGACGCGTCGGACAGGTTGTTCACCGCGTCGGCGGCGATGGAGATACTGCCCGAGAGGGTGCCGGCCAAAAATTTGCCGGCGCAAAGCAGCAGGTTACAGAAGATGCCCACCCAGCTGGCCAGATTGCCATAGGCCGTGCGCACGGCGGGGTCGGCGGTGTCGCGGCTGTTTTTGACAAACAGCCGCACGAGCGTTTCAGTCACACAAAAGCACCTCGGATGTTATGAAATGGGGCGTTTGGCCCGTCAGGACTTGCGCTTCAGCGGGCGGGAGCCGTTTTCGTCGATGATTTCGATGTTGTCCAGCTGGGCGCGCAGGCTGCGCTTCATGCTTTCAATGTATTCCTGGCGCAGGGCCATCTGCTCGGCGCGTTCCGCATCGGTGAGGCCTTCGGCGGTACGGCTTTTGCGGGCCAGTTCGCTGATGCGGTCAAGTTTTTGCTGTTCCATGGGTCGTTCCCCTTTCGGTCGCGGACGCGGCACACTTTTCGCTTATTATACCAGAAAAAGGGTCAAAACGCAAAAGCAGCCCGTCCCGAGGAGTGAAGGGACAGGCTGCTTTTGCACAAATTGAAGAGGAATCTCATGAAAAAGCGGATATCTATATGAACCTTCTCACGAAGGGGAAGGCGGGTCGGTTGTCTGGGCCGTCCACAGGCGGGGCTTGCGGGCCCGCCTGTCGCATGGGCGGCGGCCAGTATGCGCGGCTTCTTGCCGCGGCCGGTTTTCACTTTGGGGAATCTTTTGTTCCCCCCGGGCTGTGATTATAGAATACCCCCACTTTGTGGAAAAACCGTGATAAGCTTATAAACAAATTGCAAAAACGTTACAAACAGTCTGTGACCGGGCGTTCTTTCTCTCCCCTTGCCCGCCGTGGTATAATGTCTTTGACAAAACGAAAGGGGGATGCTTTTTCCATGGCGAACCCACCCAACTATGCTCGGGAGATGGAGGCCTTGCTTGACCGGCTGGCCCCGGAGGGAGACAAAAAGCCCCGGCTTTTGCTCCACGCCTGCTGCGGACCCTGCTCCAGCGCGGTGCTGGAACAGCTGCTGGCCCGCTTTGATGTGACCCTTTTCTACTACAATCCCAACATCTGGCCCGCCGCCGAATACCGACGCCGGGGTGACGAGCTGGAGCGCTTTGCCGCCGCCTTTGCCCCCGCGGTGCAGGTGGTGGAGGGCGACTACGACACCGGCCGCTATTACGAGGCCGTGGCGGGCCTTGAGGCCGAGCCGGAGCGAGGCGGACGCTGCACCGTGTGCTACCGGCTGCGGATGGACCAGGCGGCCCGCTACGCCGCCGAACACGGCTTCGACTGGTTCTGCACCACCCTTTCCATCAGCCCCCACAAGGACGCGGCGCGCATCAACGCCATCGGGCAGGAGCTGGAAGCGCAGTACGGCGTGCGCCACCTGCCCAACGACTTCAAGAAGAAAAACGGCTACAAGCGCAGTCTGGAACTTTCGGCTGAATACGGCCTGTACCGGCAGGACTACTGCGGCTGTGAGTTCAGCGCCCGGCACGCTGCAAAGAAGGAGGATACCCCCGATGGACCGGCTGGAACAGTTTGAGAAGATGCTGGCGGATCTGCAGGCGCAATACGCCGACACGGCGGCCCGCATGGACACGCTGAAAGCGCAAGACAAGACCCGTACCGCCACCTACCGCCAGCTGATGGGTCAGAAACTGACCCTCGGCCAGATGCTGGAGACCTACCGGGTCTACGGTCTGCTGAAATGACAAAAAAGAGGCCTTCCCCGCCGGGGAAGGCCTCTTTTTTACATTATTTACGCCGGCCTGCGCCGCCGCCGGAACGGGAGCCGCCGGAGCGGGAGGAACCGCCGCCGCTGCGCCGGCCTGCGCCGGAGCCACGGGAAGAGCCGCCGCTAAAGCCGCCGAAGCTCTTGGGGCGGGAGGAAGAGGACGGGCGGGAGGAACCGCCGCCAAAGCCTCCAAAGCCGCCGGGGCCGCCGGAATGAGGCGGGCGGGGCGGACGGGGCGGGGGCGGCGGACGCCGGCTCCAGCCGCCGTAGAAGTGCCGCCGGGGCGGCAGCGGCGGATAGCTGTAGCCGAACCAGCGGGTGCGCACATAGCGCACCGGGTGCAGGATGTTGCCCAGCACCACCAGGAAGATGAGCACCACCATCAGGATGGTCAGGGTGAAGAAGCTGCCCACACGGGCCGCAAAAGAGGGCCGTTCCGGCGCGGGAGCAGGCGCGCCGCCGCCGGTGCTTTGATCGGGCTGCACGCCGTAGATGTCGCACAGCTCGTCGTACATGGCGTTGGTGAAGGCCACCACGCCCGCGTCATAATCGCCCTTGGCAAAGCCCTCTTCCAGGTTGTTCCAGAGCAGGTCGTCGACCTTCTGGGGCGTCAGATCCTTTTCCAGGCCGGTGCCCACGGCGCAGTAGTAGTCCTCCGCGCCGGTGACCAGAAGCAGAAGAACGCCGTTGTTTTTGTCGGGATCGCCCACGCCCCAGGCGTTGAAGGTGTCCACGGCGAAATCGGCGGTGGTGGAATCGCCGGTGAATTCCACCGTGAGCACCCCGATCTGGGCGCCGCAGGCTTCATCCAAAGCGATGGTCAGGTCGTTCACCGCCTGTTCGGTGCGCTCGCTCAGCACGTTCGCCTCGTCCAGCACACAGCTGTTTTCGGGGGCTGCGGGCACCGCCGCAAAGACGCTGCCGGTGAGCAGGGCCGCCGCCAGCGCAAGGCCGGCGAGGGCGCGTTTTGTCTGTTTCATCGGTAATACTCCGCCTCCTCTACGCCCCAGAACGCGCCGATCAGCTTTGCGGGCTGGCCGGCCAGGGTGTCGTTGAACTCCTGCGCCCGGGAATTATAGTCGTTGTTTCGGATGGTGTTGCCCCGGGCGTTGAACTCCGCCAGCTCCCCGGACAAAAGATCGTACTGGCTCGGGTCCGCCAGGGCGGACGCCTCGTCGTACAGGGCGTTTGCCGCGTCGGCCAGAACCGCGTCGGCGGCGGCCTTGGCGGCGGGCCCCTCGGCGGACTTCACCGCCTCGACGGCGCTGCTGACCCTGTCGATGGCTTCGGCGCTGACCCCGCTGACCTTTTTGGCCACGGTGACCAGGTTGGCCGCCGAGTTGAGCCGGGCGTCCAGGTCGGCGGCGATGGAATACATCCCGTCGGAGAAGGCCGCGGCGGTGCTGTTTGCGTAGGCGGCCAGTTTTGCCCCGCCGATGCCGAACACCGAGCCGGCGGCCAGCAGGCAGGCGGCGGCCACCGCCACCGCCTTGTTCTTCAGCGGCGCGGGCAGGATCTGTTCCAGTTTACACGGACCTTTCATCAGTTATGCAGCTCCATCAGTTTCTGTTTCAGTTCGCCCTCGATGCGGCCCAGCTCCACCTCGGCGGCGGCGCGCTTGGCGCGGCCCTCGGTCTGGATCTTGTTCAGCTCGTCCAAGGTCTCGATGAGGCTCTTGTTGGTGGCCTGCAGGGTCTCGATGTCCACAATGCCCCGCTCGGACTCCTTGGCCGCGTCGATGGTGCCCTGCTTGAGGGCGGCGGCGTTCTTTTTCAGCAGCTCGTTGGTCATGTCGCTCACCGCCCGCTGGGCCTCGATGGCCTGCTGGCTGTGGGCCAGGCCCAGGGCCAGAACCATCTGGCTCTTCCACAGGGGGATGGTGTTGACGATGCTGGTCTGGATCTTTTCCGCCATCATGGTGTCGTTGTTCTGGATGAGGCGGATCTGGGGGCCCATCTGGATGGACACGTTGCGGGTGAGCTCCAGGTCGTAGAGCTTTTTCTCAAAACGGTCGCACATATCGGCAAGGTCCCGGGCCGCCTGGGCGTCCTCGGGCAGGCCGCTGGCCTTGGCTTTGTCCATGGCGGCCTGCAGTTCGCCCTCGCGCACCTGCTTGAGCTTCTTCTTGCCCGCCAGGATGTACATGGTGAGCTCCTTGAAGTAGAGCATATTCATCTGGTACATCTTGTCCAGCATGGCCACGTCCTTGAGCAGCTGCACCTGGTGGCCTTCCAGCACGGCCTCGATCTTCTCCACGTTCACCTCGGCCTTGGCGTACTTGGCTTTCATGGCCTCGATGCCGCTGCCGGCCTTCTTGAAGAAGCCGAAGATGCCCTTGCTCTCTTCCTGGGCGTCGAAGCCCTTCAGCTCGGTGACCAGATTGGCGATCATCTCGCCGGTTTCGCCCAGGTCCTTGGTGCGCACCTTGTCCAGGGCGGTCTCGCTGAAATCGCCGATCTTCTTCTGGGTGGCGGCGCCGTACTGCAGCACCATCTGGCTGTTGGTCACGTCGATCTTCTCGGC
Source organism: Candidatus Allofournierella merdipullorum (assembly GCA_019116345.1). GTDB lineage: Bacteria > Bacillota > Clostridia > Oscillospirales > Ruminococcaceae > Allofournierella_A > Allofournierella_A merdipullorum. Next base: position 3,277 of record DXBV01000085.1, on the reverse strand, counting down.
GAAGTCGTCCACCATCTTCTGTTCTTCGGGGGAAAGGCGGGTCTCCTCGATCATCACCGGCTCGACCTTCTTCTCCTCCTCGGCGGCAGCCGCAGCGGCGGCCTCGTCGGCGGCGGGGTCAAGGGTGAGGGTGGGCACAGCGTCCAGGGTCAGTTCGGGGCTCATGTTCTTTTCGTCCATGGTCGTTCGTTCCTTTCGCTTTAGAAATTATTCCACAAGGCCCTGCCCTTTCAGCATGCCTTTGAGTACTTCGAGATCGGCGTCCAGATCCAGCGCCGCGGCGGAATAGAGGCTGTCCAGCTGGTTTTCGAAGGCGGTGGCGATGACCGCCGCGTTGGCCTCCACCTGCCTGCGCACCTCCTCGGCGTTCTCGCCGGAGACGCCCGTCTCCTCCATCTCCGCGTAGAGGGTGAGGATCTTCACCGCGTCCGGCAGATAGTGGTTGGTGAACCGGCGCACCTGGGAGGCCTTGTCCGGATCCTTTTCCAGCTGGGCAAGGATGCCGGAGCAGGCGGCTTCCATCCGGCGGATGGCCGCGCTGAGGGCGTCGTCGGGAATGCGCTCGTCCAGCTCCAGCAGGCGTTTGCGGTCGGCGTCGATGCGATTCAGCATCTCGTCCGCGTCCTCCCGGCCGGTGAACCAGGGCACCTCTTTGGTCACGATGACCGGCGGGCAGAGCTTGAAGGCCGCCGCCAGCGCCGCCACCGATGCCACGGCCACAAGGCCCAGCGCCCACAGCTCATAGATGGGCAGCGCCAGCGCCCCCACCACCCACACCGCCCCGGCGATGTACCAGGGGGCGGCAGGTTTCTTTTTTATCTCGATGATCCTGCTCATGGTTCCTATCTCCTGCGCGGGCGGCGCCCGCAGTTTGACATTATTTTACCACAGTGAGGCTGTCAAATCAACGCGCCACTCTGAGCCAGGGCCCCAGCGCGCCGCCCCAGGCGGCGGCCAGCTTTTCCATGCTGAAGGCGGCGTTGGCCGGGCTGGTGCTGGGCAGACGCACGGCGGGGATGCCGGACACCGGGCGCAGCATCTTTTCGTACAGGCGGAAGGCCGTTGCCCCGTTGCAGAACACCGCTTCCACCGGCGCCTGTTGCAGCAGGGCTGCCAGGTCCACCGGCACCGGGTCCTTGATGGAGGCGTCCGACGCGCCGGTGACGGTGCAACGTTCCAGCACATCCCAGAGGGCAAGGCCGTTTTGCAAGATCAGCGCCCGCTTTTCCTCCACCGTGGCCGGCGTTTGCGCGCCGCACAGCTCCGCCAGCAGCGGCCAGAACCGGTTGCGGGGGTGGCCATAGTAAAAGCCCTGGCGCCAGCTTTCAGGGCTGGGCCAGCTGCCCAGAATGAGCGCCCGGCTGGCCGGGCCGAACACCGGCTCAAAGCTCATGGGAAAAGAACTCCTTTTGCAGCGCGGCGGCCACGCCCTCTTCGGTGACCGGCGGCGCGATGGCGCTGGCGGCGGCTTTGGCCGACTCGCTGCCGTTGGCCATGCAGTAGGACCGGCCCACCAGCTTCATCAGCGGGATGTCGTTCTCGTTGTCGCCCATGCTCAGCAGCTCTTCGGCCTTCCAGCCGGTGAGCTCCATCAGTTTTTTCACGCCCACCGCCTTGTCGGTGCCGGCGCGGTTGATGTCGTAGTAGCCGGGGTGGTAGGGCACGAACTGCAGGCCCAGATGGCCGTAGCGGGCCTGGAAGCCATCCACAGCGCCGGGAGGCAGGATGCCGAAGGCCCCGAAGGGCATGTCCTGCAGGTGGCGCTCCTGGTCCTCGCCGTCCAGCACGAACTCGCTGTGGCCGGTGACCGCCTTGTAAAATTCGCGCATTTTCTCAAATTCCACATAGACGTAATAACTGTCGGAAAAGGCAAAGGCCAGCGGATAGTCAAAATCCTCGAAGTAGTCCACCAGGGCGTACATCTCCTCGGGGGTGAAGTCCTCGCTGGCCAGCAGACGGCCCTCGCCGTCCAGCACCTGGGCGCCGTTGGCGCAGACGGCGAAATCCGGCCGGATGCCGCCTAAAATGGAAGTATTCATGGCGTAATAGGTGCGGCCGGTGGCGATGACCACCTTCACGCCCTGGGCCTGCACCCGGCGTACCATCTCGGCCACCGCCGGGCGGGCCGAGGGCTCGCCGTGGGCCACCAGCGTGCCGTCCACATCCAGAATGATTGCTTTATAAGGCATGGAACATGTGTCTCCTTTTTGGGGTCGGCCGTCTCGCGGCACGAGGCGGCCTTTATTCCTATTATAGACAGTTTGCCCCGCCCGCACAAGGCCGAACCTGAGGGCAGCCGGTTTTGTTGCTTTGGCGCGTCATTGGTAGTATAATGGAGCGCAGTGACACACCTTCGAGGGAGGCGGCGGCATGAAAAGCGAATACGGGGCCGGCCTGCGGGACGGGCTGGCCATCGGGGTGGGGTATTTCTCGGTGAGCTTCACCTTCGGCATTCTGGCGGTGAACGGCGGCCTGTCGCCGCTGATCGCCGGACTCATCAGCCTGACCAACATGACCAGCGCCGGCCAGTTCGCCGGGCTGACGGTCATTCTGGCCCACGGGCCGCTGGTGGAGCTGGCCCTGACCCAGCTGGTCATCAACCTGCGCTACGCGCTGATGAGCCTTTCTCTGAGCCAGCGGCTGGGCCCGGAATTCACCACCCGGCGGCGGATGCTGATCGCCTTTGCCAACACCGACGAGATCTTTGCGGTGGCCATGGGCCGCTCCGCTCCCCTCACCCCCGCCTATATGTACGGCCTGGCCGCCCTGCCCATTCTGGGCTGGACCGGCGGCACCGTGGTGGGCGCCATCGCGGGCGCGGTGCTCTCCCCCGCCATTCGAAGCGCGCTGGGGGTGGCCCTTTACAGCATGTTCATCGCCATCGTGGTGCCGCCCATGCGCCGTTCCAAACCGGTGCAGGCGGTGGTGGTGGCGGCGGTCATCGTGAGCTGCATTTTCGCCTGGACGCCTCTGTCCGAGGCGGTGGGCAGCGGCTTTGCCATCGTCATCAGCACGCTGGCGGCGGCCGCGCTGGGGGCCTGGCTGTTCCCCATGGACGTTCCGCCCGAGGGCGGCGAAGGAAAGGAGGCGGCACAATGAGCCTTGCCTGGTATCTTCTGGTGATGGCGGGCGTGACCTACCTCATCCGCATGCTGCCCCTGACCCTTTTGCAGAAAAAGATCCGCAGCCGGCGGCTGCAGTCCTTTTTGTACTATGTGCCCTATGCCTGCCTTTCGGCCATGACCTTTCCCGCCATCCTCTCGGCCACCGAGAGCCC
>DXBV01000084.1 GCA_019116345.1 Candidatus Allofournierella merdipullorum | reverse complement strand
AAGCGCCCGTTTACGGGCGGCAAGTAACAGAACTTTCGCGGCTGGCAGACCGTACTTGCGCGACGTGACGCGCATGCTAGTATTCTAGGGCTATGCCCGCATGTGAAAAACCCCCGGCTTGGCCGGGGGTTACTTATTGCTTTTACAGCGGGGGCATTTTAAATTTCCGTCAAAACGGAAGAAAAAGGGGCTTGCATTTTGTAAACGGAATTGATATAATGTAAAAAATTTGCGAAGGGAGCGGCAGACATGCGGATGAAAAAATTGTTTCTGAAGAACGAGCTGCTGGCTTTTTCGCCGGTTTTGTTTCCAGTTTTCAAAGAGGCATTGGTGTTTTAACACCAATGCCTCTTTTTTTAGGCTTTCTATGCGTCGGCGGGTCTCCCGCAGGCTTTTAGAATAGAGCAGCAAAGAGCAAGAGGAGGAAATGTAAATGAATGAGAAAGTGAATGAGGGTATTTTTGACGCCCGCCAGCTGGGCGTGCCCAAGATGATCATCCTGGGCGTGCAGCACACCTTCGCTATGTTCGGCGCGACCGTTCTGGTGCCGCTGCTGACCGGTCTGAACGTGTCCACCACGCTGCTGTGCGCCGGTCTGGGCACCCTGCTGTTCCACCTGATCACCAAAGGTAAGGTTCCCGCGTTCCTGGGTTCTTCTTTCGCCTTCCTGGGCGGTTTCGCCATCGTGGCTCCCATGGCGGCGGACGGCACCCCCAACACCGAGATGCTGCCCTACGCCTGCGGCGGCGTAGTATTCGCGGGTCTTGTGTATCTGGTGATGAGCCTGCTCATCACCGTGTTCGGCATCGGCCGCATCATGCGCTTCTTCCCGCCTGTGGTCACCGGCCCCATCATCATCGCCATCGGTCTGATCCTGGCCCCCAGCGCCATCACCAACTGCGCCACCAACTGGCTGCTGGCCTTTGTGGCTCTGGGCACCGTTGTGGTCTGCAACATCTGGGGCAAGGGCATGGTCAAGATCCTGCCCATCCTGCTGGGTGTTCTGGTGTCCTACATTGTTGCGCTGGTTACCAACGCGGTGGACTTCGCCCCCATCGCTCAGGCCAGCTGGTTCGGCATCCCCGTGCACACCAGCGCCCTGGCCAAGTTTGACATCTCCTCCACCCTGACCATCATGCCCATCGCTCTGGCCACCATGATGGAGCACATCGGCGACATCGCCGCCATCAGCGCCACCACCGGCAAGAACTACATCCGCGAGCCCGGCCTGAACAAGACTCTGTTGGGCGACGGCCTGGCCACCAGCATGGCCGGCTTACTGGGCGGCCCTGCCAACACCACCTACGGCGAGAACACCGGCGTGCTGGCCCTGACCAAGATCTACGACCCCCGCGTGATGCGCATCGCCGCTCTGTTCGCCATTCTGATGAGCTTCAGCCCCAAGTTTGACGCGGTCATCAACACCGTGCCCACCGCCATCATCGGCGGCGTCTCCTTCATCCTCTACGGCATGATCAGCGCCATCGGTGTGCGCAACGTGGTGGAGAACCAGGTCGACTTCACCAACAGCCGCAACCTCATCATCGCCGCGGTCATCCTGGTGAGCGCTCTGGGCTTCAACAGCCTGGGCGGCCTGACCTTCCAGGTGGCCGGTGTGAGCATCACCCTGTCCGGCCTGGCCATCGCCGCCATCCTGGGCATCCTGCTGAACGCCATCCTGCCCGGCAACGACTATCAGTTCGACAAGGTGGACACCGAGACCGCCGAGAACCCCATGAACATGCAGGTGTGAGCCCGAGCCTCACTTCCAAAAGCAAGTCAGCCCCGCCGTTCGGCGGGGCTGTTTCATGCTTGTTTGGCGCTTTCGTACCTGCAAAAGGGGCGCGAAATGCTTGTTTCCCAAATAAAATTGTACTATAATATCCGCATACGCTTTTGCAGTTCGGGCTGTGCGGCAGGGGAAAGGCCGCGGTACGGTGAGCACAGACAGCCCGGCAGACGCATAAAGTGGAATATAATTCAAGAGGGGAATGGATGCAATGAAGGAGTACGGTTCCATGGACCGGGCCGCGCTGGAGGCAGAACTCAGTTTTCAGCAGAGCCAGTACGACGCGTTCAAGCAGAAAGGGCTGAAGCTGGATATGTCCCGCGGCAAGCCCTGCCCGGAGCAGCTGGACCTTTCTGCCGACATGATGAAGCTGGAGAACTACATCGGAGAAAACGGTGTGGATGCCCGGAACTACGGCTATCTGGAGGGCATGCCCGAGGCCCGGCGCTTCTTTGCCGACCTGATGCAGGTGCCCAGCCCTGAGCAGGTGCTGGTGTGCGGCAACTCCGCTTTGTCCACCATGTATTATCTGATCGATCTGGGTTGGCGCGTGGGCTTCTCCGATTCGATTCGCCCCTGGCGCTTCTGCACCAACATCAAGTTCCTCTGCCCGACCCCCGGCTATGACCGCCACTTCAAGGTCACCGAGTATTTCGGCTTCCAGCTGATCCCGGTGCCCATGCTGGAGACCGGTCCCGACATGGACGTTGTGGAGCGCCTTGTGAAAGACGACGACAGTGTCAAGGGCATCTGGTGCGTGCCGGTCTATTCCAATCCCGACGGATACTCCTACAGCGACGATACCGTGCGCCGTCTGGCGGCCATGAACACCGCCGCCCCGGACTTCAAGATCTTCTGGGACGACGCCTACTGTGTGCACACCCTCACCGACAAGGTGTATGAGGTGCTGTCCATTCTGGATGAGTGCGAAAAAGCCGGACATCCCGACCGGGCAATGGTCTTCTGCTCCACCAGCAAGATGACCTTCCCCGGCGCCGGCGTGGCGGCCGTTGCCTCCAGCCGCAGAAGCATTGAGCACATCCTGCGGAACATGAGCTCGATGATCATCAGCTACGACAAGATGAACCAGCTGCGCCACGTCCGCTTTCTGAAGGATCGCAAGGGCGTGTTGGAGCACATGGCGAAGCATCGGGCCATCATTGCGCCGAAGTTCGACCTGGTGAAGGAGATTTTCAGCCGCGAGCTGGGCAGCTGCCCCGGCATCGCCCACTGGACGGACCCCCAGGGCGGCTACTTCCTGAGCCTGTACGTAATGGACGGCTGCGCCAAGCGCACGGTGGAACTGTGCAAGCAGGCGGGCGTTGTGCTGACTCCCGCCGGCGCCGCTTATCCTTACGGTATCGATCCTCACGACCATCACCTGCGCATTGCGCCCACCTATCCCAGCCTTGTGGAACTGGAGCAGGCTGCGACGCTGCTGTGCATCTGTGTTCGTATCGCCACGCTGGAAAAACTGCTGGCCGAATAAATTCATATCTCAAAAGCCGCCCTCTGAAAAGAGGGCGGCTTTTTGCATTTGGAGGAACGTTGACAAAGGTGTAGAGGAGTGCTATATTTTAATTAACGATTAAGTTAAATGTTAAATGAGGTGAAGCCATGGCGATGCAGGACACATTGCGTGCTCTCGCAGACCCCACCCGTCGGGAGATTTTGACGCTTCTGCGTGTCGGCCCGCTGACAGCGGGGCAGATCGCCGAGCGGTTCCCGGTGTCGGCGGCGGCCATTTCGCGGCATCTGTCTGTGCTCAAGGATGCCGACCTTGTGCGGGACGAACGGGACGGCAAATACATTCGTTATGAACTGAACGCGTCGGTGCTGGAGGAGATCCTTCTCTGGCTGACCACGCTGAAAGGGGAGGGAAACGATGGAACTCTTGAATAAACGCAAGGCGCTGGCCGGGTCTGTGCTCATTTTGCTGCCTGCGCTGGCGGGTCTGGGGTTATGGACACGCCTGCCCGGTGAGAACAACCTCGCAAAACTGGCCTTTTGCCTGGGGATGCCCGCCGCTATGCTGGCGACCTACTGGCTCTGCCTTTTGCTCACTTTTCACACCAACCGAAAAAACGGCCAGAGCAAAAAGGCGCTGGAGCTGATCTACTGGCTGCTGCCCTGTATCTCGTTGTTTTACTGTGCCGGCACCTGGGCAGTGGCGCTGGATGTGAAACTGGGTTGGGAGCGTCTGCTGCCCGCAAGCCTGGGCCTGATGTTCCTTGTCATCGGAAATTACATGCCCAAGATGAAGCAGAATCCTACCTTGGGTATCCGTCTGCCCTGGACGCTGGCCAATGAAGAGAATTGGAACCGCACCCACCGCATTGGCGGCAAAGTGTGGGTGGCGGGCGGCCTTGTTCTGCTGCTGTGCTGCCTTTTGCCCGGGGCCGCCATGGCCGTGGGAATGCTGGTGTCAATTGTCGTTCTGGCGGTGGTGCCTTGTGTCTATTCCTACCGGTTGTACCGCAAACAAGTTCGGGATGGAAGCTGGGACGGATGCCTGTTCAGATCCAAAGCAGACCGCGTAGTAACGGCGGTGGCCCTCGTGATTTTGGCTGTCGCCGTGGTGGGCACGCCGGTACTTCTTTTCACAGGAGACATCCATTATACGATGGGCGAGAACGCATTGCAGATCGAGGCAAGCTATTGGAATGATGCCGAAATAGACTACGCAGATGTGGAAAGCATCGAATATGCCGAGGGTATCCCGGCCGGCAGCTGCACCAACGGGTTCGGATCGCCCCGCCTTTCCATGGGAACATTTCGCAACGATGCCTTCGGCAGTTATACCCGCTATGTCTACACCGGTTGTGATGCCTGCATCGTGATGCAGGTGGAGGGGAGGACCGTGGTGCTCAGCGGCGCGGATGAGGCCGCCACAAAGGCGCTCTATGAAGAGCTGAACGACAGGATTTTTGGCTGAAAATCTTTTCTTTGCGGGAAAATATGCTATACTGTTTGTATAGTGATTTGACGGCGGCCCAATGCCCGCCTACCGTCCAAGGAGGAAACTGCCATGAAATGTCCGTACTGCGGCGAACTGGATTCCAAGGTGATCGACTCCCGCCCCACCGAGGACGGGGAAAAGATTCGCCGCCGCCGGGAATGCCTGAGCTGCGCCAAGCGCTTCACGACCTACGAGATCGTGGAGACCGTGCCTCTGATGGTCGTCAAGCGGGACCGCTCCCGGGAGGCCTTTGACCGCCAGAAACTGCTGGGCGGCATGCTGCGCGCCAGTGAGAAACGGGAGGTCAGCTACCAGACGCTGGAGGCGGCGGTGGACCGCATCGAGCAGACGCTGCTGAACAGCTACGAGCGAGAAGTCACCTCCATGCACATCGGTGAACTGGCCATGGACGAACTGAAGAAGATCGACGAGGTGGCCTATGTGCGCTTTGCCTCGGTCTATCGGCAGTTCAGCGACATCAACACCTTCATGGACGAGTTGAAGGATATGCTCAACGGCCACTCCTCAAAGCATACTGAAAAATAAATGACCGGTCATCAGGATCTGCGTGCGGGCCTTTCCAAGCTCGCTTTGCAGGTCCTGTTGATTATCCGGGCCAACATAGGCCGACAACCCGCCCAGGCACATGGCGATGCCGCTGAGATAGTCCCGCTTGATGAACAGCGCCATCCAGTGCTCCCGGCGGGCAAAAAAAGCGTTCATCTCGTCGATGGTTCTGAGGGCGGCCTCGTAGTCGCCGCCGGCGCTCAAGGTACCGATGCGGTCCAGGTCCTCCAAAAGAGTGTTGTTGGTGGTCCGCACCAGGATGCTGCTGACAACGATCAGCAGCGCAAGAAAAACCAGCAGCCCAAAGGCTGCCCGCACACGTTTCATTCGATCATCCTTTCAATCGGAGAGCCGCTGGTTTCAGCGGCTCTCTTTTTTGACCAGCTGCACCTGGCCGGAGTCGTCGCCCAGCAGCAACAGGACCTGCCGCCGGGCGCACTTGTGCTGACGCAGAACTTTGTCCAGCCATTGCTCGTTCCTGCCGCACCAGGCGAGATTATCCGCCAGCACTCGCCCGTCGATGATGAGGGGCACCATGGGGGTGCGGGCCTCGGGCGGCGGCAGCTTCAAGTCCTCCCGCGTGGGCGTATCCTTCTGCGGCATCCGGCTGACGCTTAAAGTGCCGTTGGTCTCCACCAGTGCGTAGTTCACCTCGGAGGGGTCAAAAATGTCCTTGCCCCGCAGCGCTTCCAGCAGGTCGCTGGCGCTGAACCGAAGTTCCCGCAGGGTCTTCTGGTCGATTTTTCCGCCCCGTATCACTGCCACCGGCGTTCCGGATAAAATCTTTGCCGCGGTGGGGCTCATGTAGCACAGAGCCGAGGAAAACAGTTCCAGCACCACGATCAGGCAGACGGGCGCGAGGCTTGCGGCCAGCGGAACTTCCGGGGACTCGATGGAGATGGAGGCCAGATTGGAGATGAGAATGGTAGACACCAGCTCCGAGGGCTGCAGTTCCCCCAGCTGGCGTTTGCCCATCAGCCGCATGGCCGCCACGATGAGAAGATAGATCATCAATGTGCGAAGCACCAGCACCAGCATACAAAACTCCTCCAGGCAAGTGGTTTTGAAAGGACGGCTCCGGGGCATACTAACCGGCGAGGTGAAAAACGATGCCGATGCCCCTGACCCCTTCGCTGGGCGAAAACATCGCCCGTCTGAAAGAGATGTTTGGCAATTCCGTCGACCTGTATGCAAAAACCGTCAACGTGCGTGGCGTGCCCTGCTGCCTGTGCTTTTTCGAGGGCCTTTCTACCCTGGAGCGGCTGTGGGTGGTGATGCTCTCCATGCTCAACGAGACCCGGTTTGAGCCGGCGAACGGGCTGGAACTGTTCGATTACATTCAAAATCAGACCGACCTGCCGGTGGAGAACACACCGGTGGAGGATTTCGATGCGTTGCGCACCCAGCTGACCGCGGGAACAACGGTGATGCTCATTGACGGCTGCCGTAAAGCGATTGTTCTTTCCACGCAGAATATGCAGTTCCGCTCGGTACAGGAGCCTTCCGGCGAGGGAGACATCCGTGGCTCCCGGGAAGGCTTTTGTGACCTGCTGCGCATCAATGTCAGCCTTGTGCGGCGGCTGGTTCGCACCGAAGGCCTCACAACGAAAATTTTCCCGGCCGGCGAACGCACCGGCACCGAAGTGGCCATGCTGTACGACCGCACCCTGGCGAAGCCGGAGTTTGTCGCCGCCATCGAGAAAAAGCTGAAGTCGGTGGATCTGCCCGTGCTGTTCGACAGCGGATATCTCGCGCCCTATCTTCACCGGGGCAGCTTCAGCTTTTTTCAGGAGGTGGGCTACACCGAGCGGCCGGTCACTGCCGCCGCCAAGATATGCGAGGGAAAAATCATTGTGCTTGTGAACGCAAGCCCCTTCGCGATGATCGTGCCCTACTTTTTCAACGAGAACTTTCAAAGTCTGGACGATTACGCCGGCAAGGCCTACTTTGCCAGCGCCGTTCGACTGCTCAAGTATACGGCTTTTTTTCTGTCGGTGCTGCTGCCGGGGGTGTTTGTCTCCATTGCGGAGTACACACCGGAGCTGTTCCCGCCGGAACTGCTTTATAAAGTAACAGCGGCGGCGACCGCAACGCCGCTGCCGCTGTTCATGGAGATGATGCTGGTCATCGTCTTGCTGGAGATCATCCGTGAGGCCGGCCTGCGGCTGCCAAAGCCCATCGGCCACTCGGTGAGCCTTGTGGCGGCCCTCATCGTGGGCGATGCAGCCACAAAGGCGGGCATCATGAGCACGCCGGTGCTCATCGTGGCTGCCCTGACCACCATCTCCATCTTTGTCATTCCGTCGCTGTACGAGCCGGCCACCGTGCTGCGGGTGCTGTTTGTGCTGGCAGGCGGTTTGTTCGGGCCGTTCGGCCTTGTGACGATGTTCTTTCTGATGCTGGTGAGCATCTGCGGCATGCACTCCTTCGGCGTGCCATACACTTCGCCGCTGATACCCTTTGGGCGGGGCGCCCTGCGGGACGGCCTTGTGCGCATGCCCTGGCAGCGGCTGGCAAGCCGACCCTTCGATGTGAACGACCTGCCCGGCGGAGAAGAAAACTATGGATCGTGAGTCGATTTTTGAACAAAAGCAGGCGGCAACGCTGGTGCTTGCCGCCTTTTTGACCGACAGCTTCATTCAGCCCTTTGGGCGGCAAATCGAGGTCCTTCCTGCCCGGACGGCCATCCTGTCGGGCGCGCTGCGGTTTGCTCTGCTGTGCGCAGTGATGCTCGTGTACCTCCGCTGGTGCGGCAGGCAGCGTCCCGGCCCGATGCTCTCGCTGCTTTTGTGCGGTGCGCTGGTGCTCTCCGTTGCGCTGGAGGTCATTCAGGGGGAGCGTTTTTACAACTATGTGATGCAGCAGCAGCTTCCGGCGCTGCTGTTCCTCATCCTGGTGTTCAGCGCGGCCTATTATGGTGCGTTTGCCGGTGTGCAGGCGCTGGGACGGGCGGCCTGGCCGGTACTGACGCTGGCGGCAGTCTCCGTTCTGGCGCTGGGGTGGTCGGTGGCGGGGCAGATGCAGTTCAGCCACCTTCAAACGCCCGAAACAGATATCAAAACGCTGGCCGGGCTTGCCGTAACGCGTTTTTATCTGCCGCCGGAACTGATTTTGCTGCCTTTTTTGTCCCGGAGAGGGGGCAGCGGACGGGGCGCGGCAAAAATGATCGGGGCCGTGTTCCTGGCGGACAGCCTGCTTGCCCTTTTGGGTGAGATGACTCTGGGGGCCGCGTATACAAGCGAGACTCAGCCGGTGTACACCATCGCGCGTCTGGGCGGGCTCTCAGTGTTCCGCCGGCTGGACGCGCTCCATGTGGGGGTATGGCTGCTGCTGTTCCTCATCAAGATCAGCCTGTATTTTGCCGCATTTGTGAAACTGTGGTGCAACGTAAAGCTGTGTAAAGGACATTGCCCTTACTGGATCGCGCTGGCTGCCGTTATGGTGGTATTTCTGGCGGTGTGGAACCAAAATGAATCGCTGGCGCTGATCGTGCAACAATGTTTGTTGGCGCTGGCGCTGCTGACGGCGCCGCTGCAGCGGTTTTTTCGGGAGAGGAGGAAGGCCCCATGAAGCGAAGGTTGGTTTTAGGGCTGCTGCTGGGAGCGGCTTTGCTGACAGGCTGCTCCGGAAGCGGCCTGAGCGACAGGGTGCCGGTGAAAGCCATTTATGTGGAAAAGGAAACGCGGTTCGAAGCGCGGCTCCTGGTGCTGGACGCTGCGCCCAATGCGGACACAGGCCAGGTGAGCGAACAGGCTCGATGCCTTTCGGGCAGCGGCGACACCGTGTACGAAGCGATGCTGAACGCGGAACAAAGCGAAAGCCGGCGGCTTTTCTACGGACAGAGCGAACTTTTGTTCATCGGGCCCGGTTTGATGGAGGAGGGAGTGTTCGACGCCTGCCGTTATCTCGCCAGCAACACCAGCGGACGGCCGAACATGGCGGTCTACGGCCTGGACACCGACCCCGCCGGATTTGAGCAGCTGCAGGAAAAGGGGACGGATTTTCTGTGCAGCGTGCAGCAGCTGGAAAAGCGCGGCATCTTCAAAACCTATCTTTATCAGTTCGGCGCGGACTCTGACTGCGGGCTTATCCCCGGTTTGTCGGTGAAAGAGGGGAGTGCGTCCTTTGAAAAGCTGACGCTTTACAAAGACGGGACGCCGGATGCCGTCTGGAAGGGGGCAAAAGCGCAGCTTGCCCGGCTGCTGGCGGGGCAGGCGGACGCGCTGGAACTCACGCTGGAGCCGCTCTCGGTGAGCTTTCAGCTCCGCTCGCCCAAGCTGCGCTTTCAGCCTTCCTACAGCGAGCAGGGAATGGAGCTTGCAGTGAATTTCAGCGGCGCCATCCACCGGCTCGTCAGCCCGCAAGGCGCGGCGCTTCCGGGGAAAGACAAAGGGCTGGAACAGGCCATCGACAAAGAAGTGCGCGTCCTGCTGGAAGAGCTTGTGGCTGACACGCTGGGCCGGGGCAACGACGTGTTTCTTCTGAGCAGCCGATTGGCGAATCTGGACGAGGGCCTCTGCCGGGCCATGGGATCCGACGGCCGCCTCGCTCGGCCGGGAACGGTCAAATTTCATTGCCTGCTGCGAATGGTATAAAAATGCACCCGGAGAAAAATCAATTTTGCCCGGATTGGAAATTGCCAATCCGGGCTGTATATTATATAATATCATATGTATGCAGTCCGGCGGGCAAAGCTGTGCCGCCAGGGAAAGACGGGGGACAGGCTCTGCTGCGTCCGGAGGCTGCGAATCAAAGAGAAAGGGTGTTCTTATGCCAGCGTTTTCCGTACCGTTAAGTGAACTTGCGGCCACCTTGAAAATGGATACCATCTACGCCCCGAAAGAACTCTCCGACATCCCCATCTATACGGCGGACGTGAACCGTCCGGGCATTATGCTGGCGGGGTACTACCAGTATTTTGACGCGAGCCGGATCCAGATCTGCGGCATGGTGGAGATCTCCTACCTGAAGGAGCTGCCCGAGGCCGACCGACGCCGGCATCTGGAAAAGATGCTTTCGCTGAAGCCGCCTGCCGTCATCATCAGCCGCGGGCTGGAAGTTCTGCCGGAATTTTTGGAATTTGCCCGTCAGTATGAGGTGCCGCTGCTGGTCTCCACCGAGAGCACATCCACGCTGCTCAGCTCCCTCATCAACATCCTGAACGTGGAGCTGGCCCCCCGCGTGACCCGTCACGGCGTGTTCGTCGAGGTCTACGGCGAAGGCATCCTGATCCTGGGCGACAGCGGCGTCGGCAAGAGCGAGACCGCCGTGGAGCTGGTGAAGCGCGGCCACCGTCTGGTGGCAGACGACGCGGTGGAGCTGCGCAAAACTTCCAACCGCACCATCGTTGGCACCGCACCGGAAAACATCCGCCATTTCATTGAGCTGCGGGGCATCGGCATCGTCAACGTGGCCCGTGTGTTCGGTATCGGCGCGGTCAAGGTGAGCGAACGGGTGGACCTTGTGGTCCAGCTGGAGCCCTGGGACAAAACCAAGAACTACGACCGCACCGGCCTGGAAAACGACACCTATGACATTCTGGGCGTGCAGATCCCCTGTACGGTGATCCCGGTCATGCCCGGACGGAACCTTGCGGTCATTCTGGAGACGGCGGCCATTAATAACCGCCAGAAAAAGATGGGGTATAACGCGGCCAAAGAGCTGCTTGCCCGCCTCGGTCTTGAGGACGATGTGGGCATTTAAGGGGAAAGGAAGCATAGAATTTTGTATCGCATCATTGCAGACCTGCACACGCACACACTTGTGTCCAACCATGCCTTCAACACCATCACCGAGATGGCGCGGGCTGCAAAGGAAATGGGGCATTGCGCCATCGCTGTGACCGACCACGGGCCGGCCATGCCGGACTCGCCCCATCCCTGGTATTTCTACAATCTGCGCCGCCTGCCGGACGTGCTGGAAGGCATCCCGGTGCTGAAAGGGGCGGAGGCCAACGTGACGGATTTGGAGGGCACTCTGGACCTTCCCTCCGATTTTCTGGCCGGGCTCGACTGGGTCATCGCCTCCATTCATTCCGACTGCCTGCCCGGCACGCTCACGGTGGAACAAGCCACGAACCTGTGGCTGAAGGTCGCCGAAAATCCCGTGGTGGATATGATCGGTCATTCGGAACAGGCGAAGCACGTGTATGATTATGAAAGGGTCGCCCGAGCCTTTGCAGAGCACCACAAGGTGGTGGAACTGAACGGCAACTCCTGGGCGGTGCGCCCGGAGGGGGCGGGGAATATGAAAGCGCTGGCGCTGGCCTGCAAAAAAGCGGGCTGCCCGATCGCGCTGAATACCGACGCCCATTCCATTTATCAGATGCAGGCGGGAGTGGGGCATCTTGTCCGTCTTTTGGAGGAGATCGATTTCCCCGAGGAACTGGTGGTCAACGCATCTCCCAGCCGGCTTCTGGAAGAACTGAAACAGCACAGCAAACCTGTTGCGGAACGTATAGGAGGATCATTATGAAAAAATACACCATCGGCGTCGACCTGGGCGGCACCACCATCACTGCCGGCATTGTGGACGAAGACTGCCACATCATTGCGAAATCCACCTGCGCCACTGAGCTGCCTCAGCCGCAGGAGGTCATCGAAAAGAAAATTGCGGACCTGTGCAAGCGGGTGCTGGAGGAAAACCAGTTGTCTTTCGATGACATTCTGTGGGTGGGCATCGGCACTCCCGGCAGCGTGAACAGCCAGCTGGGTGTGGTGGACTTCAACGCGAATTTCGGCTACCGCGACTGGGAGCTGCAGAAGCACATGGAGGAGCTGCTGCCCTGCCAGGTGTTCATTGAAAACGACGCCAACGCGGCGGCCTACGGCGAATACATAGCCGGCGGCGCAAAGGGCGCCCGCTATGCCGTGGTCATCACTCTGGGCACCGGTATCGGCGGCGGCATCATCATCGACGGCAAGATCTTTGCCGGCTTCAACTACGCCGGCGCGGAGCTGGGCCATATGGTCATCCAGAAGGACGGCCGTCCCTGCATGTGCGGCCGCAACGGCTGCTGGGAGAAGTACGCCTCCGCCCGCGCGCTCACCGAAGACACCAAGGCCGCTCTGCTGTCTCATCCGGACAACATGATGTGGAAGCTGGTGGACGGCGATGTGAACAACACCAACGCCAAGACCGCCTTTGAAGGCATGCGTGCCGGCGACGAACTGGCCAAGCGGCTGATCGACAAGTACGTGGAGTACATCGCCTGCGGCCTGACCAACGTCATCAACATCTTCCAGCCGGAGATCATCTGCATTGGCGGCGGCGTCTCCCGCGAGGGTGAGACCCTGCTGGGCCCGGTGCGCCGTCAGGTGGACTGGGAGGACTACGCCCGCGACGGCAAGCGCCGTGTCAAGATCAAATCCGCCGAGCTGTTCAACGATGCCGGTGTGGTGGGCGCTGCCCGGCTGGGCGATCAGGTCAAGACCTGAAATAAGCAAAAAACATTGTTCGGAGGCTGATCCCTGTGGAGCAGATGCAGGCCCTGTGTCAGGCATTGAAGGACGCATCCATTGATTTTCTCTGCAAAGAACCGCTGTCGAAGCACACCAGTTTTCGCATCGGCGGCCCGGCCAAGGTGTTCTGCACCCCGGCCGACGCCGGTCAGATGGCCCGCGCGGCGGAACTGTGCCGTGCCCACGGCGTTCGCAGCTACATTTTGGGCAAGGGCTCGAACATCCTGTTCGCTGATGCCGGATTCGACGGCGTTGTGCTCAGCACTGCCGCCATAAGCGGCGAGCCCTGCTTTGAGGGCGATGTCGTCCGCGCTCCTGCGGGTCTGGGGCTGAACACATTGTGCAAGGCCGCGGCGGCCCGGGGGCTCTCGGGCCTGGAATTTGCCTTTGGAATTCCCGGCAGCGTGGGCGGCGCGGTGTACATGAACGCCGGTGCTTACGGCGGCGAGATGCGGGATGTGCTTGCAAGCGTGACCTTCCTGGATGAAAACGGCGCGGTGCGCACGCTGCCCGCCGGCGAACTGGAACTGGGCTACCGCACCAGCATTTTTGAGCGCACCGGCTGGTGTGTGCTCAGCGCCGAACTGCGCCTTTCTCCGGGCAAACGCGAGGAGATCGAGGCCGCCATGCAGGAGCTGATGGCCCGCCGCGTGGAAAAGCAGCCGCTGGAATACCCCAGCGCCGGCAGTGCGTTCAAACGGCCTCAGGGTGCCTTCGCCGGAGCGCTGATCCAGCAGTGCGGCCTGCGGGGCGCACGGGTGGGCGGCGCCGCCATCAGCGAAAAGCACTGCGGCTTCATCGTGAATCTGGGCGGGGCCACCTGCGCCGATGTTCTTGCGCTGGCGGACCGTGTTTGCAGGACTGTGAAGGAACAGACCGGCTACACGCTGGAAAAAGAGATACGCGTGGTGGAATGAACCGCGCGGCAAAAGGGTAGAGCGAAGATGGAACTTTTGATCGTGACCGGCCTGTCGGGCGCCGGCAAGTCGCTGGCGATGAACGTGCTGGAGGACATCGGCTATTTCTGCATCGACAACATTCCGGCGGGGCTGATGCCCCGCCTTGTGGATTTTGCCCAGCAGGGCGAGAATATGCTGCAAAAGGTGGCCGTTGTGCTGGATGTGCGCGGCTGCCGCAGCGCCGCCGACGTGGAGGAAGCGCTGGATGGTCTGGACGAATGTGGAGTTGACTACCGCATCCTGTTCCTGGACTGCTCCGATGAGATTCTCCAGCGACGTTATAAAGAAACGCGGCGCATCCATCCGCTGACGAGCTATGAAGGGGTGCCCACCGCCCGGGCCATCGCCATGGAACGGGAAGTGCTTCACCCCCTCTTTGAACGGGCGGATTTTGTGCTGGACACCTCGCTCTTGTCGCCCGCGCAGAACAAAGAGCGCATCTGCAGCCTTTTCTTGCAGGAAGAAAAGGCAGGCATGGTGCTGAACATTGTCTCCTTTGGCTTCAAATACGGCCTGCCGAAGGAAGCGGACATCGTTTTGGACGTGCGCTGCCTGCCGAATCCGTTTTATGTCCCGGAGCTTAAACCCCTGACCGGCCTCGACCAGGCAGTGGTGGACTATGTGATGGGGTTCGAAGAATCGAAAGAGCTGCTGCGCCGCATCCAGTCGATGCTGGAGTATTCGCTGCCGCTGTATGTCAAAGAGGGCAAAAGCCAGCTGACCATTGCAGTGGGCTGCACCGGCGGCAAACACCGTTCCATCACCTTTGCCCGCATGATCGGCAAGTTCTGCGAGGAACAGGGGTATCATCCTGCGCTCCATCACCGGGACGCGGGCCGCACTTCCTGAGCGGCGGAGTTCCATTGCTTTGAAAGGAGGCGCAAGGCATGAGCTTTTCTCAGGATGTAAAAAACGAGATCGTGCAGAAAAAGATCACCCGGGAGTGCTGTGCCCTGGCCGCAAGCTACGGAATCGCCTGCTTTGGCCGGTATTTCGATAGTAAAGGCCTTGTGCTTCACACCGAGCTCCCGGGCGTGGCGCAGTATGCAAAGAGGCTTTTCAGCATCTGCGGGCTGCACGGCGAGATCATTGTCAAGGAACGGCCCAGCGGGCCGCTCTATGAATTCAAAATCGACGAGCCGGCGGAAGTGGAAAAAATGCTGGCGCTGTTCCACTGTGAGGAGGAACAGGTCAGCCGCCACATCGATCCCCGGCTCATTCGCTGCGGGCATTGTTTTTCCGCCTTTGTGGCGTCGGCCTTCCTTTGCTGCGGCACCATGACCGACCCAAGCAAAGAGTACAATCTGGAATTCCTGTGCCCGCGCTATAACCTGGCCAAAGACCTTGAAGGCATTTTGGCGGAGCACGAATTTACTCCCCGGCGCACGGTGCGCAAAGGGGTGAATGTTATTTACGTTAAAGCCAGCGAGCAGGTGGCTGACCTGCTCACATTTATGGGCGCGGGCGGTGCGGCCATGCAGATCATGGACCACAAGATGTTCAAAGAACTGCGGAATAAGACCAACCGCCTGAACAACTGCGAGATGGCCAACATCGACAAGGTGGTCACCGCCAATGTGGCGGCGAAAAAAGCCATCGAGTACTTACAGCAAAAGGGCGATTTCGACGCGCTGCCCGCCCCGCTGCGGCAGGCGGCGCAGCTGCGGCTGGACTGGCCGGACCTGTCGCTGGCACAGCTTGTGGAAAAAAGCCCGGAGCCCATCAGCAAGTCGGGTCTTTCCCACCGGCTGAAAAAGCTGGAACATCTGGCCGACGAACTGCGGCAAAGGAGAAACGATGTCTGAAAAGCAATTCGTGCATCTGCATGTGCACACGGAATACAGCCTTCTGGACGGCGCCTGCCGCATCGACCGGATGTTCGACCGCCTCAAGGAGTTGGGGCAGACCGCCATTGCCATCACCGACCACGGCGTGATGTACGGCTGTGTGGATTTTTACAAGGCCGCGAAAAAGGCCGGCGTAAAACCCATCATCGGCTGCGAGGTCTATGTGGCCACCCGTTCCCGGTTCGACAAAGTGAACCGCATCGACGGCTCCAACCATCTGGTGCTGCTGTGCAAAAATGAGACTGGCTATAAAAACCTCATCAAGCTGGTCTCTGCCGGCTTCATCGAGGGATTTTACTCCAAGCCCCGCGTGGACAAGGAGCTGCTGGAGCAGCATCACGAGGGCCTGGTGTGTCTTTCTGCCTGCCTTGCGGGCGAGATCCCGCAGGCGCTGCTGGCGGGGGACTACGACAAGGCAAAGGCCACCGCGCTCTATTTCAATGAGCTTTTCGGTCAGGGAAATTTCTTTATCGAAATCCAGGACCACGGCATCGACGCGCAGCAGCAGGTCCTGCCGCTGCTCATCCGGCTTTCCCGGGAGACGGGTATCCCTCTGGTGGCCACAAACGACGCCCATTACCTCCGCAAGGAGGACAGCAAGATGCAGAGCATCCTCATCTGCATCCAGACCGGCAAGACTGTGCAGGACGCGGACAAGCTGGAATTTGAGACGGACGAATTCTATCTCAAAAGCACCGAGGAGATGTACGACCTGTTTTCCATTGCGCCGGACGCCTGCGAGAACACGGTCAAGATCGCCGAGATGTGCAACTTCGATTTTGAGTTCGGCGTCACCAAGCTGCCTTATTTCGAAGCGCCCGACGGCATGGAGAACCAGGCCTATTTTGAAAAGCTCTGCAGGGAGGGCCTTGTCCGCCGATACGGTGACGGCGTGACCGATGAGATGCGTCAGCGGCTGGAATATGAGATCGACGTTATCCGCCGCATGGGCTACACCAACTATTACCTCATCGTCTTCGATTTCATCAACTATGCAAAGCAGCAGGGCATCCCTGTGGGCCCCGGCCGCGGCAGCGGCGCGGGCAGCCTAGCGGCCTACTGCGTGGGCATCACCAACATCGACCCCATCCGTTACAACCTTCTGTTTGAGCGCTTTCTGAACCCCGAACGGGTGAGCATGCCCGACTTCGACGTAGACTTCTGCTATGAGCGCCGGCAGGAGGTCATCGACTATGTGAACGAGAAATACGGCCACGACCATGTGGCCCAGATCATCACCTTCGGCACCATGGCGGCCCGTGCCGCCATTCGGGACGTGGGCCGGGTGCTGGGTATGCCCTACGCTCAGGTGGATGCCGTCTCCAAAATGGTGCCCATGGAGCTAAAGATGACCCTGAACCGGGCGCTGGAGGTCTCGCCGGAGCTGAAAGCCCAGTACGAGGCGGACGCCCAGGTGAAGGAACTCATTGATACGGCAATTAAAATCGAGGGCATGCCCCGCCATGCCTCCACCCATGCGGCGGGCGTGGTCATTACCCGCGAGGCGGCAAACGAGTATGTGCCGCTGGCCTCCAACGACGGTGTGCCGGTGACTCAGTTCACCATGACCACCATCGAGGAACTGGGCCTTCTGAAAATGGACTTTCTGGGCCTGCGCACCCTCACGGTCATCAAAAATGCCGAAGAGATGGTGCGCCGCCGCCAGCCGGACTTTTCCATGGACAACATCTCTTACGACGATGCGGCCACCTATGAGATGCTGGGCCGCAGCGAGACGGAGGGCGTGTTCCAGCTGGAAAGCACCGGCATGAAGCAGGTGCTCACCGGGCTTCAGCCGAAGAATCTGGAGGACATCATCGCCCTCATCAGTCTTTACCGCCCGGGCCCCATGGACTCCATCCCCACCTATCTGCGCAACCGCCACGAGCCGGACAAAGTGCGCTATAAGACTCCGCAACTGGCCCATATCCTGGATGTGACCAACGGCTGCATCGTTTACCAGGAGCAGGTGATGCAGATCTGCCGGGAACTGGCGGGATTCACGCTGGGCCAGGCAGACCTGGTGCGCCGTGCCATGAGCAAGAAAAAGCACGACGTCATGGAGAAGGAGCGCCAGCACTTCGTTACCGGCTGCGCCGCCAACGGCATCAGCGAGCAGGCTGCCAACGATATCTTCGACGATATGAGCAGCTTTGCGTCCTACGCCTTCAACAAATCCCACGCGGCCTGCTATGCCTACGTGGCCTTCCAGACCGCCTACCTCAAGTGCCACTATCCCAGCGAGTTCATGGCTGCGCTGCTCACCAGTGTGCTGGACAATACCGACAAGGTCATCGAGTACACCGGCGAATGCCAGCGGCTGGGCATTAAGGTGCTGCCGCCCAGTATCAACGTCAGTGACGGCGGCTTTACCGTGGACGGCAAGAGCATCCGCTTCGGGCTGAACGCCACTAAAAACGTGGGCCGAAACCTTATTGCCGCCGTGGTGCGGGAGCGCAAGGAAAAGCCTTTTGCTTCGCTCTATGACTTCTGCCGCCGTCTGCACGGGCAGGAGCTGAACCGCCGCGCGGCGGAGAGCCTTGTCAAATGCGGCGCGTTCGACGAGACCGGCGTCAGCCGTAAGGCCATGCTGGAAAACGTGGACGCCATCTTCAAGAGTGTGGAGACCGATGTGGGCCGCAACGTGGAGGGGCAGTTGGATCTGTTCAGCCAGATGTCCGACACGAGCACCGGCGCTGGGGAGGACTTCCATATCGAGGACCACGGCGAATTCAGTCTGCCCGAACTGCTGAAGATGGAAAAGGAGGTCAGCGGTCTGTACCTTTCCGGTCACCCGCTGGATGGCTACCGTCAGCAGATGCAGAAGATCGGGGCTTGCCGCATTGCTGACCTGATGGGGGAGGAAGCCCGCCGCTACGACGGCAAACATGTGAACATTGTCTGCGCGGTCATCAAGACCAAGTTCATGACCACCCGCTCCAATACCATGATGGCTTTCACCAACGTGGAAGATCTGAGCGGCACCATGGAGATCATCGTGTTCCCCAAAGTGCTGGCGGACTGCCGCAGCGCCCTGCAGGACAACGCTGTGGTGGTGATAAACGGGCGGGTATCGGTGAAGGAAGAAGAAAACGCCAAGCTGGTGGCGGAGCGCATCACCCTCATCGATGAGTATTCGCCGTCTGCTCCGAACGCGCCGCGTCCGGCAAAGGAAAAAACGGCCCGCAAGGGGATGTATCTCAAGGTCCCCAGCCAGAGCAGCCCGCAGTTTGCCAAGGTGGAAAATCTGCTTTCTATCTTTGAGGGGCAGCTTCCGGTGTATATCTATTTCGAGGATCGGGCTCAGCTTACCCTCGCGCCTCGGAATCTGTGGAGCATGGAACATGAACTTTTGACGAGTGAGCTGAAACGCATCCTGGGCGACGAAAACGTGGCATTCAAGTGAAAAAACGCTTGATAAAGCCATTCGCACAATTTGATTGAGGTCAGTATGGCAAAATTTGTGAACATTTGGCCCCATCTTTCTTTTGCGTTTTTGTTGCACCGATGGTATAATAGCCCTGTGGTAATCCACAGTTGCGTCTCTGCGGTTTTTTATGCAGCGGAGACATGCAGTTTTTGATATTAGAATCGTTTTTTGGGGGGCTTTTTTATGGCAAAGGAAGTCAAGACGATTGGCGTACTTACCAGCGGCGGCGATGCACCCGGCATGAACGCTGCTGTGCGCGCCGTTGTGCGTACCGCCCTTAGCCACGGCATGCGTGTGATCGGTATTGAACGCGGTTACAACGGCCTGTTGAACGGCGAGACCTATGAGATGAACCTGCGCAGCGTTTCGGAAATCATCCACCGCGGCGGCACTGTTCTGTACACCGCCCGCTGCCTTGAGTTCAAGACTGAAGAGGGGCAGAAAAAGGGCGCCGAAATGTGCAAAAAGCTGGGCATCGATGCGCTGGTGGTCATCGGCGGCGACGGTTCTTTCCGCGGTGCAAAGGCTCTTGCCAATCTGGGGATCCCCTGCATCGGTATTCCCGGCACCATTGACAACGACATCGCCTGCAGCGAGTACACCATTGGCTATGATACCGCCATGAACACTGCGGTGGAGATGGTGGATAAGCTGCGTGATACTACCCAGAGCCACGACCGCTGCAGTGTTGTGGAGGTCATGGGCCGCAACGCCGGCTACATCGCCCTGAACGTGGGCATTGCCACCGGCGCCATCGCCACCCTGATTCCCGAGCGTCCCTACGATCTGGAGCGGGATATTCTGGATCGGATGCAATTCACCCAGAAAACCGGCAAAAAGCACTTCATCGTGATCGTTGCTGAAGGCGTCGGGCATGCCCAGGATCTGGCCAATGAGATCCAGGCCCGCACCGGCATCGACTCCCGTGCTACCGTTCTGGGCCATGTACAGCGCGGCGGCTCTCCCAGTCTGCGGGACCGGGTCACCGCTTCCCGTATGGGCTATCAGGCGGTCATCCTGCTGGAAAAGGGTATCTTCAACCGCGTTGTGGCTGTGTCTGCCGACAAGATCGTTGACTACGACATCAACGTGGCGCTGTCCATGCACAAGAGCATCGACACCACCCTGCTGGATGTTGCGGAGACCATCTCCATCTGATAATTTGTCCTTTCGGGCTCGCCCTGTGCGGCGAGCCCGTTTTTCTTTTCCTGTGCATCCCATACTTTCTGAGTGCGCAACCCCGGGTTGACAAATTTCAAGCCGCCGTTTGGTGGTGCGCAACCATGATTTCGGGTATGCTTGACTCAGACGGGCGGCCTAAAACGCCGCACCGCACTCAAAACATGGAGGAACAAGCGATGATTTTTGCCGACAAACTGATTCGCCTACGAAAGAAAAATGGCTGGTCCCAGGAAGAGCTTGCGGAAAAGCTGAATGTCTCCCGTCAGGCGGTGTCAAAATGGGAAAGCGCGCAGACTGTACCTGAACTGGAAAAGCTTCTCCAGCTGAGCGCGCTGTTCGGTGTGACCACTGATTATCTTTTGAAAGACGAGCTGGAACTGGAAGAATACACTCCGGGCGGAGGAGAAACAAGTGTAAAGCGCATTACCCTTGCACAGGCTCAGGAGTTTTTGCATTGGCGCCGAAAAGCCGCTGAGGTCATTGCTGCAGGCACATTTCTCTGCATTGTTTCCCTCATTCCGCTTCTTATGCTTGGGGCTGCTTCGGATGCAGGCGTTGCCGGCATTACGGAGGAGATCGCCGGTGCTGCCGGGTTGTGTGCTCTTGTGGTGCTGGTAGCCGCAGGTGTGTCACTCTTTGTCTGGTGCGGCTTTAAAAACGCCCCCTATGAATTCATCGACAGCGAGCCCTTTGAGACGGAATATGGCGTACATGGCATGGTGACTGAGAAAAAGAAAAATTACCGCGGCACCTATGCGGCCTGCAACATTGCGGCCACCTGCATTTGCATCCTTTCAATCATTCCGCTGTTTTTGAGCATCCTGCTCAAAGGCGACCTGTTCCCAACGGTCCTGCTCTTGTGCCTGACCATCCTGCTGGCCGCTGTCGGCGTGGTTTTATTCATTTTGTGCGGCGTGCGCTGGGCCAGCATGGCAAAACTCCTCCAGGAAGCGGACTACGCCTATTGTGAAAAGGAAAAAAACGGCGCGAAAGAGGCTGTTGCCTGGGCTTATTGGTCCCTTGCCGTAGCGATTTATCTTGGCTGGAGCTTTCTGAGCGGCCACTGGGCGATCACCTGGGTTGTCTGGCCGCTGGCCGGCGTGTTGTATGCCGCGCTGGACGGTGTTCTTCGTTTGACTCTTTGGCGCAGCGAAGATTCGGAATCTTGAATTTTCACGTTTTTGTCCCCCTTTGAATATCTTTTTAAGAGAAAAAGGTAAAATGGGGGAGAGTTCATGCAGCGGCGCGGGTTTGTGACAGATGTCAAAAAACAGAAAAGAAGCAGGTTCAGCCTGTGCGTTCTGCTTTTGGCCGCGCTGCTCGTGTTCAGCCTTGTGAAGCTGGAACAAAAGATACGTCCGGTGGCCCGGGTGATGGCGGAATATGAGTGCAAGGAGCGTGCGGTGCGCTGGATGCAGTCGGCGGTGGCGGACTGCTTGCGGGATACGCCGGAACTGCTGGAAGATCTCTATCTTCTTCAATATGATTCGGCAGGCCGGGTGCAGAGCGCCGAGGCCGACGCCTCCCGCCTTGCGCAGCTCCAATACATGCTGGAGAGCGATCTGACCCGGTCCATGGAGGAGGGGGCGGCAGATTTCTCCGTTCCGCTGGGCACGCTGCTGGGCCTGCAGCTCTTTTCCGGACGCGGACCGGATATCGATGTAAAGGTGATCCCCCTTTCACACGTGGAGACTCGGGTGGAGACCTCCTTTACCTCCGCGGGAGTGAACCAGACCAAACTGCAAACGGACCTGGTGTTTTCGGTGCAGCTTTGCGCGGTGCTGGCGGGGATGCAGGTGGAGACCACCGCCGAGAGCACCATCTGCGTGTCGCAGCTGCTGATCGTTGGCCAGACGCCTCAATTTTATGTAGAAGGGGCAGCCTGATTGTGGTATAATAACCCGAGACGACCAGCCGTCTGCGGGCGGCTTTTGCAGAGGTGAAAAATATGGAACTGGAACAGGCAAAGGCGCGTGTCGCCGCCCTCCGGCAGGTGATCGAACGCAACAATCGCCTTTATTATGAACAGGACGCCCCCGAACTGGAGGACTATGAATACGACGCTCTGACCCGGGAACTCAAAGCGCTGGAGGCGGAGTTTCCCCAGCTGGTCACGCCGGATTCGCCGACTCAGAAGGTGGGCGGAGCGCCCTCCGGCCGGTTTGCCAAGGTGACCCACCAGGTCAAAATGGAAAGTCTGCAGGACGCCTTCAGCTTTGACGAACTGCGGGAGTTTGACCGCCGGGTGCGCGGCGAGGGCCTTGAGCCGCTGTATGTGGTGGAGGTCAAGATCGACGGCCTTTCGGTGAGTCTTGAATACGAAAACGGCCGCTTTGTGCGCGGCTCCACCCGGGGCGACGGCGTGGTGGGCGAGGACGTCACCGCAAACCTGGCCACCATTGCGGACATTCCCAAGCAGTTGGAAAACGCACCGGAATATCTGGAAGTGCGGGGCGAGGTCTATATGCCCCACGCAGCCTTCGAAAAGCTGGTGGAGGAGCAGGAACTCAGCGACAAGCAGCCCTTCAAGAATCCCCGAAACGCCGCCGCCGGTTCGCTG
This sequence comes from Candidatus Allofournierella merdipullorum, assembly GCA_019116345.1. Classification (GTDB taxonomy): domain Bacteria; phylum Bacillota; class Clostridia; order Oscillospirales; family Ruminococcaceae; genus Allofournierella_A; species Allofournierella_A merdipullorum. Next base: position 9,690 of record DXBV01000084.1, on the reverse strand, counting down.
CGCCAGAAAGACAGCAGCATCACTGCGAGCCGCGGGCTTTCCATCTTTGTGTTCAACATCCAGCAGATGCGCGGCGGCCCCGCCATCACCAGTCACCGCCAGAGCCTGGACTATGTGAAATCGCTGGGCTTCCCGGTGTCGCCCCGCTATAACAGTTTTACCGATATCGAGGACGCCATCGGCGAGATCGAGGCCATCGGCCGCAGCCGGGGCGAGCTTTCCTTTGATATGGACGGAGCGGTCATCAAGGTGGACGACTTCAGCCAGCGGGAACGGCTGGGCAGCACCAACAAATTCCCCCGCTGGGCCATCGCCTTCAAGTATCCGCCGGAGGAAAAGCCCACCACGCTGCTGCATGTGGATGTGACGGTGGGCCGCACCGGCGTGCTTACCCCCACGGCGGTGTTTGAGCCGGTGCAGCTGGCGGGCACCACCGTGAGCCGTGCCATCCTTCACAACCAGGACTTCATTGACCAACTGGGTGTTTGCATCGGCGACACCATTCTGGTGCGAAAGGCGGGGGATATCATCCCTGAGGTGGTGGCGGTCACCGCCCACGCCCAGGAGGGCGCGGCGCCGTTCCGCCTGCCGGACACCTGCCCCAGCTGCGGCGCAAAAGCGGTGCATCTGGAGGGGGAGGCAGCTCTGCGCTGCATCAACCCCGAGTGCCCGGCCCAGACCCTGCGCAACCTTATCCATTTCGCGTCCCGTGCGGCCATGGACATCGACGGTCTGGGCAAAGCGGTGGCGGCCCAGCTGGTGGAGAAAGGCTATGTGCGCTGTGCCGCCGACCTCTATGACCTTTCCGCTGAGCAGCTGCTGACGCTGGACAAATTCAAGCAGAAGAGCGCCGACAATCTGCTGCGGGCCATCGAAGCCAGCAAGGAGAACAATCTGGATAAGCTGCTCTTTGGCCTTGGTATCCGCAACATCGGCGACAAGGCTGCCGCGCTGCTGGCGGAGCATTTCGGCTCGATGGAGGCGGTGCAGGCCGCAGACGCCGAGGCGATCAGTGCCATCGACGGATTCGGCGGCGTAATGGCCCAGAGCGTGGTGGAGTTTTTCGCCCGGGAGGGTACGGCGGACCTGGTGGACCGCCTGCGCCGCGCCGGCGTGAACATGACCTGGCACGGCGAGGAAAAGACCGACAAGCTGGCGGGCAAGACCGTCGTGGTCACCGGCACGCTGGAAACCATGTCACGCGCCGAGGCCGAGGCGCTCATCGTCAAAAACGGCGGCAAGGCCAGCGGATCCGTCTCCAAAAAGACAGCCTATGTGGTGGCAGGCGAGGCTGCCGGTTCCAAGCTCACCAAGGCCCAGCAGTTGGGTGTGCCTGTTCTCACCGAACAGGAGTTCCTGCAAATGCTGCAAGGCTGAATAACTTTACAGACAAAAAGGAGCGTTCGTTCCCAAGGGAGCGGACGCTCCTTTTTGTTCTATCCGGCGCCGGGGGCTCATACCATAGAAAGCAAAGGACGGTGAAACAAAAATGGACGAGTATTATACCGCGATCCGGCGGCTGCCGGGATTTCTGCGCCGCCCGCTGGAGGACCTTTCGCCCCGGCAGGCGCAGACCATCCATGAAATACATCTTCGCAGCGGGCGTCCGGTGGTGCTGACCTGCGCGGACGGTCAGTTCTGTCTGCCGGGTCAGGGCCCGGCGCAGGCGCTCACTCACGCCCAGTTGCAGGAATGCTTTTATTCGCTGTGCGAGCATTCGGTGCACAGCTATGAACAGCAGCTGGCGGAAGGCTTTTTCACCCTTCCGGGTGGCCACCGTGTGGGGGTCGCGGGCCTGTTCCGCAGGCAGGGACAGACGATGAAGGGCCTCTCCACCGTCACCTCGCTGAACATCCGCATTGCCCGCACCGCTACGGGCGAACTGCCGGTCGCCCTGCGGGACCATCTTCTCGGTCCCTTCCGGGGGCTTGTGCTGGTGGGGCCGCCGGGCAGCGGCAAAACCACTCTGCTGCGGAGCGTGTCCGCGCTGCTGAGCCGGGCGGGCAAAAAGGTGGCGGTGGTGGACGAGCGTATGGAGATCTGGCCCTGCGGCGCGGGAGGATTTGCCGCTCCGGCGCCGCTGCACTGCGATGTACTCAGCGGCTGCGAAAAACGGGAGGGCATCATAAGCGCCCTGCGCAGCCTGGGGCCGCAGGTCATCCTTTGCGACGAGTTGGGGGACGAGGCGGATTTTGAGGCGGTTTGCGCCGGTTCAAAGGGCGGAGTGAGCTTTGTCTGCACGGTGCACGGTGACGCGTTCGAGGCGGTGGAACAGCGTTTTGGCGCGTCCAGAGAGCGACTGTCAAAGAGCTTTTCCTGCATCGGGCTGCTGGCAGGCGCGTCTCATCCGGGGGTCGTGAAGCAGGTGAGCTGGCTGTGAGCGTGATGCTGCGTCTTTTTGGGGCTGCGCTGGTGGTGTTTACCGGCTGGGCCGCCGGCTGGCATCTGGCAGAGAAAAAGCGGCGGCGGCTGGCGGTTCTGGAACAGCTGGAACGCCTCATCGCTCTGGTGCAGGATGAGATCGTTTACCGTGCCGCGCCGCTGAGCGACATACTTATGCTTTTAAAAGAGCGGCGGGACATGCCAGGCCTGTGCCTTGCGGACTGCGGCCAGCTGCAACGGCTTGCCTGCCCGCCCGACTTGGACAGGCCTGCCTGGAATCAGATGGAGGGATTTTTTACCCGCCTGGGCAGCGCGGCGGGGCAGGAGGAAGCGCGCCACTGCGCCTACTATCTCAGGCGCTGCGCTGGGCTGCGGGACGAAGCCCGGAGGGAGTATGAACAGGCAAAACAGTTGTATGCAAAGGCGGGCCTGTGCTGCGGCGCGCTGGCGGCGCTGCTGCTGTTTTGACCGGGGAAAAGGAGCTGAAAATGGATATCGACCTTGTGTTCAAGATCGCCGCCATCGGCATCATCGTGGCGGTGCTCAATCAACTTCTGATCCGTTCGGGCAGGGAGGATCAGGCCATGATGACCACCCTTGCCGGTCTGATTGTGGTGCTCTCGATGCTGGTGCAGCAGATCAGCGACCTGTTCGTCAGCATCAAGGCGCTGTTCGATCTGTGATGGGCCATGGAGATTTTCGGGATCGCGGCGTTCGTGCTGGTGGCGGCCCTGCTCATCACGCTGCTGCGGCAGTATACGCCCGCCTATGCGGCCGCCTGCCTGACCCTGTGCGCCGTACTGCTGCTGGGGCGCATCCTGCAGTTGGCGCAGCCGCTGGTGGCCTGGTTCACCGAAGCCGCCGGATACCTGGATGGCGAGAGCTTTCTGGTGGTGCTGAAGGCTGCCGGCATCGCGCTGGTGGCCCAGAACATGCAGGATGTGTGCAAAGACGCCGGGCTTTCCTCCCTTGCGGGCAAGGTGGAGCTGGCGGGACGCTGCCTCATTCTGGTGTGCGCACTGCCGCTGTTCGAAAACATCCTGGGGGCGCTGATCGCGTTTTTGCAATGAGACGAATCCTTTGTGTCATTCTCCTTCTTCTGATGCTGCCCGCCGTCGTTTTTGCCGAGGGCGATGCTTTGCCGCCGGACGTGCAGCAAGCGCTGGACGAGCCGGGCATCACCGCGGAAGAATTTCAGCAGGCCTCCCTGGGTGATATGCTGGGAGCGTTGCTTGAAACGGCCCGGCAGCAGCTGGAAAAACCGGTGCGGCTGCTGGTGCAGCTGCTGGGTGCAGCGGTGCTCGGGGCAGTGGCGCTGGCCCTTGCGCCCCAGGGCGACTGGTCCGGGCCGCTGGAGAGCGTCTGCGTTTTGGGCATGTTCACCGTGAGCCTTGCTCCGGCGCTGGAACTGGTGAACACGGTGAGCGAGAGCATCGCACAGTGGCAGGTGTATCTTGTGAGCTTTGTGCCGGTGTTTTCCGGAGTCATCGCCAGCTGCGGCCAGCCTACGCAGGCCATGGTCTACAGCGGCATGTTCCTTACCATGGCCAATTTCAGCGCCCAGGTCATCTGCGCGGCGGCGCTGCCGGTGCTGCAGGTGTATCTGGCCCTCAACGCTGCCGGCAGCCTGTGCGGCGTGGGAGGCGTTGCCGACGGATGCGAACTTTTGGCCAAGACGGTCAAATGGCTGCTGGGCCTGGTGTCGGTGCTGTTCGGAGCGGTGCTGGGGCTGCAGAGCGTGCTGGCGCAGAACGCCGACACGCTGGCGATGAAAACGGGAAAGTTCCTCATAAGCAGCAGCATCCCGGTGGTGGGGAGTGTGGCCTCCGACGCCATGGGCAGCGTGCTCAGCGGGCTCCGAGTACTCAAAGGCTCGCTGGGGTTTGCGGCCATTGCGGTGCTGGCCATCGACTTTTTGCCCGTTCTGGTCTACAGCGCCTTTTGCTATGGGGCGTATCAGCTGGGCGGCGCCGCGTCCAAGGCCTTCGGGCTGAACAGAGCGGGGCGCGTGCTGGAGGGCATGGGCCAGGCGGTGGGCATCTGCGTTTCGTTCCTGGTGTTTTTCTTTATGTTGGTGGTGCTGTCCACCGCGTTGATGATCACCATGGGGGGAGGGGGATAGAGCCATGAAACTCTGGGCGCTGAACGTCTGCGTGGCCTGCATCCTCGCCGGGGCGCTGGACTTGTTTTTACCCCGGCAGGGCAGTTTCAAAAGCATAAAAACCGTGCTGGCGCTGTATATTTTAGTGTCGGTGGTCAGCCCGGCCGCCGGGGCGGACTGGGCGGGACTTGCCGACCTGTCCTTTGAAAGCACGGTACAGCCCGCGGACTATTCCGATTATGTCTCGGGTTACGCCTGCCAGAGCCTTGCCCGGCAGATTGAAGAACGTCTGGCCGCCGAGGGCATCGAAGCGGAAGTGGACATTGAGCCGGGAGGGGAAAATGCGCTCCCCGCGGCAACGATATGCACCGACCGGCCCGACGAGGCGCTGGAACTTGCAAAGGAACTTCTGGGAGAAACGGCGTGCAGCTGGCAGACCGCGCCGCCGAACATGTGAGGAAAGAAAATGAACTTGGAACGAATCGGAGCACTGCTGCCCAAACGCCTTTCCGGCCGCGGGAGTCTGGTGTTCTTTGCGGGCGTGCTGGGGGTGTTCCTGCTCATCGCGGGCGGGCTGCCCTTTAGCAATGAAACAAAATCGCAGGAGGCATCCGCCGCCGCCCAGACTGCCCAGCAGCGCAGCGAAGCTTACGTCCGCCAGCTGGAGGCGACTCTCACCGAACTCATCGGCTCCATCGAGGGAGCGGGAAGGACCAAAGTGGCGGTCACGCTGGATGCCAGTGCCGAGACCGTCTACGCCCTGGACGAGACCGACGGCGGCGAGAACGGTCAGCGACAGTTCGAGCACATTCTGGTGGATACCCACAAGGGGCAGGATGCGCTGGTGGAGATGACCTGGGAACCTGTTATCCGCGGCATCGCCGTTGTGTGCGAGGGCGCGGGCGACGTGACGGTGAACGCCCAGATCACACAGGCGGTCTCGGTGCTCACCGGGGTGTCCACAAACCGGATCAGCATATCAAAAATGAGTTAAGTTGGAGGTATCGTGATGCGAAGCAAAAAACTGAACCAGAAGATGACTCTGCTCACCCTTGTGGTCGCCCTGGGCGTGGCGGTCTACCTGAATTGGGAGTACGCCAAGAGCACCGATCTTGCACTGGACGCCGCCGAGGCGAACGCTCCGGTGACCACCGGCGTGGTGACCGACGCGCTGGCCGTGGACGGAGAGGTGGAGACCGGCAACAAGAATTACGGCGAGGCTCAGCTGGTCAGCGTGGGGGAGCCCACCGGCGAAGAGTTCTTTGAGCAGGCCCGTCTCACCCGCACCAAGTCCCGGGACGAGGCGCTGGATACCTTGCAGAAAAGCCTGAAGAGCGCAAAGCTTTCCGACGAGGAAAAGGAGAAGCTTACCACCGAGCTCACGGCCACCATCGACCATATCACCGCCGAGAGCGACATTGAGAACCTCGTGAAAGCCAAAGGCTTTGTGGACTGCGTTGCCTTCATCGACGGCGACGCGGTGGATGTGACGGTGATGACCACAAGCGACGGCCTCACCAAGGAAGAGGTGGCCCAGATCCGTGACATCGTGCTGAGCAAGTGCCAGGTGACCGCCCAGAACATCACTATCGTGGAGGTAAAATAACAGTTGTAGAATGGGCCGGAAGATGGTATAATAACATGGAAAGTTCCCATGCCTTCGCATGGACGCAAAATTGCAAGTTTTGGGAGGACCGGGTATGGACGTTTCGAATACCTGCGTTGTGAATGGCAGCCTGCAGATTTCCACCGAAGTGATCGCGAAGATCGCCCGCATGGCCGCGCTGGAGATCGAGGGCGTCAAGGAAGTCAGCCCCGCCACCGCCGGTGTGAAGGGCCTGCTCTCCAAATCCAAAAGCGTGGCTGTGAGCCTGAATGACGATGTGGCCGAGCTCACTCTGCAGGTCGTTGTGTTCTACGGCGCCAAGATCCCCGCGGTGTGCGAGAAGGTGCAGAAGAACGTGAAGGCCGCTGTGCAGAACATGACCAGCATCACCGTTTCCCGCGTGAACGTGATCGTGGCCGGCGTTCAGGTCCGGCCCGAGGCCACCGAAGAATAATCCGACCCACCAACGATAAGCCAGGGGCCCTCCCGCGCCATGCAGGGGGGCCGCTCGCTGTGAAAGGAACAACGATGGAGAAATTATCCCGCCGCGCCGCGCGCGAAAACGCCTTTTTGGCTGCCTTTGCCGCCACTTTTGACGATATGCCCCTGGCCGATGTGATCGAGCGCGCCAACGAGGCCGGAGACTACCCTCTGGACGACTTCGCCCAGGCGCTTCTCGCTGCTTACTACGAGCATTCTGCCGAGATCAACGACCTCATCCGCGCCAATCTGAAAGGCTGGACCCTGGAGCGCATCCCCCGGGTCAACCTCACTGTGCTGCGCCTGGCCATCGCCGAAGCGGCCTACGGCCCGGAAAAACTGCCCGGCGTTGCCATCAACGAGGCGGTGGAACTGACCAAGAAATATGCCGATGAAACCGATTATCAGTTCGTCAACGGGCTGCTGGGCAATGTGGTGCGCCAGCTTGGCCTTGAGAGCGGCGAACCTGCCCAGGTGTGAGCCATGCTGACGCTTGGGTTTGATACGAGCAACTATGCAACCTCTTTGGCGGTGTACGACACCTGCTCCAAAGAGGTTGTTTGTGATAAAAAGAAGTTTTTGCCGGTGCGTCCCGGCCAGCTGGGCCTGCGCCAGAGCGACGCGCTGTTCCACCACACGGCGGCGCTTCCGGGCCTGCTGGAGGAGCTTGCCGCCGACGTGGACCTGACGAAAGTGGAGGCGGTGGGCGTCTCCGCCCGGCCCCGCCCGGTGGAAGGCTCCTATATGCCCTGCTTCCTTGCGGGCATCTCCGCCGCAACGGCGTTCAGCAAGGCGAGGGGGATCCCCCTCGTCCAGACTACACACCAGCAGGGCCACATCGCGGCGGCGCTGTACGCCAGCAAAGACGAGAACCTGTTTGAGCGGCAGGCTCTGGTCTTTCATGTCTCCGGCGGCACCACCGACCTGCTGCTCTGCCACGGTGCGGACCGGGTGGAGTGCATCGGCACCAGCACCGACCTCTATGCGGGCCAGGCCGTGGACCGGGTGGGCGTTCGGTTGGGCTTCGGGTTTCCCGCGGGGGTGCAGGTGAGCGAGCTTGCCGCCCAATGCACCGAGCGCATCCGCCCCAAAGCCAGCGTGAAAGGCACGCAATGCAGCCTGTCCGGTCTGGAGAACCAGTGCAATCAGCTGCTGGCCGCCGGGAAAAGCGAGGCTTATGTCTGCCGGTATTGCCTTTTGTGCATCGCCGAGACGGCCTATAAAATGGTCAAGGCGGCCCTTGAAATGCATCCTGGGCTGCCGGTGGTGTTCGCCGGCGGCGTGATGAGCAGTGACATCATCCAGAAGGAGCTCTCCGCGCGTCTGCCGGGCGCTCACTTCGTGCCCGGCCGTTTTTCCAGCGACAACGCCATCGGCGTCGCGGTACTGGCGGCGCGGGAGGTGGCTCATGACTGACGTGATCGGCGTCGGCGCGCTGAATCGCTATGTGAAGTCGGTGCTGGACAGTGACGGCTTCCTCTCAGACCTGGCTCTGCGGGGCGAGGTCAGCGGCTTTGTGAACCATGTAAAGAGCGGCCACTGGTACTTTACCCTCAAGGACGAAAAGGCCAGCGTCAAAGCGGTGATGTTCCGCCAGGAAGCGCGCCGGCTGGGGTTTGTGCCCCAGGACGGCATGCGGGTGATCGTGCGCTGCCGAGTCAGCCTTTACGAAGCCACCGGCTCTTTCCAAGTCTATGTGCAGGACCTTTTTCCCGACGGACTGGGCGCGGCACAACTGGCGTTTGACCAGCTGAAAGCCCGGCTGGAGCAGGAAGGTCTGTTCCGCCCCGAGCACAAAAAGCCGCTGCCTGCTTATCCGCGCTGCATCGGCGTGGTCACCAGTGCTACCGGCGCTGCGCTGCAGGACATCCGTAACGTGCTCGGCCGCCGCTGGCCGCTGGCCACACTGTTGCTGGCGGGAGTGAACGTGCAGGGACTGGGCGCGGCCGGAGAGATCAGCAGCGCCATTACAACGCTGGACCGGAGCGGCCTTGCCGACGTCATCATCGTTGCCCGGGGCGGCGGTTCCCGGGAAGATCTCTGGGTGTTCAACGACGAGGGTATCGCCCGGGCGGCCTATGGCTGCAAAACGCCGCTCATCAGCGCAGTGGGGCACGAGATCGACGTGTCCATTCTGGATTATGTGGCAGACCTGCGCGCTCCCACGCCCAGTGCGGCGGCGGAGCTGGCCGTCCCCGACCGGGAGGCCGAACGGAAAAAAATATGCACAACTTTGTCAAATATTCATGAATATATGCATTCCAGGCTGAATTTGTGCTATAATGAGCTTGCTGCGGCCCGGAATGTCGCCGGGCAGCTCAACGGCGAAACGCTTTGCCGCCCCAAAAGGGACAAGCTGCTGGAACTGTGCGCAGAGCTTCGCAAAACGCAGAGCCGGCTGCTGACGGAAAAGAGAAGGGAACTGGTCTCAGCCTGCGCGCTGGCGCATTCTCTGAGCCCCTATGCGGTGCTGGGCAGGGGATACGCCATCCTGCGCGATGAAGCGGGAGCGTGTGTGCCCGTTGCGGCGCTGCGACCGGATCAGATCATCCGCCTGCAAGGGCAGGGCGCGAGCGCGCTCTGCCGGGTGGAACAGGTCATCCCGACCCAGGAGGATACCAATGAAAAATCCCAAAAGCTTTGAGGAGGGCATGGCCCGCCTGCAGGACCTGCTGGACCGCTTGTCCAGCCCGGACACTCCGCTGGAGGAAGCCATCTCCCTTTACACCGAGACCGCCGCGCTGGCGGAGTACTGCACCAACGCGCTGGACAAGGCTCAGCTGAAGATGCAGACCATCGACGAGCGCATCGCGCAGCTTGCAAAACCGCAGGAGGGGAGCGACGAAGTATGAATTACCGGCAGCGCTACGAAGCGTATCTGGAGCTGTTCAACGCGCAGCTCACAGCCTGCTGTGACGAATATCTTCCCCTGGGCAGCCAGGTGAACGAAGCTGCCCGATACAGCCTTCTGGCCGGCGGCAAGCGGGTGCGGGCGGTGCTGTGCATGGCGACCTGCGAACTGTTGGGCGGCCAGGCGCAGCAGGCGGCGCAGCTGGCCTGTGCGGTGGAGATGCTCCATTGCTACTCGCTCATCCACGACGACCTGCCCTGTATGGATAAC
>DXBV01000083.1 GCA_019116345.1 Candidatus Allofournierella merdipullorum | reverse complement strand
GAGGGACTGGGCGACGGGCTGGGGCTGGGCGAGGGACTGGGCGACGGAGTGGGCTCCGCCTCCTTCTGGCGGAAGTGGGCGGTGATGAACACGCCGTTGGCGTCCGCGTCGCCGGGCACGGTGAAGCGGATGGTCTCCTGCTGGTCGATAAAGCCGATGCTGGCGCTCCAGTGGGAGAACTCCCAGCCTTCGTCCGCCACGGCGGTGATCTCGCTGGTCTGCTGGCCCTTCTTCACGCTCTGGCTGGTCTCGCCCACGATGTGGCCGCCCTCGCTGGCGGAGATCTCCACCGGCACGCTGGGCCCGCGCAACCCGATGGGGTCCTGGGTGATGAGGCCGGGGGTGACGCCGTTGATCTTGGGAATGTCCTTCAGAGGCTTCGGACGGGTGTCCTCGGTGATGTAGGCGTGGGTGCGGATGTACTCAAACAGCGCCCGCGCGCCCTCCTTGCTCAGGTGCACGCCGTCCAGGGTGAGGGTGTAGTCCTTCTTGGCCCAGCCGGTCTCCGGGTCTTCCAGAGCCTCGCTGGTGTCCAGATACTTGTAGCCCTCCTCTTCGCACATCTCCACGATGGCGGTGTTCAGCCGGTCCACCTGCTTCATGGACAGGTTGGTGTTCGAGCGCTCCTTGTCCAGCGGGGGGATGGCGCTGACGATGATGTCGGCGTAAGGATAAGCCTCATGGATGGCCTCAAGACCCTTGGAGTAGTAGTCGATGAAGGTGTCGGTCTCCATGGTGAGGTTGTTGGTGCCGAAGCTGATGATGATGCGCTTGGGCTGCATGACCTCCACGATCTCGGGAATGGTCATCTCGCCCTTGCCCACAAAGTGCTCCCACTTGAGGCTGGTGATGTTTTGCACGCCGGCGCTCACCACGCCCACCGTGTTCTCGATGGTGGTGAAGTGCACATCGGAGTTGTCGTCCGGCCCGTAGTACATATAGCGGGCGGTGTTGGAGTCGCCGATGAAAAGAGTTTCATCCAGATACTCCTGGCCGGCGTCCTCCGTCCCGGGCAGGATGGTGCCGGTGAACTCCTCTTTGTTCACCTTGCCGGCCTCGGCGTCGTAGGAGGAATCGTCCGCCGGTTCGGACCAGCTGGCGGAACTGCTGTCCGGCTGGGCGGCGGAGCTGCGCACGGCGATCACGACGCAGGCGATGATGATCACCACCAGCACACCGCACACGCCGGCCAGAATGGGCAGGCCGGCAGGACTGTTTATGAAAGCACGGATCTTTTTGGAAAGATCGGAAGATTTGCGTTTTTTAGACTGCACGACGGAAACCCCTTTCCAGGTCGTTGTTTTGTTCCCGTGTTCCACCGGCGGCGGAAGGACGGTCTCGGTGCTATTTTACACCTTTTTACCCTTCAGTGCAAACCTTCCGGGGCGATTTTCACCCTTTTCCCCCCATTGGAGGCCAAAACAGGGGCGGGCCCGGCGGCCCGCCCCTGTTTTTATTCCTGCCGCAGCCGGTCCACCACCGAGCGGCGGCTGGCCGTTCGGCTCACCGCCAGCGGGATGGCCGCGCCCAGCACCGCGAATGCTGCCCCCAGCGCCGCCACCGGCCAGAGGGTGGAACGGAAGGTGAAGAACCAGACGATGCGCTCCACCGCCGCGCCCAAAGCCGGCCCGGCAAGCGCCACCAGCGCCAGGGCCAGCGCCGCCGCGCCCAGAGTGTAGCCCAGGCCCTCCAGCGCCAGCATGGCGCGCAGCTGGCGGGCGGTCATGCCCACCGCTTCCAGCACCGCCAGCTCCCGCCGGCGGGAGGTGATGCCGGTGACGATGGCGTTGAAGAAGTTCAGCACCCCCACCAGCGCCACGATGAAGCTCAGCGCGCCGCCCAACAGAAGGAACATCTGCCGGATACTCTCAAACTCCGCCGCGAAGGTGGCCTTGCTCTCGTAGTCGAGGGTGGGGTCCACGTTTTCGGTGTAGTTCTGCAAAAACGCCTCGAGACCGTCGACGGCCCCTTCCCCAGCATTGAAGGCGTAGTACATCACGTTGTCGGTGCCGGTATCCCGCAGGAAAGTCTCGGCCCCCATCACGAACTCGTCCGCGCCGTAGTAGCCGTAGTCCAGGGCGTTGGGCACCGCCACCAGCGCCGTCACGGTGTAATCCACGTCCCGGTATTCCACCGCCCGCTCGACGAGGTCCGCCCCGGCGGGAACTTCCGTCAGGTCGCTGTACGCCACGCCGGTGTTCGTGTCCACATATTCCAGCTTTTCCACATACCGCAGGGTCACTGTGTCCCCCAGCTTTGCCCAGTGGCTGTCCGGCACAAGGTCGCCGTAGTCGTCCTCGGAGTAGACCGCCGCGACGCAGTTGGCCTCCGGGTCGTTCAGTTTGGAAAGGTCGCCCTCCAGCACCTTCAGCTGGTCCAGAGCGAAGGGCTCCATGCCGTAGAGCTGGGCGGTGTCCTCCACTCGGCCCGCCTCGTTGCGCCCTTTCGAGCGGAGCATGGCGTCCAGCTGCTCTTCGGTGTACCACCGCCCGTGCAGGCTCCGGTAATAATCGTCGGTGACGAACTCCTGCACCAGCGAGGTGCGTCCGTAGACCCGCGCGCTGCCGGCCACGCCCCCGGCGGCGTTCACCGCCTCGATGGCCTCTTCGGGCAGGGCCTGGTCGGGGTTGAAGATCTCGCTGCCGGTCTGGAAGTGGGCGGCGCTGGCCAGGATGAAGTCGGTGGCGGTGAAATAGGAGGTGTATTTATCCATGTCAAAGCTGCCCGCAAAGGCGGTGGTGGCCCAGAACAACACCACCGCCAGCGCCAGCGACAGCATGGTGAGGGCGGTCTTGCCCCGGCTGCGGCCGAGGTTTGCCAGCGCCATGGCGGGCAGCGACACAGCGTTTACCCGTCGCCGCGCGCCGGGCTTTGGGGCACGGCCCTCGGTGTAGCGCACCGCCTCCACCGGCGACACCCGCCCCGCCATCCGCCCGGGGCGGCGGCAGGAGATGAGCACGGTGACGAGGGCGAAGAGGGCCGCCCCCGCAAAGAGGGCCGGGTTGGCGCTCACCACCGGCGCCACCCCGTTGAGACGGGCGGTGATGACCGGCACCAGCGCGCCGCCCAGCAGCCAGCCGAGGAGCAGGCCCACCGGGATGCCCGCCGCGCTGAGGGCCAGCGCCTGGATGCGGATGACGCGGCGCAGCTGGCGGGGCGTGGTGCCGATGGCTTTCAGCAGGCCGTAGAAGCGGATGTCCCCCGCCACCGAGATCTGGAACACATTATAAATGATGAGGTAGCCGGTGAGCAGGATGAGCCCCAGCGCCCCGGCCAGCGCCAGCAGGGTGAAGGCGTCCAGCTTCATGCTCAGCTGGGCCCCGGTGTAGGCCCAGTTCACGCCGATGCCGATGTAGTTTTCCCCCGGCGTATCGCACTGGTAGCCGTAATTGGCAAGGATGTCCCGCAGGTTCTTTTCGATGTTCAGCGAGGAGGAGAACATCACGTCCATGTTCCGGCAGCCGGTCATGCCGTCCGCTCCCGGCGGGGTCACCTCAAGCTCTTCCAGAATGGAATCCACCCGGCTCTCGGGCAGCAGCACGTGGGAGGCAAAGGTGGCTTCGTCCTTCTCCCACCAGCCGCAGAGGGTGAAGGTCTCTTCGGTGAGCTTGCCGTCCACGTTGATGGGCAGGGTGAACTGCGCCCCCAGTTCCGGCTCCACCCCCAGCAGTTCCAGCACGCGGGTGTCCGCCGCGGCCTCGTCGGTGCCCTCGGCGGGCAGCCGCCCGGTGGTGGGGGCAAGGAACATCCAGTCCGCCTCGTTCTCGTCCGCCCAGCTCACCTCCACATGGTCCTTCGTGAAGGCGTCCCCCTCGGCCATGCCCAAAAAACGCCGCAGGCCGTGGGCCTTCACCAGCGGGTCGGAAGAAAACAGTTCCGCCTGTTCCTCGGTGATGTACTTGAAGCCCCCGTGGGCGTAGCCGCCCACCTGGCGGAAGGTGGCCTGCTGAAAGCCCTCGTTGATGGACAGGGCGATGGTGAACAGGCTGGTGAAAAGCACCGCCGTGAGGGCGATGGCCAGCACCGCCACCAGATTGCGGGTGCGGCTGGCGGCCAGGGCCCGCAGGCTCAGCCGCCGCACGCAGGTGCGGTTTTGTACCTTCATGCCCTCACCCCCTCGTCACGATGTGCCCGTCCTCAATGCGTACAATGCGGTCCGCCAGCTGGGCAATTTCCTCGTTGTGGGTGATCATCACCATCGTCTGGGAAAAGCGCCGCCCCGTCACCTTCATCAGGCTCAGCACGTCCTGGCTGGTCTTGGAGTCCAGGTTGCCGGTGGGCTCGTCCGCCAGCAGGATGGCCGGCTGGGCCGCCAGCGCCCGGGCGATGGCCACCCGCTGCTGCTGGCCGCCGGAGAGCTGGCCCGGCAGCCGGTCCAGCTTTTCCGAAAGGCCCAGCGCCTCCACCACCTGGTCAAGGTAGGCCTTGTCCGGCCGGCGGCCGTCCAGCTGCACCGGCAGCACGATGTTCTCCCACACGCTGAGCACCGGCACCAGATTGTAGGCCTGAAACACAAAGCCTATCTTGCGCCGGCGGAACACGGTGAGCGCCTCGTCGGACAAAGCGAAGATGTTCCGCCCCTCCACTTCCACGGTGCCGGCGGTGGGGCGGTCCAGCCCGCCCAGCATGTGCAGCAGGGTGCTTTTGCCCGAGCCGGAGGTGCCCACCACCGCCACGAACTCCCCCTGCTCCACGTCCAGGTCCACGCCGTCCAGCGCCCGCACCCGGGCTTCTCCTGTTCCGTAGACCTTTTCCAGGCCCCGGGTCTGCAAAACGATCATTGGTCTTTCCTCCCAAAGAAAAAGTCTGTGCGTCCTTGCGACAACACAGACTTTATCACAAACATCTTTCCCGGTGCTGTCGGGAATGTGACAGTTCTGACACAAGTGTTTGCGCCGGGCCTCACCGCCGGGGCAGCCACAAAGAAAAGACGCTGCCTTTTCCGGGGGCGCTTTCCACCTTCACATAGCCTCCCTGCCCCTGAGAGATCTGGCGGGCAAGGTAGAGGCCGATGCCCACCCCCTGCGCCTGATAGGCCCCGGGGCAGCGGTAGAACCGCCCGAAGATTTTGGCGTGCTCGCTCTCCGGGATGCCGGGGCCGGTGTCCGACACCCGAATGGCCGCGAACATCTCGTACAGCCGCGCCTCCACCGTCACCCTGCCCCCGGCGGGGGTGTACTTTACGGCGTTGTCCAGCAGGTTGCACAGGGCTTCTTCCGTCCACTTTTCGTCGAACACCGCCTCCCCCGCCGCTTCGCCCACGGTGAGGGTCACGCCTTTTTCCGCCGCTGCGGGGGCGTACTGGGCCGCCGCCCGGCGCAAAAGGGGCTCAAGCGGCCCCGGCGCGGGGTGCAGCGCCAGCAGGCCCGTTTCCAGCCGGCTGGTCTTGACCAGCGCCTCCACCAGCACGCCCAGCTTTTCCGACTGGGCGTCGATGGCCGCCGCGCAGTCCTGCCCGGCGGGGGAGAGGGGCTGCTCCGCCAGCAGCTGGGAATAAAGCCGCAGATTCGCCACCGGCGTGCGGGTCTGGTGGGCGATGTCCGCCACAAGGCTGGCCAGCCGGTCTTTCTCCTGCCGCACCCGGCCCGCCGAGGTCTCGCTGGCGGTCAGATACCGGGCCAGCCGCGCCTCCAGCGCCGAGAGACGGCTCTCGTCAAAGTGTTCCTCCGCAAAGCGGCCCTCCATGGCGGCGGTGAGCATCTCCTCCACCCGGTCCAGCGTGCGCTGCGCCCGACGGCGCGCCGCAAGGCCCGCCCCCAGAGCGATGATGCCCGCCAGCGCCAGCAGCGCCGCGGCGATGACCCACCCGGTCATGGCTCCACCGCCCAGGTGTAGCCGATGCCGTACACCGTTTTCAGATATTCCGGCCGGGCGGGGTCGGCTTCCAGCTTGCCCCGCAGCCGCCGCACCGTCACCGACAGGGCGTTCTCCTCCACGAACTGGGCCCCGTCGGTCCACACCCGGTCCACCAGCATGGCCCGGCTCACCGCGTGGCCCCGGTTCTCCACCAGCACCCGCAGCAGCTTCTGTTCGGCCTTGGAAAGTTCGATGGCCGTCCCCTCCCGGCGGAAGTCCATCCGCTCAAAGTCGAAGACGAAGGGCCCCAGCGCCAGCGCCCCGGCGGCGGGCTCTGCCCTGCTCCGTAGCCGGGCCGCCACCCGCGCCCGCAGCACTGCCAGCGAGAAGGGCTTGGTGATGTAGTCGTCCGCCCCGGCCTCAAGACCCGTCACCTCGTCCAGTTCCAGATCGTTGGCGGTGAGCAGGATGACCGGCGTGCCGTCCCCCGCCGCCCGCAGGCCGCGCACCAGATCCAGGGCGCTGCCGTCCGGCAGGTTCACGTCCAGCACCAGCAGCGAAAACCGCTGGCCCGCCAGCGCCGCCTTCGCCTCGGCAAGGCTGGCCGCCCGGCTCACCTCCCGGTCCGGCCCCGCCAGCGCCATGGCCACGCCCCGGCCCAGGGCCTCGTCGTCCTCCAAAAGAAAGATGCGCTCCATCTTCGGCTCACCTCCGCCGCGATTTTTTCTTTATTATACCGCCTTTTTGCAAAAATGCGACCCCGCGCTATAATGAAAGGGAAAGGGGGCGAGGACCACGATCATCCAGACCGGCGGGCGCACCGACACCGTGCAGTATTACTCCGACTGGCTGCTGCGCCGCTTTACCGAGGGATATGTGCTGACGCGCAATCCCCGCTATCCCCATCTGGTCACCCGCTACGACCTTACGCCGGACAAGGTGGACTGCGTGGTGTTCTGCTCCAAGGACTACCGCCCCATCCTGTCCCGGCTGCATGAAGTGACCGACCGCTTCCCCGCCTATTTTTTCTACACCATCACCGCCTACGGAAAGGACGTCGAGCCGGGGGTGCCCCCCATCGAGGCGGGCGTGGAAACGCTGAAAGCCCTCTCCGCTCAGGTGGGGCGGCAGCGGGTGGCCTGGCGCTACGACCCGGTGCTGCTCACGGAAACATACACCGTGGCCCGCCATTTCGAGACCTTCGAGGCCATGGCCCGGGAGCTGGCCCCTTTTGTGGATAAGTGCATTTTCAGCTTTGTGGAGATGTACCGCAAGCTGGCGGTGAATATGCCCGAGCTGCGCCCCGTCTCCCCCGCCCAAAGGCAGGAGCTGGCGGCGGGCCTCGGGGCCATCGCCGAAAAGTATGGGATGCCCCTGCAAATTTGCGGCACCGACGAGGACTTTTCCCGTTTTGGCATCCGCCCCTCCGGCTGCATGACGCTGGAAACGCTGGGCCGGGCGAGCGGCGTGGTGTTCAAGGAGCGGACACACCGGGGCATGCGGCCGGGCTGCCATTGCATCGAGGCGAGGGACATCGGCGCTTACGACAGCTGCCCCAACGGCTGCCGCTACTGCTACGCCAACACCGACCCCCGCCTTGCCCAGAAAAACTACTGCCTCCACGATCCGGCCTCGCCCTTTCTGCTGGGCGGGCCGGAGCCGGGGGACGAGGTGCACAAGGCTGACCAGCGGCCCTTTGCCATCACCGCCCGGCTGGACGACCCGGTGCTGCCCGGCTTCTGACGCAAAAAAGAAGGCCCCCGCGGGGGCCTTCCTTTTTTCTCGGTTCACATTTCCCGGGCAAACAGTCCCGCCCGGTGCAGCGCCGGGCGAAGGGCCTTCGCCAGCAGCACCGCCACGATGGCGCCCGCCACCGCGTTCACCATGCTGCTGGCCAGCTTGGTGAGCATCTGCACCTGCACCGCGCCCAGGGTCTGGCGCTCGATGTAGTACATCACGATGAAGCTTTTGCCCATGTAAAGCGCCACATAGGCCAGAACGCCCACCACCGCGCCGGCGATGTCACGGCCCAGGGTGTGCACGGCGGCAGCCTTCTGCTTCAGGCCGCCCCAGGAGATGAGGCCCGCCAGAAAGCCGATGGCGAACTTGGTCAAAAAGGTGATCCAGCTCTCGGCAATGTACATGGGGTTGGTGAAGTCGAACAGCATGCTGCCCACGCCGCTGGCAAAACCGCCCACCCACGGCCCGAACAACAGGCCGGTCAAAGCGCAGAAGCCGTTGCCCAGATGCACCCGGCTCACGTCCCCGATGGGGATTTGCATCCAGCTGGATGTGAACACCAGCGCGCTCATCACGCCGAACACCGCCAGACGCTGCACGCTCCAATACTTCTTTTCCATATGTATCCCCCTCTTTGCGCGGGCGGGCCGGCGGCCCTTGACTTTCTGCTGCCCGCGGTCTATGCTACCATTATACGCCGGACTGATTCTATTGAAATACCCAGAAAAAATATTTTTTATGGGGTCAGTTTTCGAAAAAGGAGGCCAAACCCATGCTTCAGATCACCTTTTCACCCAAAGGAGAGGGCCCGCTGTACGAGCAGCTGTATCGCGCGGTGGCGGCTCAAATTCGCTCGGGCCAGCTGGCCGCCGGGGAAAAAATGCCCGGCAAGCGCACCCTGGCGGGGCAGCTGGGGGTGAGCGTGAACACGGTGGACGGGGCCTACCAGATGCTGGCGGCGGAGGGCTGGCTGGAAGCCCGGGCCCGGTCGGGCTTTTATGTGCGGCCCTATCAGCAGCCGCTGGCCCCGGCGGCCCCCGCTCAGGTACAGCCCGCCCAGCCGGCTCCCGCGCCCGCCCGCCGGTGGCGGTTCGACTTATCCACCGGCGGGGTGGACACCGGCCTCTTTCCCTTCCGCACCTGGGCGCGCATCCAGAAAGAACTGCTCTACAGCCGGCCCGGCCTGCTGGGCCACGGCGAGGGCCGGGGCGACGCCGAGCTGCGGGCGGCCATTGCCCGGCACCTGCGGGCCTGGCGCGGGGTGGACTGCACCCCCGACCAGGTGGTGGTGGGCGCGGGAGTGGAATATCTGCTGAGCATGCTGGCCCGGGTGGTGGGCAGTTCCAGCACCGCGCTGGAAAACCCCGGCTACGCCCGCACCCGGCGCATCCTGCACAACAACGGCATCCGCTGCGTGCCGGTGCCGGTGGACGGGCAGGGCCTGGACCCGGACGCTCTGGCTATGGCAGGGGCGCGGCTGGTGTATGTAACCCCCAGCCACCAGTTCCCCACCGGGGCGGTGATGCCGGTGGGGCGGCGCACAAAGCTGCTGAACTGGGCCGCCGCCGCGCCGGGACGGTACATCATCGAGGACGATTATGACTCGGAATTCCGCTTCGACGTGCGCCCCCTGCCCAGTTTGCAGGGCATGGCCGGGCGGGAGGGGCCGGTGATTTATCTTTCCACCTTTTCCCGCAGCCTTGCTCCCAGCATCCGCATCGCCTACATGGTGCTGCCCCTGCCCCTTTTAAGCCGCTTTGAGGCGGCCTTCGGGGGCTATTCCTCCACCGTCAGCCGCTTTGAGCAGCAGACCCTGGCCATCTATATGGACGAGGGCCACTTTGCACGCCAGCTGGCCCGGGCCCGAGGCCGCTACCGGGCGCGGATGCAGGCCCTCACCGGGGCGCTGGAAAAGGCCCTCGGCCCGGAGCGGGTGCGCTTTCACGGGCGGCACACCGGGCTGCACTTTCTTTTGCAACTGACCGACGGCCCGGAGGAACAGGAGATGGTGGAGCGGGCCGCCGCCGTGGGGGTGCGGCTGGCAGGCCTGTCCGGCTACTATCTGGCCCGGCCGGAGCTCTGCGGCCCCCGCACGGTGGTGGTGGGCTACGGCGCGCTGGCGGACGAGGACGTGGAAGCCGCCGCGGCGGCTCTCAAGGCTGCCTGGTCGGACTGACCGTTGCCTCCGGCTCCAGCGGGTCGGAGGGCGCGGGCGAAGGAGAGGGCGCGAGAGTGGCCGCGCTCCCCTCCGCCGCCGGGAACAGCCGGGTGGCAAAGGCGATGCTGTCCTGGGCGAAGTCGTAGCGCCCGCTTTGGGCGTCGTAGCGGCCGGGCACCGTCTCGGCGGTGATGGCGGCGTCCTCTTTTGCCAGCCAGGTGAGGGTGTCCGTCAGGTCGTAGAGGTCGGCGGCGGACAGGTCGGTGAGCAGGCTGCCGCTCACCGAGCGCAGCCCGGCGGGCAGCGCGGTGGGCAGATTTTCCAGCTGCTGACGGAAGGCCGCCTGCCACACCTCCCCCCGCAGCCGGGCCTGGCGGGCCACCGGCAGGCCCAGCGAGGCGATGAAGGCGGTGGCTTCCTCCGGCGCGAGGGACACCACCGGGTCGCCGGCAAGGCCCAGCGCCTCCAGCTCGCTTTTTTCCAAAAGGCCGGTCAGGTTCACCCGCAGCGGCTCCAGTTCGCCCCAGGCCTGGCCCAGACTGCCCGGCGTGATGGCCAGATACCGGTCGATGGAGATGTTCAGCGTTGTCCCCAGCAGCTGGGCTGCCCGGGCGGGCCCGGCGCTGGTGTAGCTGTCCGCCAGCAGAACGGTGCCCCCCGGCCCCAGCAGCACGCTCTCGGCGGGCACCGGGCACAGGGTGACGGCGGGCTCCAGCGCGTTCAGCCGCACCAGCAGGAAAGCCGGTTCCTCGGCGGCCACCGCCACCAGCACCGTCAGATCGTTGGCCGCGGCGGGCCGCTGCACCGGCACCCCGCTCTGGGGCTGGGCCGCCGGCTCCGAGGCCCGCTCCTGCCAGGCGGAATAGAACACGAAGCCCCCCAAAAGGGGCATCAGAATGGCCAGTGTGAGAAAAAACGAGATCCAGAAGGCCCGCGGGCCGTTTTTGCGCATGGGTGGTCCCCCTCCTTTTGCCAAGACACGGATGTGCATGTAGCATGGGCCGGCCGGGCAGGCTATATGCAGAGAAGAGGAAAAAGGAGGAGAACGGCATGAAAAAGGAAAAGGACAACGTGCTGCCGAAGATGGTGCGCAAGGTGGTCAAGGCGGCCCGCGGCAGCGAGCACGACCCGCTGGGCAGCTACACCGGCACCCCGGCCCACGACCCGGACGAGCGCCCTACCCAGGACGCGGACGATCTGTGAACACAAAGAGAGGGCGGCTCCCCCCGGGGAGCCGCCCTCGTTGTTTTGTTTATGCTTTCTTTGCCGACACCAGCAGCATCATGGGCCGGCGCATCTCGTCCCGCATCCCGGGCAGGTCCATCATGTTTTCGGGCGGCTGGGGCTCGACCACGTGCTGAAGAAGGAACCCGCTGTTCAGCAGAGTCTCAAGGTAGGTGGTGAGGGTGCGGTGATACTTCGTCACCTGCTCCCCCAGAAACACCGCTTCCCGTTTGCCCTCGTAATAGTAGTTGTCCACGGGGAAATGGAGGATGGAGCCGTCCGCGCCGTAGTACCAGTCCTGGGTGCCGTAGGCGGTAAAGACGGGGTGTTCGACGGAGAACACCAGCTCCCCGCCGGGAACGAGCCACCGGGCGATGTTCCGCACCAGAGGCTCAAGATCTTCCACATAGTGAAAGGCCAGCGAGCTGAGCACCACGTCAAAGGCGCCGGCGTCAAATTCCAGGTCCTCCATGGCGGCGCAGCGGTATTCGATCTTGGGGTCGGGGTTGCGCTCTGCGGCGGTCTGCAGCATTTTTTGGGAAATGTCGGTCCCCAGAACGAAGGCCGCTCCCTGCCCGGCGGCGTATTTGCAGTGCCAGCCGTACCCGCAGCCCAGGTCCAGCACCCGCTTGCCCTTGAGGTCGGGCAGGATGCGCTTCAGCGCATACCACTCTCCCGCGCCGTCCAGGCCCTTTTTCGAGCGCTCCATCTGGCTGTATTTCTCAAAAAAACGGCTGTCGTCGTATTTGTTCTCTTTCATGCTCTGCGCCTCCTGCCGTCGGGTGTGTCTTTGCCCATTGTAGCACATTTTGCCTCAAAAGACCACCCGGTGGCGGCACATGCCGCGCTTGCCGCACTCCGGGCAGGTGAGTTTGCGGCGGGTGAAGGTGTGGTGCCCTTTCACATACTCCGCCATGGTGGGCACGAACAGCGCCCCGCAGGCGGGGCACTGGAACCAGCCCGCGCCCGCATCCAGCACCGCCGCGCCGCCGATGCCCGCCACCGCGGTGAGGAGCGCCAGCGCCAGCACCGCCAGTCGCGCCGCCACCGGCAGAGGCAGATAGCTGGCGATAATGACCAGCGCCACCACCGCTACCACCGTCACCGACCCGCAGATGACCGAAAGCGCCATCCGCTTTTTGTTCTCCTGGTTCTGCCGCACAAGGTCCATCATGTTCGCCTCCGCCTGTTCTTTGTACTCTGTTTCCTCCACCCGGCGGCCCGCCAGCAGCTCGTTCACCGAGACGCCCAGCTCGCCGCACAGGGGCAGCATCAGCCCCACCTCCGGCGGGCCGCCGCCGGTATCACATAGTTAAAAATATTGGTGTCATTT
>DXBV01000082.1 GCA_019116345.1 Candidatus Allofournierella merdipullorum | reverse complement strand
CTGCTGAGCCTGGGCATCAAGGAGGAGAACCTCCGCCTGCGTGACCACGACCCCGCCGAGCTGGCCTTCTACTCCCGCGCCACCACCGACATCGAGTACGCCTTCCCGTTCACCGAGTGGGGCGAACTGTGGGGCATTGCCGACCGCACCGACTACGACCTGGGCCGCCATCAGGAGGCCAGCGGCAAGAGCCTGGAGTACTTCGACCCCGAGACCAACGAGCACTACATCCCCTACGTCATCGAGCCCAGCCTCGGCGCCGACCGAGTGGCCCTGGCCTTCCTGTGCGAGGCCTATGACGAGGAGGTCGTGGACGAGGCCAAGAACGACAAGCGCGTCGTGCTGCGCCTGCATCCGGCGCTGGCGCCCTACAAGGCGGCGGTGCTGCCCCTGAGCAAGAAGCTGGGCGAGCAGGCCCGGCCCATCTGGCAGGAGCTGGCCAAGTACTTCATGGTGGACTACGACGAGACCGGCTCCATCGGCAAGCGCTACCGCCGCCAGGACGAGATCGGCACCCCGCTGTGCGTCACCGTGGACTTCGACACCTTCGGCGACGGCGAGAAGGCCGGCGACGGCTGCGTGACCATCCGCGACCGTGACACCATGGAGCAGGTGCGTCTGCCCATCGACCAGGTCAAGGCCTACATCGAGAAGAAGATCGAGTTTTAAGGCCCTTTAGCCCTGAGATCGGACGGGGCCCGCCGGTTGCGGCGGGCCCCGTTTTCGGTGAGACGAGGAGAGAGAATGAACGTTATCCGGCAAATACTCATTTTGTTTGGCATCTGCCTTGGGGCCACGGTGGTCAGCGGCCTTTTGCCCTTCACCCTGCCGGCCAGCGTGCTGGCCATCCTGCTGCTGGCGGGCCTTCTGGGCGTCGGGCTTGTGAAAGAGGGCTCGGTGGCCGGCCTGTGCGACTTCTTGCAGAAGAACCTCACCTTCCTGTTCCTGCCCGCGGGGGTGGGCCTGCTGGAACATCTCGACCTGCTGGCTTCCAGCGGTCTTGCCCTGGCGGCCGTGTGCATGGTCAGCGGCTTTTTCACCTTCGGCGCCGCCGCCCTCACCGTGCGGCTGGTGCAGCGCATCCAAAAAGGAGGCCGCAATGAAGGAACTGATCTGTAACAACGCCGTGTTCGGCATCGTGCTCTGCGCCCTCACCTGGCAGGCGGGCCTCTGGGTGGCGGCCAAAGCAAAGCATCCGCTGGTCCACCCGCTGGTGGTGGCCATCGCCCTGGCGGCGGCGGTGCTGTCCGCCTTTCAGATCCCGCTGGAGTGGTTCCGGGAAGGCGCAAACTACCTGGACATGCTGCTGTTGCCCGCCACCGCGGCCCTGGGCCTTGCGGTCTGGCGGCAGCGGCAGGTGCTGAAAGAAAACTTCTGGCCGGTGGTGCTGGGCTGCGCCGCCGGCGCGCTGGCCAACGCCCTTGTGGCCGCGGGGCTGTGCCGCCTGCTGGCGCTGGACGCCTCGCTGGCAAACAGCGTGCTGCCCCACAGCGTCACCACCCCCATCGCCATCGCCCTCAGCGAGGCGGGGGGCGGCGTGCCCGCCGTCACCACCCTCTGCGTGCTCTTCACCGGCATCGTGGGCGCGGCCTTCGCGCCGCTGCTGGTCAAGATCTTCCGGCTGGAGGAGCACCCGGTGGCCGCGGGCGTGGCCATCGGCAGCGCCAGCCACGCCATCGGCACCGGCCGGGCCATGGAGATGGGGCAGGTGCAGGGCGCCATGAGCAGCGTTGCCATCGGCGTGGCGGGCATATTGACCACCCTGCTGTCGCTGGTGTGGTGAACCGCTTTTTCGCCCATACTGAACACATTGCCTCCCGCCAGCGGCGGGGGAAAGGAGATAGGATATGGACAAGAACCTGATGAAAAAGTACGCCGAATTCATCGTGAAGGTGGGGGTGAACGTGAACCCCGGCCAGACCCTCATCATCCAGAGCCCGGTGGAGGCGGCTTTCTTTGCCCGGGCCTGCGCCGAGGCCGCCTTTGCCGCCGGCGCGGCGGACGTAGTGGTGAAGTACTCCGACGAGCAGCTCACCCGCATCCGCATGGACAAGGCCAGCGAGGAGACTCTCTGTGACGTGAAGCCCCATGTGCTGCGCAGCTATCTGGACTATGTGGAGAGCGAGGGCGGCGCCTGCGTGCTGAACATCCACGCCGACGACCCCGAGGCGCTGGCGGGCCTGGACGCGGGCAAGCTGAACCGGGTCAGCCTGGCCCGGCGCGCCGCCCTGGAGCCCTGGCGCAACTACACCATGAACGACCTCATCCAGTGGTGCGTGGTGGCCATCCCCAGCCCCGCCTGGGCCACCGTGGTGTTCCCCGGCATGGAGGCAGAAGCCGCGGTGGAAAAACTGTGGCAGCTGATTTTCGAGGTCTGCCGCATCGACGCGGACTCCGACCCCGTGGCCGTCTGGAAGGAGCACACCGCCCGCATGACCGCCAACCGGGACAAGCTGAACGCCCTGGACCTGGAGAGCATCCACATGACCAGCGCGGGCGGCACCGACCTGGTGGTGGGCCTGGCCGACACCCATTCCTGGGAGGGCGCGGCCAGCGTTGCGGGCAACGGCATCCCCTTCATCCCCAACATCCCCACCGAAGAGGTGTTCACCGCGCCCCACCGCCTGCATGTGGACGGCGTTGTGAAGGGCACCAAGCCCTATGTTTACAACGGCCAGCTCATCGAGGGCTTCTCGGTGACCTTCAAGGACGGAAAGGTGGTGGCCCACTCTGCCGAAAAGAACGACGAGCTGCTGGCCCAGTTGCTGGAGAGCGACGAGGGCGCGGCCCACATCGGCGAAATTGCCCTGGTGCCCGCCTCCAGCCCCATCAACCGCAGCGGGGTGCTCTTCTACAACACCCTCTTTGACGAGAACGCCGCCTGCCACATCGCCTTCGGTGCGGGCTACCCCGGCACCGTCAAGGGCGGCAACACCATGAGCAAGGACGAGCTGCTGGCTTTGGGCGTGAACGACTCCGCCATCCACGAGGACGTGATGGTGGGCTCCGCCGACATGACCATCACCGGCCTGTGCAAGGACGGCCGCACTGTGACCATTTTTGAGGGCGGCGAGTGGGCGCTGTGAGCGCAAAACCGCAAAACCACGCCAGGAAAGGCTTGCAAAAGCCAAAACAGCGTGTTATAATGACAAGGTAAGAATGTTTAACTGGAGAGTGAGCCGCAAGGCTCGCTCTCTTTGCATGTTTGGGAGGTTTTGCCATGGCGAAAGGAAACGGCGGCAAAAACACGGTGCGCACGGTGGAGCAGCTGGTGCGTCCGGTGGTGGAGGGCATGGGCCTGCGCTTGTGGGACGTGCGCTTTGAAAAGGAGGGGCCGGACTGGTTCCTGCGCATCTTCATCGACCGGGACACCCCGCTGGACACCGACACCTGCGAAGCGGTGAGCCGGGCCATCGACCCGGTGATCGACGCCGCCGACCCCATCGACCAGAGCTACTACATGGAAGTGGGCAGCCCCGGCCTCGGCCGCCGGCTCACCCGGCCGGAGCACTTCGGGCCTTATGTGGGCCAGAAAATTGCCGCCCGGCTCATCCGCCCGAACGCGGACGGCGCGCGGGAGCTGGAGGGCACGCTGCTGGCCTTTGCCGACGGCCTCGTCACGCTGGAAGGCCCCGCCGGCCCCGTCACCTTCACCCTCGCGGACGCAAGCTTTGCGAAGCTTTGCGACGACGAGGACCTGTTCTGATCCCGGCGCAGCATCGCGCCTTTCAAAATTCTACGGCCCAAAGCGCGGCCGGTCAAAATTGGAGGAAACAGAAAAAATGAACGCAGAGTTTTTTGAGGCCCTGAATATGCTTGGCAAGGAGCGGGGCCTCTCCCCCGAATACCTGATCGAGAAGATCAAAGCTGCCATCGTCATCGCCGTCAAGAAGGACTACGAGGTGGAGGACGAGAACGTTCTGGTGGAGATCGACCCGCTGAACGGCCGCTTCACCGTGAACCTGGTGCAGGACGTGGTGGAAGAGGTGGAGAACCCCCACACCCAGCTGAGCCTGGAGCAGGCCCACGCCATCCGCAAGACCTACCAGGTGGGCCAGCGTGTGGTGACCCCCCTCAAGACCAAGGAGTTCGGCCGCATCGCCGCCCAGACCGCCAAGCACGTCATCCGTCAGGGCATCCGCGAGGCCGAGCGCAGCCAGCTGTACAGCGAGATGCAGTCCAAGGCCCACG
>DXBV01000081.1 GCA_019116345.1 Candidatus Allofournierella merdipullorum | reverse complement strand
CATCGACAATGATGCCGCTCTCGCCGTGAGGCACTTTCAGGGAAGAATCGCGGACTTCGCGGGCCTTCTCGCCGAAGATGGCGCGCAGCAGGCGCTCCTCGGCGGTCAGCTCGGTCTCGCCCTTGGGAGTGACCTTGCCCACCAGGATGTCGCCGGAGCGAACCTCGGCGCCCACGCGGATGATGCCGCGCTCGTCCAGGTCCTTCAGGGCGTCCTCGCCCACGTTGGGGATGTCGCGGGTGATCTCCTCGGGCCCGAGCTTGGTCTCGCGGGCTTCCAGCTCGTACTCCTCGATGTGGATGGAGGTGTAGACGTCCTCGCGGACGATTTTCTCGTTGATGAGGACGGCGTCCTCGTAGTTGTAGCCCTCCCAGGTCATGAAGCCGATGAGGGCGTTCTTGCCCAGGCTGATCTCGCCGTTCTTGGTGGAGGGGCCGTCGGCGATGACCTGGCCGGCCTTGACCTCTTCGCCCTTGGCGACGATGGGCCGCTGGTTGGTGCAGGTGCCCTGGTTGGAGCGCATGAACTTGATGAGCTCATACTCGTCGGTGGTGGTCTTGGAGGTGCGGATCACGATCTTGTCGGCGTCCACATGCTCCACCACGCCGGCGTTCTTGGCCAGAATGCACACGCCGGAGTCGCAGGCGGCCTTGTACTCCATGCCGGTGGCGACGATGGGCTGCTGGGTGACCATAAGAGGCACAGCCTGGCGCTGCATGTTGGAACCCATCAGGGCGCGGTTGGCGTCGTCGTTCTCCAGGAAGGGGATCATGGCGGTAGCCACGGAAACGACCATCTTGGGGCTGACGTCCATGTAGTCCACCTTTTCGCGCTCGATCTCCATGATCTCCTCGCGGCGGCGGACGTTGACGCGGGCGTTGGCAAAGCGGTGGTTCTCGTCCAGAGGCTCGTTGGCCTGGGCGACCACGTACTCGTCCTCCACGTCGGCGGTCATGTAGACCACTTCGTCGGTGACCACGCCGGTGGCCTTATCCACCTTGCGGTAGGGGGCCTCCACGAAGCCGTACTCGTTGATGCGGGCGAAGGTGGCCAGGTAGCTGATCAGACCGATGTTGGGACCTTCGGGGGTCTCAATGGGGCACATGCGGCCGTAGTGGCTGTAGTGCACGTCGCGGACCTCGAAACCGGCGCGGTCACGGGACAGACCGCCGGGGCCCAGGGCGGACAGACGGCGCTTGTGGGTGAGCTCGGCCAGGGGGTTGTTCTGGTCCATGAATTGGCTCAGAGGGCTGGAACCAAAGAACTCCTTGATGGCAGCCACCACCGGGCGGATGTTGATGAGGCTCTGGGGAGTGGCCTCGCCGGCGTCCTGAGCCTGGAGGGTCATGCGCTCGCGGATGACGCGCTCCATGCGGGAGAAGCCGATGCGGAACTGGTTCTGCAGCAGTTCGCCCACGCTGCGGATGCGGCGGTTGCCCAGATGGTCGATGTCGTCGGTGACGCCCACGCCGTGATCCAGGCCGTTGAGGTAGTTGATGGAGGAGAAGATGTCGTCCACGTTGACGGTGCGGCTGATGAGGCGGTCGTGGTTCTTCTCCAGAGCCTCCTTCTGGCCGGCCTCGTCCAGGCCCGCCTCCAGGATGGCGCGCAGCTCGGCAAAGCTGACCTTCTCGTTGATGCCGCACTCGGAAACGTCAAAGCTGAAGAAGCCCTGGGCGTCCACGGTGCCGTTGGTGATGACCTTGACTTCCTTCTCGTCGATGGTCAGGTAGGCCACGCTCACGCCGGCGGCCTCGGCGGCCTCGGCCATCTCGCGGGTGATCTTCTCGCCGGCGGAAATGAGCAGCTCGCCGGTGAGGGGAGCAACCACGTCGCGGGCGGCGGTGAAGCCGGCGATGCGGCGGGCCAGAGCCAGCTTCTTGTTCATCTTGTACCGGCCGAAACGGGACAGGTCGTAACGGCGGGGGTCGAAGAACAGGTTGTTCAGATGGGTCTGGGCGCTGTCCACCGTCGGGGGCTCGCCGGGACGCAGCTTGCGGTAGGTCTCCAGCAGGCCTTCCTCGGTGTTGGTGGTGGTGTCCTTCTCCAGGGTGGCCAGGATGCGCTCGTCCTCGCCGAAGTACTCGCGGATCTGGGCGTCGGAAGACAGGCCCAGCGCGCGGATGAGCACGGTGACAGGCAGCTTGCGGTTCTTGTCGATGCGGACATAGAACACGTCGTTGGAGTCGGTCTCATACTCCAGCCAGGCGCCCCGGTTGGGGTTCATGGTGGCGGTGTAGAGGTGCTTGCCGGTCTTGTCGTAGCTGGCGCCGAAGTAGACGCCGGGGCTGCGGACCAGCTGGCTGACGATAACACGCTCGGCGCCGTTGTTGACAAAGGTGCCCGCGTCGGTCATCAGCGGGAAATCACCCATGAAGATCTCCTGCTCCTTGACCTCGCCGGTCTCCTTGTTCAGCAGACGCGCGGTGACGCGCAGGGGCGCGGCATAGGTGGCGTCGCGCTCCTTGCACTCCTTGATGGTGTATTTGGGCTCGCCCAGGCGGTAGTCGATGAACTCCAGCGCCAGATTGCCGGTGAAGTCCTCGATGGTGGCCACGTCGTGAAAGACCTCTTTCAGGCCCTGGTCCAGGAACCATTTGTACGAGTTCTTCTGCACCTCGATGAGGTTGGGCATGTCGATGACCTCATCGATGCGGGAAAAGCTCATACGCTGGGTCTTGCCGAGAGTTGCGGGCTTGACCTTCATCATAAAAAGCGTCCACTCCTATCCTGTATCTTATACTTTTGGACCGATGGCGCCCCGGCCTCGTTTGTTTCGGCGAAATATTTTGTGCAGTTTTAACAAACTTTCAAAAATATTTTGTGGAACAAAACAATTTTAGGGCGTTCTAATCCATTATGCTATACTACAACAGTATATCCGCCCAAAACGGCTCTGTCAAGCCATTTTTGCCAATTTCGCAAAAAAATTTCCCGGGCGTGAAACGCCCGGGAACGTGTGCTTATATTTCGGTGTTTTTGCCCTTTTTGCAGTGCATCTTCCCTCAGCCGATCGGGAACTGGACTCCGTTCACCTCTACCGCTGTATATTGCGCCGGGTCGATGGCCTGAAGGAGCATGCGCACAGCCTTTTCATCCTGGGAAAAGCTCAGGCCGGGGATGCCTTCTCCCGTCTGCTCATAATCCCAGTCGCTCACCAGCTCCTGACGGCTGCCGTCGGCGCCGATGAGAACGATGGATGTGTCAAAGGCGGGGTTCGGCTCGTTCTCCGGCAGGCCGTCCAGTTCCAGATAGACCGACACCGGCGAGAGTTCCAGACGAGCCAGGGGCCAGCCCAGGCCCACATCGGTGTTCCGGTCACAAACAAGGACGGAACGATCCTCGTAGTCCAGACGGAAGGAGAACTCGAACCGGCCGGGCACCACCGCGTCCTCGTCGTGGAGGCGGCCAGGCTCGGTGGGGTAGCTGAACAGGTTCCACACGGTGGCTTCCGCCATTTCGCCCCGCAGAGGCTTGGAGCTGGATGCCATCATCACAAAGCGGAGCTTGTTATCAGTGGGGTCGTCGTCCGGCAGCATCTCCATGTGCTGGACCATGCCGTCGGAGGCATCGGAATACAGGGTGCAGTTGTCAAAACCGTAGTCCAGCGTGCCGTCCAGCACCTGGCCCTCGGGAGCCTCCACGGTGAAGGGCACATAGATGCAGTAGTCATCGCCCAGGACGCCCTCCAGGGTGACGGTGCCCCCCGGCAGGGTCTGGCTGAGGCCCAGACCTTTGCTCATGTCGCCCAGGCTGTCCGCTTCTCTCAGCCCCAGGAAAGCGGCAAAGTCGCCGCTCCAGGAATGGGCCGCGCCCGCACCCACCGCCAGACAGGCGGTCAGGGCGGCTGCGGCGGCCAGCACGGCCCAGCGGCGGCGGTGGACGCGCAGGGCGGGGCGTTCCTTCTGTTCCGCGGCCAGCAGGCGGTTCACCTGCCGCTGCTTCTCCCCTTCCTCCAGAGGCACGGGGGCATAGGCGTCCAGATCCATGGAAACGTGGTTCAGCGCTTCGTAGATATCGTTCACAGCGTTTCTCTCCTCTCTTGCATCTGCCGCGCCAGCCGCTGGCGGGCACGGGTGAGGCGGGTGTTCAGCGCACCCACGGTGACGCCCTTCCGGGCGGCCAGGCCTTCGGCGGTCTCGCCGTAATAGTAGCGGGCCATGAGCAGCTCCCGGTCGGCGGGAGCAAGGCCCCGGAACAGGTCCTCCAGTTCCAGCGTCAGATATTCGTCAAGCGTGCTGCCGCCCAGCGCTTCCAGCTGGGCGCCGTCGCCGGCGGGCATGCTGCGGGCCGCCTTTCGCACCGCGTCGATGGCCCGGTAGCGGGCCACCGCAGCGGCCCAATTTTTGAAGCTGCCCCGCCGGTCAAAACGATGGATGTTCTGCCAGACGGCCAGCAGCGCGTCCGAGAGCAAGTCCTCCTCGTCCAGTCCGGGGGCGTGGCGGCGGATGACCGCCCGCAGCAGCCCGCCGTACTGTTCCACCAGCGCGCAGGCCGCCGCCTCGTCTTTGCGGGCGATGCCGTCCACCAGCTCTTTCTCGTTCATGCAGTCCGTTTCGACCGCCTCCTTTCTCTCTTTGAAAGCGCTTTCGCCCCTTACTACGGATGAGGGGGCCTGTTTCTTACAGGCAGGCAGAAAAAAGCCGCGGGCAGTTTCCTGCCCGCGGCCAAAGATGTTCTCAATCGAGGAAGTCCTTCAGTTTCTTGGAGCGGCTGGGATGGCGCAGCTTGCGCAGGGCCTTAGCCTCGATCTGGCGGATACGTTCACGGGTGACTTCAAACTCGTGGCCCACCTCTTCCAGGGTGCGGGGGCGGCCGTCCTCCAGGCCGAAGCGCAGGCGCAGCACCTTCTCCTCACGGGGGGTCAGGGTGCTCAGCACGCTGGACAGCTGCTCCTTCAGCAGGGTGTGGCTGGCGGCCTCGGCGGGGACGGGGGCGTCCTCGTCGGGGATGAAGTCGCCCAGATGGCTGTCTTCCTCCTCACCGATGGGGGTCTCCAGGCTCACCGGCTCCTGGGCGACGCGCATGATCTCACGCACCTTTTCCACCGGCATATCCAGCGCCTGGCTGATCTCGTCGGCCGTGGGGTCGTGGCCGTTCTGGTGCAGCAGCTGGCTGGACACCTTCTTGACCTTGTTGATGGTCTCCACCATGTGCACCGGGATGCGGATGGTGCGGGCCTGGTCGGCGATGGCGCGGGTGATGGCCTGCCGGATCCACCAGGTGGCGTAGGTGGAGAACTTGAAGCCCTTGGTGTGGTCGAACTTCTCCACCGCCTTGATGAGGCCCAAGTTGCCCTCCTGGATGAGGTCCAGGAACTGCATGCCGCGGCCCACGTACCGCTTGGCGATGGACACCACCAGACGGAGGTTCGCCTCGGACAGGCGCTGCTTGGCCTTCTCGCCCTTGCGCAGCACGGCGTCCAGCTCAGACAGCTCCGCCAGCTGCTCCTCGTTGAGGTTCAGCTTCTCCTCCGTCACCTGGATGCGGCGCTGAGTCTCGCTGAGGCGGATGTTCTTTTCGATCTTCCAGATGGCGGGGAACGCCTCTTTCTTGCGCTCCTCCGCCTGGGAGCCGGCCAGGATGTCCAGCGCCAGCTGGATCTCCTCGTCGCTGCTCAGCAGCGGCACGCGGCCGATCTCCTTTAAGTACACCTTCACGGGGTCGTCGATGGCCACGCCCTCGGCGGACAGGGAGCTCTCGAACTCGTCCACGCTGTCCTCGGTGAGGGTGAAGGCCTCGCCGTCCGGCTCGTCGGCGATCTCGATGCCGTGGCTCTCCATGGTCTCATAGAGCTTGTCGATCTGCTCTACGTCGAACCCGCTCTCCTCGATGGCGTCGTTGATCTCCTTGGTGGTCAGCTTGCCGTTGCGCTTGCCGGTCTCGATCAGCTCGCGGATCAGGTTTTTCTTTTCTGCCATAATGGAACGTCCTCCTGGGTTTTCATCCTTTTTCGTGGTATCGCAGGGCCGCGGCGGCCCGTGGGTGCAGTGTGCGGGCGTTCAGCCCTTTTTGCGGCGCAGCCGCTCCATGTATTCTTCCAGCTCCTCGCCGGTCATGCCTCCCGCTTTTGAGCTTTGGGGCACGCTTTGTTCCAGCCGGTCCAGATACATCTCCACATCCCGCCGGCCAAGGCCCACGTCGTAGTTGCGGGCCAGCAGCAGCGAAAGGCGGCTCACCGTTTCCTCGGGCAGCGAGGAGGCGAGGGTGGCGAGGTCGGGCAGATGCCCCTGGCGCTTTGCCTCCAGCACGGCGGCATAGGCGGCGCCCATGTCCTCCATCAAAAACTGTTCCGGCTTCACCCGGCTCTCGGCCAAGGGAATAAGCGCGGGGTCCCGGATGAGGGCGGCCACCAGCTGCTGTTCGGCGCTGGCCACGCCCAGGGCTTTTTCGCCGCCCGGCGCGTTGTAGGGCAGTTTGATGTCCGCCCCGGCGCCGGTGTTCAAAAGCTCCTTTTCCCGCTGGCGCTGGGCCTTGCGCTGATTGGAGCGCACTGCCGCCTCCAGCTGGGCCATCACGCTGGCCTTGGCCACATCGGTCTCCTCGGCCAGCCGCCCGGCGTAGACCTCCCGTTCGGTGGGGGTCAGCCGCCCGGCCAGCAGCCGGATGGCCTCCTTGATGTATTCCACCCGGTCCGCCGGGCGGGCCAGGTCGTACTTTTCCCGCACCTTGGCGAGTTTATACTCGATGGCGTTGGAAGTGCCGTTGAGCAGCGATTCGAACCGCTCCCGACCGTATTTTTTGATGAATTCGTCCGGGTCCTTCGCGCCGGGGATGTTCAGCACCGACACCTTCACCGGGCTCTCGGCAAAAAGGCCCAGGCTGCGGGCGGTGGCTTTCTGTCCCGCCTCGTCGGAGTCGTAACAGAGCACCACCTCGTCGGCGTACTCGCCCAGCAGCCGCACCTGGTCCGCCGTGAGGGCGGTGCCGCAGGCGGCCACAGCGGTGTCGAAGCCCGCCTGATGCAGGCTGATGACGTCCATGTATCCCTCACAGAGGATGTACCGCCGGCTGGCGCTCTTTTTGGCGATGTTCAAAGCGAACATCGCCTTGCTCTTTTTATAGACCAGCGTCTCGGGGCTGTTGATGTACTTGGGCTTTTCGTCCCCCAGCACCCGCCCGCCGAAGGCGATGACGTTGCCCCGCAGATCGAAGATGGGGGTCATCACCCGGCCCCGGAACACGTCGTAGACGTTGCCCTTCTCGCTGCGCTTTTGCAGGCCGGAGGCCAGCATCTCCTCCTCGGTGTAGCCCTTGGAGCGCAGATGGCGGCGCAGCGCGCCGAAATCGTCCGGCGCGTAGCCCAGGCCGAAGCGGCGGATGGTGGAGTCGGACAGGCCCCGCCCCCGCCAGTAACCCCGGGCGGTGCGGGCGGCGTCGTTCTCGGCGTTCAGCTGCTCATAGAAAAAGCGGGCGGCCTCTTTGTTGATGGCCAGCACCCGGCTGCGCAGCCGGCCCGCCTGGTCGTCCTCCTCGGGCATGGGCATGCCCGCCCGGCCCGCCAGCAGCTTGACCGCTTCCACATAGTCCAGATTGCTGATCTTGCGCACGAAGGTGATCACGTCGCCTCCGGCCCCGCAGCCGAAGCAGTAGAAGCTCTGGGTCTCGGGGTAGACCACGAAGGAGGGCGTTTTTTCGCTGTGGAAGGGGCACAGCCCGGTGTGGGTGCGGCCCCGGTGGCGCAGCTGCACATAGCTGCCCACCACCTCGGTGATGTCGCTGCGGCGCACCACCTCGTCGATGTATTCCCGCGGGATCATGAGCCCCTCACCCCCTTTTCGCGCGGCGCTCCGTTACAAAACGTGCCACTTCTTGGGCACGAACAGATCTTCAAACATGCGGATGGCGAACTCGTCGCTCATGCCGCTGATGTAGTCGGTGACCGCCCGGTCGGCGCCTTCCTGATAGGCGATCTGCAAGAAGCCGTCGGGCAGAAGGCCCGGGTCCTCCAGCATCCGCTCGTAGAGCTCTGCGATGACCTTTTCCACCTTCTGCTCTTCCCGCTTGGCGTCCTTGTCCACATAGACAGTGGAGTACATGAAGTCGTGGAGCGCCTCGTAGGCCTCCCCCACCAGCGGGCTGAAGGCAAGGCCCTTCGCGCCGCTGTTGTCCACCAGGTCCTGGATGAGGGTGGAGATGCGGCGGCTCTTCGTGTCGCCCAGGATCTGCACGATCTCGGCGGGCAGCGCGCTGGGCGCGAGCACCCCGGCGGTGATGGCGTCCTCAATGTCGTGGTTCATATAGGCGATGCGGTCGGCATAGCGGACCGCCTGGCCTTCCTGGGTGTCGGCCCATTTGCCCTTGGTGTGGCAGATGATGCCGTTGCGCACCTCCCAGGAGAGGTTCAGACCCTGGAAGTTCTTCTCCAGCTTGTCCACCACACGCACGCTCTGCTGATAGTGCTTGAAGCCCCCCGGGCACAGCTTGTTCAGCGCGCGCTCGCCCGCGTGGCCGAAGGGGGTGTGGCCCAGATCGTGGCCCAGGGCGATGGCCTCGGTGAGGTCCTCGTTGAGGCGCAGAGCCCGGGCGATGGTGCGGGCGATCTGGTTGACCTCCAGCGTGTGGGTGAGGCGGGTGCGGTAGTGGTCGCCCTCGGGCGACAGGAACACCTGCGTCTTTTGTTTCAGACGCCGGAAGGATTTGCAGTGGATGATGCGGTCGCGGTCCCGCTGGTAGCAGGTGCGCAGAGGGCACTCCTCCTCCGGCACGAGACGGCCGCGGCTCTGGCAGCTCTTGGCCGCCCACGGCGCCAGGACCTGCGCCTCCACCTGTTCGGTATATTCCCGGGCGGTATTGGGCATGGATGCGCCCTCCTTTCTGCCGTCAGCAAAAATGATGGTATATGTAATATACGATGAAATGGTGCAAAACCCTTTAAAAAAACAAAAAATTTTTTCTTTGGGTCAGAAGGGCGCGTAAAAGGGCGGCGTGACCTGGGGCTGCGCCGCGCCCCGGCTGAGCTCGGCAAAGGCGGGCAGCAGCGGTGTTTCCGTCCCCGCGGGCAGCAGCGCCGACAGGGTCACACGGTCGGTGAACACCGGTTCGTCCAGCTTTGCGCCCGCCGCCTGCAGCAGCTGAGCCGCCCGCTCGTAGAGGGCGTAGTCCACCTCCACGGAGAGGCGCACGCAGGCCCGCACCGTGACCACCTTCGCAGCGGCCAGGGCCGCGGAAGCGCTCTCGGTGTAAGCGCGCACCAGCCCGCCGGTTCCCAGCAGGATGCCGCCGAAGTAGCGGGTGACCACCACGATGCAGTCGGTGAGGCCCGCGTGGCGGATGGCTTCCAGCACCGGCAGCCCGGCGGTCTTGGCGGGCTCGCCGTCATCGGAATAGCGCACCCGCGCGCTCTCCCGCAGCACATAGGCATAGACGTTGTGGCGGGCGGTGCGGTTGGCGGCGCGCACTTCTTCCAGCACGGCCAGGGCCTTTTCCTCGCTGTCGGCAAAGGCGGCCAGCGCGATGAACCGGCTGTGTTTTTCCTCCACCTCCGCGGTGGCGCGCCCGTCGATGGTGCGGTAGTCCTCCATAGGCTTTTCCCCCGTCAAAAACACGACAAAAAAGGCGGTTTGTGACCAAACCGCCTTTTCGATGGATTTCTTACTTCTTCAGGCCGAAACGCTTGTTGAAGCGGTCCACACGTCCGCCGGTGTCTACCAGCTTCTGCTTGCCGGTGTAGGAGGGATGGCACTTGGAGCAGACTTCCACGTGGATCTCCGGCTTGGTGGAGCGGGTATGGATGACCTCACCGCAGGCGCAGGTGATGGTGCAGTCCACATACTTGGGATGGATGCCCTGTTTCATTACGGTTCACCTCTTTCTGGTTCATGACTCAAGGGGCCATGCTCTTTACATGCGCCCATCACAACCTTCAATGGGAGGCTACCAGCATACGCCATCCTGTGCGTATGGAGCAGCCATCGGAACGATTGCCAGAGAATTATATCACACGGATGCGGGCGTGTCAAGCAGTTTTCCCGGTATATCATGCAATGGCAAAAACGCCCCGCTCATAGCTCCAGCTGCCGTCCGCCTTTTGCTTCGCGGTGCAGCCGTCGTACAGAATGGCCGCAAGGCCGCCCCGCCATTTCTGCGCGTTGAAGCGGAGGGTCTTGCCCGTTCCCGTATCCTCCGCGGCTTTCAGCTCAAAATAGCAGCCCTTTTCCCAGGAAAGCTCCTCTTCGTTCACATAGCCCTCGTCGCACAGCTCTTTCCAGCTGTAGGTCATGGGCGGGGGCAGCTGGTGCAGCTCGGCGAAGCGCCAGCCCGCCGCGGCCCGCTCGGCGGCATTGGGCACCAGCGCCTCGTCGATGTACACCGACAGCTGTTCGATGTTCTCATTGAGGGCGGTGTCCTCGCTCCACAGATCCTCCAGCGCCTGAAGCGCAAGATCCACCCGGTCGTCGGCCCCTGCGCTCACCGCCTCCAGGCGGGCGGGCTGATGGAAGCTGGCGGGATAGGACTCCAGCACTTCACCGCTGAAATAGACGGTGACCAGCATGCCGTCCCGAAGGTCGGCGGCGCTCGCCTCCTCGCCGTCCAGGGTAACGGGCAGGTCGGCGGCGTTCAGCCGGTAGAGGCCGGTGTCCTCCCCCTGCCCGGCCAGCAGCAGGCTGCCGTTCTCCGCCCCGTCGGCGATGCGGCAGGTCACAGCGGCCTCTCCGGGTGCAGGGCCGGAAGGCACAGACACGGAAGCCGGGGCGGAACAGCCCGCAAGACACAACACAAGCAGCGCGGCGATCAGACGTTTCATGGCTAGACCCTCCTTTTTTGTTTTCTATAAGGAAAACGCCCATGGGCCGTTTGTTATTGCGCAGGGCAAAGAAAAACCGCCCCGCAAGCAGCAGGGCGGCTTTGTTTTATGCTTTTAGGCCAGCAGGGGCTTGAGGGCGGCGGCCAGGGCCTCCTTCTGGGCCTCGGCCTCGGCCAGATCCTTGCCCAAGGTGGTAAAGTAGGTCTTGATCTTGGGCTCGGTGCCGCTGGGACGCACCACCACGGTGGCGCCGCCTTCCAGGGCGTAGATCAGCACGTTGGCGGCGGGCAGGTCGATGGGGGCGGTCTTGCCGGTGGCCAGCTCGGTCACGGTGCGGGCCTGATAGTCGGCCACGGTGAGCACCTTGTAGCCTGCGAACTCCGCCGGGGGCGCGGTGCGCAGCTGCTGCATGATACCCGCCATCTTGTCCATGCCGGACAGGCCGGGGAACTCGTAGGAATCCACCTTGTTCAGATAGCGGCCGTACTGGGCGTAGATGCGCTCCAGTTCCTCCTTGATGGAGGAGCCGATGCTGCGGTAGTAGGCGGCCATCTCGCAGATAAGCATGCTGCCGATGACGGCGTCCTTGTCCCGCACATAGCTGCCGGCCAGGTAGCCGTAGCTCTCCTCAAAGCCGAAGATGAACCGCTCCACCTCGCCCGCGGCCTCCAGCCGGGCGATCTGGTCGCCGATCCACTTGAAGCCGGTGAGCACATTGCGGCACTCCACGCCGTAGTGGGCGGCCACCACGTCCGCCAGCGGGGT
Organism: Candidatus Allofournierella merdipullorum; assembly: GCA_019116345.1. Taxonomy (GTDB): domain Bacteria; phylum Bacillota; class Clostridia; order Oscillospirales; family Ruminococcaceae; genus Allofournierella_A; species Allofournierella_A merdipullorum. The sequence continues at coordinate 33,868 of DXBV01000081.1, read as the reverse complement.
GGACACGATGCTCTTGACCATGACCGGCTTTTCGGGCATGGTGCCCTTCTCGATACGGCCGGCGCAGATGTAGTCCAGCAGCAGCACGCCCACCTCGTTGCCGGTGAGCAACTCATAACTGCCGTCCTTGCAGCGCACGGCGATGCCCACGCGGTCAGCGTCGGGGTCGGTGGCCAGCATCAGGTCGGCGCCGGACTTCTCGGCCAGTTCAAGGCCCAGCCGCAGCGCTTCGAAAATCTCGGGGTTGGGATAGGGGCAGGTGGGGAAGTTGCCGTCCGGGTCCTTCTGCTCGGGCACGACGGTGATATCGGTGATGCCGATGTCCGCCAGCACGCGGGTGACCGGCACAAGGCCGCTGCCGTTCAGCGGGCTGTAGACCAGCTTGAGGCCCGCCTCGGCGCACAGGCCGGGGCGCACCTGGCGGCTCTCGATGGCAGCATAGAGGGCTTCGTAGCAGTCCTCGCCCACATACTCGATGAGCCCGGCGGCCAGCGCCTCGTCAAAGGGCATGGTCTTTGCGCCGGTGAGCACGTCGGTCTTCTGGATCTCGGCGTAAACGATGTCGGCAGCCTCGTCGGTCATCTGGCAGCCGTCCGGGCCGTAGGCCTTGTAGCCGTTGTACTTGGCAGGGTTGTGGCTGGCGGTGACCATGATGCCGGCGTTGCAGTTATAGTAGCGGGTGGCAAAGCTGAGCGCAGGAACAGGCATCAGCGCCTTGTAGATGCGCACCTTCACGCCGTTGGCCGCCAGCACCTCGGCGGCAGCTTTGGCAAACACGTCGCTCTTGATGCGGCTGTCGTAGCTGATGGCCACGGTCTGGGTACCGCCCTGGGTCTTGACCCAGTTGGCCAGGCCCTGGGTGGCCTGACGCACCACATACACGTTCATGCGGTTGGTGCCCGCGCCGATGACGCCCCGCAGGCCGGCGGTGCCGAACTTCAGGGTGACGGCGAAACGGTCCTTCACAGCCTCGTCATCGCCGGCGACGCTCTCCAGCTCCGGCTTCAGGTCGGGGTCGTCCAGCGGGTAGGCGAGCCAGCGCTCAAATTCATCTTTATACATAATTTCCACCTGCTTTTTCATGGTATCGACACTTTTTGTGGAAAGTATCCAGTTGTATTTATTGTAGCGGTGGCGGCGGGGATTGTCAACAAAAAATAGGCGCATCCCGTCGGGGGTGCGCGGTGGCATTTCGACGGCCGTTGTGCTATACTTAGACGAGAATTTTTTCAAAAAACAGGAGGCGGAACTCGCTTGAAAGAATATTTTGAACTGTTCTGGACCTTCGCCAAAATCGGCGGGGTCACCTTTGGGGGCGGCTATGCGATGCTGCCCATCCTGCAACGGGAATGTGTTGACAAGCGCGGCTGGGCCACTGAGGAGGAACTGGCCGACTATTTTGCCATCGGCCAGTGCACCCCGGGGATCATCGCGGTGAACGTCTCCACCTTCATCGGCGACAAGCGCAAAGGCATTCTGGGCGGCATCATCGCCACCGTGGGCTTCACCTTCTTCCCCATCATCCTGCTGTCGCTGGTGGCGGCGGGGTTGGGCTATCTGCTCACCTACCCCATCGTGCAGAGCGCCTTTGGCGGCGTGCGGGTGTGCGTGTGCGTGCTGATTTTGAACGCGGTGCTGCGTCTTTGGAAAAAGTCGGTGCTGGATAAGCGCACGCTGGCCATTTTTCTGGCCATCTTCCTGCTTTCGGTGTTCGGCGGTCTTCTGCCGGTGAGCATCTCCCCCGCCGTTTACGTTGTGGCGGCGGCGCTGGCCGGTCTGGCGCTGGCTCCGGGCGCGAAAAAGGAGGATAAATGATGACTGTCTATTTTCTGACGCTGCTGCGCCTTTTTTACGAATTTGCCAAGGTAGGTCTGTTTGCCATCGGCGGCGGCCTTGCCACCCTGCCCTTCCTTTATGACATGGCCGAGACCATCGGCTGGTTCACCGCCGCCGATGTTGCCAACATGATTGCCGTGAGCGAGAGCACCCCCGGCGCTCTGGGCATCAACATGGCCACCTACGCCGGCTACATCACTGCCGGGGTGCCCGGCGGCATCGTGGCCACGCTTGGCCTCATCAGCCCCTCCATCCTCGTCATCCTCATCATCGCCCGCATGCTGGGCAAGTTCAAGGACAGCCCCCTTGTGCAGAAGGGGCTTTACGGCCTGCGCCCCGCTTCGGTTGCGCTGGTGGCCGCCGCAGGCGTGAGCGTGGCCGAGGTGACGCTGGTGAGCCTGCCCTCCATCGAGGCGGGCGCATGGAGCAGCGCCGTCATCTGGCCGGCGGTGGCCCTGGGCGTGGTCATCTTCATTGCCCAGCGCAAGTTCCCCAAGATCCATCCGGTGGCGTTTATCGTGTTCGCAGGCGTTGTGGGCGCAGTGTTCCGCTTCCCTGCCTGACCCATCACAAAAAAATTCAAGGAGGCGGCGTGATGTTTGCACGGGTGAACAGCTTTGGTGTGCAGGGTCTTTCAGGCTTTGCGGTGACCGCCGAGGCGGACATCAGCGGCGGGCTGCCCCAGTTCAGCATCGTGGGCCTGCCGGACAGCGCGGTGAAGGAAGCCGCCGACCGGGTGCGCAGCGCGGCAAAAAACCTGGGCTATGCCTGGCCCGCCAGCCGCATCACGGTGAATCTGGCCCCGGCCCGGCTGCGCAAAACGGGGCCGGTGTATGACCTGCCGGTGCTGCTGGCTCTTTTGTGCGCCAGCGGCCAGCTGCCCAGCCTGGACGAGCGGTTCGCCTTTGTGGGCGAGCTCTCGCTGAACGGTGCGCTGCGCCCGGTGACCGGCATGCTGCCCATGGCGCTGGCCGCCGCCGAATCCGGCGTAACTCATCTGTTCGTGCCCGCCGAAAACACCGCCGAAGCTGCGGCGGTGGAAGGGCTCACCGTGTTGGGCGCAGCGGATGCCGCCCAGGTGGTGGCCCATCTGCGGGGCGAAGCGCAGCTCTCCCCCGCGCCGCGTCGGCCTTTTGTGCCTTTTGAGGGTGCGGACGTGCCGGACTTTGCGGATGTGAAAGGTCAGCTTGCCGCCCGCCGGGGGCTGGAGATCGCCGCCGCAGGCGGGCACAATCTTTTGATGATCGGCCCGCCGGGCACCGGCAAGAGCATGCTGGCCAAGCGCATGCCCGGCATCCTGCCGCCGCTGACCCAGGAGGAGGCGGTGGAGTGCACCACCATCTGCTCGGTGGCGGGCCTTCTGCCCGCGGGCAGCGGGCTTGTGGGCCAGCGGCCTTTCCGCAGCCCCCACCACAGCGTCAGCGCCGCGGCGCTGGCGGGCGGCGGGGCCAACGCCCGGCCGGGTGAGGTGAGCCTGGCCCACAACGGCGTTCTGTTTCTGGACGAACTGCCGGAGTTCCACCGGGACGCGCTGGAAGTTCTGCGTCAGCCGGTGGAGGACGGCAAGGTGACGGTGAGCCGCGCCGCGGCCACGGTGACCTACCCCAGCCGGTTCATTCTGCTGGCGGCCATGAACCCCTGCCGGTGCGGCTATTTCGGGCATCCCACCCGGGCCTGCACCTGCACGCCCAACGTGATCGAAAACTACCGCCGCCGGGTAAGCGGGCCGCTTCTGGACCGCATCGACCTGCATGTGGAGGTGGGCCCGGTGCAATACAGCGAACTGGCGGGCAGCGAAAAATCCGAGTGCAGCGCCGACATTCGAAAGCGGGTCGTCGCCGCACGGGCGGTGCAGACCGCCCGCTACGCGGGCACGGGCATCCGCTGCAATGCCGAGCTTTCGGGCCAGCTGCTGCGCAAATACTGTCAGCCGGACGACGCGGCGGCGGCCCTGCTGCAGATGGCCTTTGACCGGCTGGGGCTTTCCGCCCGGGCCTACGACCGCATCCTCAAGGTCAGCCGCACCATTGCGGACCTGGCGGGCTGCGAACAGATCGGCTCGGCCCACCTGGCCGAGGCGCTGCAATACCGCAGCCTGGACCGCAAATACTGGTACGACAAATAAACGGCTCTTGCATTCCTTTGCGGGATATGCTATCATCAACACCAGTTTGAATTATTTTTTCTGCCACCGGGTAGAGAATGCTGCGGCATTCGTTTGCGCATCGATAGGTCTTTGCAGATGCGCAGGCGGATGCCGTTTTTCGGAGGGAACGATTTGAAAGCATCCGCCTTGTTCAACTATTTCTCCGCTGCCGAAAAGCTGCTTTGGAGCTGTTCCGTGGCGCTCATCCTCGTCTCTTTTCTTCTCTTTGACGGGGAAAACTGGCTGGCGCTGACCGCCTCTCTCATCGGCGTGACTTCCCTTTTGTTCAACGCCAAGGGAAACCCCGTGGGGCAGGTCATCGGCATCGTCTTTTGCCTGATCTACGGCTTCATCTCCTGGAAATACGCCTATTACGGCGAGATGATCACCTATCTGGGCATGACGATGCCCATGTCGGTGGTGACGCTCATCATCTGGCTGCGCAACCCGTTCAAGGGCAACCGTCTGTGCGTGCAGGTGGGGCGGCTGCGGCGGCGTGACCTGTTCTGGCTGGTGTTTTTGACCGTTGTCATCACCGTGGTGTTCGGCTATCTGCTGGCGATCCTTCACACCGCGAACCTCGCGCCCAGCATCCTTTCCATCTCCACCAGCACCATCGCCGTCTATCTTTCCTGGCGGCGCAGCCCCTGGTTCGCCGTGGGCTACGCCCTCAACGATCTGGTGCTCATCGTGCTGTGGTCGCTGGCCGCCGCCCAGGACCCCGGCGCCGTTTCGGTGCTGATGTGCTTTGTGGCCTTCTTCGCCAACGACCTGTACGGGTTCCGCAACTGGCGGCGCATGCTGTGCCAGCAGCAGACCGCGTGACAAACAAACAAACAAAAAAGCCGCCGGGGCCGCATCTTTTTCGATGCGGCCCCGGCGTTTTTTCAATCGACATAGCCGGTGGTTTTGTCCACCAGATTCATCAGCGGCTGCCCCGCGAGGAAACGGCGCAGGTTTTCCTCGCAGATGTCCGCCGCCTTTTCAAAGTTTTCCGGCTGGCTCAGCAGGCCGGAAACATGGGGCGTGATGATTGTATTGGGGGCGTTCCAGAGAGGATGTTCCGGCGGCAGAGGCTCCGGGTCGGTGACGTCCAGCGCCGCCCCGCCGATGCGTCCGTCGTACAGCGCGCGGCAAAGCGCGTCGGTGTCCACCGCGCTGCCCCGGCCGGCGTTCAGCACCACCGCTTCCTTTTTGAGCAGGGCGATGCGCTCCGCGTCCAGCATATGGCGAGTGGAGCTGTTTGCCGGCAGACACAGGACCACCGCGTCCGCCAGCGGCAACCATTCCTCCAGCTTTTCCGCCCCGTCCAGACCTTCCAGCCAGTCGGGCTTTTCTCCGGGGCGACGGCGCACCGCCAGCACCTGTGCCCCCAGCAGGTGGGCACGCTGGGCAAAGCTGCGGCCCAGATCACCAAAGCCCAGCACCAGAACCGTGCTGCCCGCCAGGGTGCGCACCGGGCCCAGCCGCTGCCAAAGGCAGTTTTTCTGGTTCTCGGCGTATTCCGGCAGCCGCCTCCAAAGCGCCAGCAGCGAGGCCAGAAGCCACTCGGCGATGCAGGCGCCGAAGGCCCCCGTGGCGTTGGTGAGTGCCGTGCCCTGGGGCAGAAGGCCCGGCACACAATAACCGTCGGTGCCGGCGCTGTCCAGCTGGAGCCAGCGCAGTTTTTTGCAATGACGCAGCTGGGCGGGGTCGGCCAGATTGCCCAGGATGGCCTGCGCGTTCTCCAGCAGGGCGGGCGTTATGTTCTCCTTTTCAACAAAGTGCAACTGATGCCCCGGCGCGGCGGCTTCAAAGCGCGCTTTGCCCGCCTCGTCCAGCGGCAGGGTGATTAGTATCTCCATGTGTCTCTCCCCTTTGCAAAAAGGCCCGGCATATGCCGGGCCTCTTTCATTTCTTTTTCTCGCCGAAGCGGTATTCGGTGCCGTTCATAAGGCGCTGGATGTTGGCCCGGTGCATCCAGATCACCAGCACGCCCATGATGAGGGCACAGAGGGTGGTGAACAGGATGTCGCGCCCGGCATACCAGCTGTACAGCCCGGTGAAGATGGGATAGAGCACCGCCACCGTCACCGAGGCAAGGCTGACGATGCGGCTGGCAAAAGCGATGGAAAAGAACACCACGGCCAGCGCCAGAAGCACCGCCGGTTCGCTGGCCAGAATGGCGCCGGCGGCCACGGCCACGCCCTTGCCGCCCTTGAAGCCGAACCACACCGGCCACAGGTGGCCGCACACCGCGCCGATGGCGGCCAGATACCCGGCGTAAACGCCGTTGACTTCCACACCGCCGGTGAGCAGAGCCCCGGCCCAGCGGCAGAGCACCACCGCCGCCACGCCCTTGAGCATATCGCCCGCAAGGGTGAGGGCCGCGGCCTTTTTGCCGTAGGTGCGCAGGATATTGGTGGTGCCGGCGTTGCCGCTGCCTTTGGTGCGGATGTCCTCGTGGTAGAGCAGGCGGCTCACCACCACGCCGAAGTTGATGCTGCCGAAGAGATAGCCCACCAGCAGCGGAATGGCGCCCATAAAGAGCACTGCCTGGATCAAAGTCATGGTCTGCACGCTCCTTTGCGTCAATGGCCGATGCTCACTTCGTATTGCCGTCGCCGCGCTCGCGGACGATCAGACGCACAGGGGTGCCCTCCAGACCGAAGGTCTCCCGGATCTGGTTCTCGATGTAGCGCTGGTAGGAGAAGTGGAACAGATCCTTGCGGTTCACAAAGCAGACGAACGTGGGCGGGCGGGTGGAGATCTGGGTCATGTAGTAGATCTTCAGCCGGCGGCCCTTGTCGCTGGGGGGCTGCACACGGGCGGTGGCCCGGGCCAGCAGCTCGTTCAGCATGCCGGTGGTCACCCGCAGGGCGTTCTGCTCGTCCACATACTTGATGAGCTGGAACAGACGGTCCACCCGCTGGCCGGTCTTGGCGCTGATGAAGATGATGGGCGCGTAGCTCATAAAGCTGAAGTCGTTCATCAGCTTCTTGCGCATGACGTCCATGGTCTTGTCGTCCTTCTCGATAGCGTCCCATTTATTGACCGCGATGATGCAGGCTTTGCCCTGCTCGTGGGCGTAGCCGGCCACCTTGCTGTCCTGCTCGGTGAAGCCCTCGGTGGCGTCGATCATGATGACGCACACCCGGCTGCGCTCCACCGCCGCCAGGCTGCGGAGCACACTGTAGCGCTCCACGCCCTCTTCCACCTTGCCCCGCTTGCGCAGGCCGGCGGTGTCGGTGAAGACAAAGCTGCCGTACTGGTTGTCCACATGGCTGTCGATGGCGTCGCGGGTGGTGCCGGCCTCGTTGGCCACGATCATACGCTCTTCGCCCAGGATAAAGTTCACAAGGCTGGATTTGCCCACGTTGGGCCGGCCGATCACCGCCACGGTGATGCGCTCGTCCTCCTCGGCGCTCTCGTCGCCGTCGGGCAGGTGGGCGCACACCGCGTCCAGCAGATCGCCGGTGCCGTGGCCGTGCACGCTGGACACCGGGAAAATCTCGCCCAGGCCCAGGCTATAGAAGTCATAGAGCTCCATGGGCGGCTCGCCCACCTTGTCGCACTTGTTCACCGCAAGCACCACCGGCTTGCCGCTGCGCATGAGCAGGGCGGCCACGTCCCGGTCCTGGGCGGTGACGCCGGCGTTGATGTCGGTGACCATGACGATGCAGTCCGCCGCGTCGATGGCCACCTGGGCCTGCTGGCGGATGTGGGCCAGGATGCCGTCGGCCTCGTTGGGGTCGATGCCGCCGGTGTCCACCAGAAGGAACTCGCGGTTCTGCCACTCGCACTCGCCGAAGATGCGGTCCCGGGTGACGCCGGGGGTGTCCTCCACGATGGCCAGACGCTGGCCGATCAGTTTATTGAACAGGGTCGATTTGCCCACATTGGGGCGGCCGACCACTGCCACGATGGGTTTTCCCATGTTTGTTCGCCTCCGTTCGTCGGTTGGGGATGGGCGCGTCAGGGCAGACGGAAGCCCAGCAGCGCACGGACCAGCGCTCCGCCGCCGCAGGGCAGCAGATGCACCTTGACTCCCAGGGCTTTTTCCAGCCGGGGGATGGTCCAGTCGTCCAGAAAGCGGTCCTTTTCGTCCCGCAGCATCACCTCGGGAACGCCGAGGTGGCCACTTTTCAGTTTGCCCTTACACTGGGCCACGATGTCGGTGGCGGTAACAAGGCCCGTCACGCTCACATTGCCGCCGAAGAAATCGTTGCGCACCGGGTGCACCGCCAGCCGCACCTGCGGGTAGCGGCGGCTCAGCGCCTCGGCCGCCTGCCCGATGAGGGGCGCGGCCAGCGTGCCGGTGACCAGGTCCATCTTGCGGGGCAGCACCGGCCAGCGGGGACGGTGGGCGTGCAGTTCCTCGAAGAACTCCTCCTGGAACAGCCGCCACATGCCCACGCCGTTTTCCAGCTGGGGATAGTCCTCGTAAAAGGCGTGGGGCGGGATGGGCCGCCCGGCGCAGAGGTACCACTCATCGCCGGGATACACCAGACGGCAGCCATACTGCTCTTTGCAGCGGTTGCCCCAGCGCTCGAGGATTTCCAGCACCTCGCGGCTGGATTGTGCGTCGTAGGCCGTCAGCGGATACAGGCCCTTGCGGTAACGGGTCAGGCCGCTGGGCACGGCGGCGATGCTGGCCGCCGCCGGATACAAAGCGCACAGATCTTCCAGCGTTTTTTCCAGCGCCGCGCCGTCGTTCACGCCCCGGCAGAGCACCAGCTGGAAATTCATCTGGATGCCCGCCTCGGCAAAGCGGTCGAGGTACGCCAGCACCTTGCCCGCGTTCTTGTTGGCCATCATCCGCACCCGCAGGTCCGGGTCGGTGGTGTGCACCGAGATGTTGATGGGCGAGATGTGCATCTTGATGATGCGCTCGGCCTCCCGCTCGGAGAGGTTGGTGAGGGTGATGTAGTTGCCGAACAGGAAGGACAGCCGCTCGTCGTCGTCCTTAAAATAAAGAGTCTCCCGCAGGCCTTTCGGCATCTGGTCGATGAAGCAGAACATGCAGTGGTTGGCGCAGGAGTGCTTCTTGTCGATCAGATAAGTCTCAAACTCACAGCCGAAGGGCTCGTACTCCCCTTTTTCGGCCTGCAGATACTCCAGTTTCCCGCCCCGCTGCACCGCCAGGTGCAGAGAAGGGCCGGAGGTATAGAACTGGTAGTCCAGCATATCGTTGATTTCATTGCCGTCGGCGCTGAGAAGCGTATCGCCCGAACGCAGGCCCAGCTTTTCCGCCGCCGAACCCTTGTTCACGCTTTTGATGCGAACCGCCATTTTGTTCTTGCCGCCTTTCTGCCGGTTGTCAAAAGAAAAAGGGGAAGGCGCTGCCCTCCCCTTACTTCTGCGGGAAGCGGATCACGCTTCCTTCTTGACGATTTCCTTGCCCTTGTAGTAGCCGCAGTTGCCGCATACCTGATGGGGGAGCTTGTACTCGCCGCACTGGCTGCATTTGACCAGAGCGGGGGCCTCCAGCTTCCACACAGAGGAGCGACGCTTGTCGCGCCGTGCCTTGGAAACCTTTCTCTTGGGTACTGCCATTTTAAGCACCTCCTCTAATGTGAATCTTCGCTTAGCAGTTCTTTTAATATAGCAAGCCCTTTGTTTGCGGCAGGCATTTCGGCCTCTGCCGTACAGCAGGAACAGCCTGCCGCTTTGGGTTGTCCGCAAACGGGGCAAAGCCCTTGACAATCCGCGCTGCACAGCAGCACAGTGGGGAACTCCAGCACCAGTTCCTGGAAGATGAGCTCGTCGATGTCGAGCATGCCTTTTTCGCTGATGGGAAGTTCCAGCTCGTCGCTTTCGAGGTCGGCCGGCCCGACGGACCAGTCACGCTCGATGCTTTGCGAGCAGGACGCGGGCTCAAGGCACCGCGCACAGGGTGCGGTCACTTCCGCATTCACGGAAAGGTGCAGCTGCGCTTTGCCGTTTTCGTCCAGCACCGCGCGAAATTCGCCGGTGAACGGGCCGGCCGGTTCATACCCGGGCCAATCCCATCCGGAAAAATCGCTTTCCAGGGCCGCCGTGTAGGGCACACGCCCGGTTCGCAGGAACTGTTTCAGGTCAAATTGCATAGCACACCTCGAAAAGACCGCCTACCTATTATACCCAATGTATTGCGCTTTGTCAACACACAATTTTAAAGCGGGGGTCATTTTTTTGACCCCCGCCCCCGAAGCCTTTTCAGCCGGCTTTACAGGTACTTTTTCACGTCTTCGGGCAGGTCTTCGGCCGCCGCGGAGATGGTGATGGTGACGTTGGTGCCGGCGGTGGCGGCCAGGCCCTCCACCTTGGTCAGGAACGCGCCCAGACCGCCCAGGTCGTGGTTGCAGGTCTTCAGGATGCCGTCGATGAACAGCTCGGTGATGTCGTAGTTCCCGGCCAGAACGCCCGCCACAAAGCCGTAGAGCATTTCATAGCCGCAGATGCCATATCCGTCAAGATCCACCAGGCGGGCGGCATGGTCGATGTCGAAGGTCAGCTGCATGGACTTCTCAAGAACCACAACGTTGCCGCTGGTGGTCTTGGTCACATTGTTGATGTGATCGATCATCGTCTTGGTCTTGCCGGTGCCTTTGGTGCCAACGATCAGTTTAATCATAGAGAGGGTACCTCCTTTATTTTCGAGGGCGCGGACAGATGGGCCCGCGCCCATACGACTCATATTTATTACTGCAGCTTCGCTTCCAGCTCGGCCTTGCGGTCCTCGTAGCCGGGTTTGCCCAGCAGCGCGAACATGTTCTTCTTGTAGCTCTCAACGCCCGGCTGGTCGAAGGGGTTGACGCCCAGCATGTAACCGCTGATGGCGCAGGCCCGCTCGAAGAAGTAGATCAGCCAGCCCAGGTCATACTCGGAAAGGCTGGGCACCTCCAGCAGAATGTTGGGAACGTTGCCGTCGGTGTGGGCCAGCACGGTGCCCTGCATCGCTTTCTGGTTGACCACGCTCATGTTCTGGCCCGCCAGGAAGTTCAGGCCGTCCAGATTCTCGGCGTCCGCCTCGATGAACAGGTCCTTCGAAGGAGCGGCGATGTTCACCACCGTCTCGAACATGATGCGCGCGCCCTCCTGGACGAACTGGCCCATGCTGTGCAGGTCGGTGGAGAAAATGACGCTGGTGGGCATGAGGCCCTTGTTGTCTTTGCCTTCGCTCTCGCCGTAGAGCTGCTTGTACCACTCGTTCATCATGGTAAAGTTGGGCTCGTAGGCGGCCATCAATTCAACGCTCTTGCCCTTGCGGTACAGGATGTTGCGGGCGGCGGCGTACTTGTAGCAGTCGTTGTCCGGCGTGCAGACGGAGTAGGCGGCACGGGCGTCCGCCGCGCCCTGCATCAGCTTGTCGATGTCACAGCCGGCGCAGGCAATGGGCAGCAGGCCCACAGCGGTAAGAACCGAGTAACGGCCGCCCACGTCGTCGGGCACCACAAAGGTGGGCCAGCCCTCGTCGTCCGCCTGCTTTTTCAGGGTGCCGCGGGCCTTGTCGGTGGTGGCGTAGATGCGGTTCTTGGCCTCCTCCTTGCCGTAGCGGTCTTCCAGGTACTTCTTGAACACCCGGAAAGCCAGGGCGGGCTCGGTGGTGGTGCCGGATTTGGAGATGACGTTCACGCTCACCCGCTTGCCTTCGCAGCAAGCCAGGATGTCGTTGAGGTAAGCCGGCGAGATGGAGTTGCCGGCGAAGAAGATCTGGGGAGTGTTCTTGCAGGTGCAGTTGTACATCTGGCCCTTGATGGCCTCGATGGCAGCGCGGGCGCCCAGATAGGAGCCGCCGATGCCGATGACCACCAGCACGTCGGAATCCGAGCAGATCTTCTCCGCCGCGGCCTTGATGCGGGCAAACTCTTCCTTGTCATAATCGACGGGCAGATCCACCCAGCCCAGGAAATCGTTGCCGGGGCCGGTACGCTCTTCCAGCAGTTTGTGGGCCGTTTCCACCTGGGGCCAAATGGCGTTCCACTCGCCCTCGTTCACAAAACCGTTCAGGTGTTTTCCGTTGAATTTTACGCTCATGTTATGCTCTCCCGTCCTCTGCCCGGCCCGCTGCCGGCAGTGTATCGCCGGGCGGTGAAGGCTGGGTGTTTGTTTGTAATAACTATACCGTTTTGACAGTATAAAGTCAAGGTGGCCCGCCGGGATTTGGCAAAAAATCAGTGGGCGGTCAGCGCCGCCAACAGGCGCTCAAATCCCAGGCGCATGGTCATGGGCTGCACCGCCGAAGCCGCCGTCACCGGCCAGGAGCCCAGTGCCGTTTCACCGGAATACACCGTCACCGTGCCCACCTGCTGGCCCTCGGCCAGCGGAGCCGCCAGAGTCTGGGGCAGTTCCAGCTCGGCGGCGAGGGCGGCGCTCTCCCCTTTCTGCACCAAAATCTTTTCGGGGGCGGCGTAGCGCAGTTCCACCGTCTCCTGGGCCCCGCCGGTCACCGGCAGGCTTGCAGGGGCGTTTTCCGGCGCGGGGGCGGCCACATTTTCAAAATTCGCGAAGCCGTAGTCCAAAAGGGCGGTGGCGGCGTCGAACCGTTCGTTGCTGGACGCCGCTCCCAGCACCACCGCCAGCAGATCGAGGCCGTCCCGGCTGGCGCTGGCGGAGATGCACACCCCCGCGCCGCTGGTGGTGCCGGTCTTAAGGCCGGTGACGCCCTGATACCGTTTGAGCAGCTTGTTGGTGTTGAGCAGCTGGGTCTGCCCGCCCCGCAGCGTGTCCATCCAAATGGTGGTGTAGTCGGTGATCCGGGGATGGTTCAAAAGCACCTCCCGGCTCATGATGGCCACGTCCCGGGCGGTGGAGAGATGCCCCGCCTCGTCCAGCCCGCAGGCATTTTTGAAGGCGGTATTGGTCATGCCCAGCTGGGCGGCCTTCTGATTCATCAGCTCGGCAAAGGCAGGCTCCGAGCCGCCGATGAATTCCGCCACCGCCACCGCCGCGTCGTTGGCGCTGGACACGCAGATGGCCTTTATCATCTCGTCCAGGGTGAAGGTCTCCCCCGGTTCCAGCCAGATCTGGCTGCCGCCCATATTATAAGCATGGTCCGAGACGGGCACCGTATCCTGCAAACTCACCTTGCCCGCCTCGATGGCTTCAAAGGTGAGCAGCAGAGTCATCACCTTGGTGATGGAGGCGATGGGCATGGGGGTGTCCGGTTCTTTTTCATAAAGCACCGTGCCGCTGGAAAGGTCGATGAGCACCGCCGCCCGGCAGGGCACGTCAAAATCCGGCAGGGCAAAGCGCCCGGCGGCCAGCGGCTCGGCGGCGGCAGGCATGCACAGCGCCGCCGCCAGCACACAGCACAGCGCCAGGGCCAGCAGTCTTTTTTTCAGCATAGGAGTTCCTTCCTCTCTTTTCGCAGGCCCGGGGGCCGGTTTTGTCTATGGAATGTATATGCCGCCGCCCTTGCGATTTTGCCCGCCGGGCCGTATAATAAAGCGGTAAATACCCTCTATATCGAAGGAGATACCCTATGCGCGTGAGCTTTTACACCCTTGGCTGCAAGGTGAATCAGAACGAGACCGGGGCGCTGGAGCAGTTGTTTCTGCGCCGGGGCTACACCCTGGCCGCCGGGGACGAAGCGGCGGACGTTTATGTGGTGAACAGCTGCACCGTGACCGCCGGGGGCGACAAGAAGAGCCGCCAGTGGCTGCGGCGGGCCAAGCGCTTAAACCCCGGCGCGGTGACGGTGATGGCGGGGTGCTACCCCCAGGCCTTCCCCGATGAGGCCGCGCAGCTGGAAGAAGCGGACGTGGTGGTAGGCAACGTGGACCGCGCCGCCATGCTGGAGGACATCCAGAAAGCGCTGGACAGCGGCGAGCGGGTGGTGGACATCCGCGCCCATGAAAAGGGCGAGCGGTTCGAAGAACTGCCCATGGAGAATTTCGAGGGCCACACCCGGGCCTTCATCAAGGTGCAGGACGGCTGCGACCGCCGCTGCGCCTACTGCGTCATCCCCCGTGCCCGGGGCGCAAGCCGCAGCCGCAGCGAGGAGAGCGTGGTGAAGGAACTGGCGGCGCTGGCCGCCGCCGGATACAAAGAAGTGGTGCTCAGCGGCATCAACCTGCCCAGCTACGGCAAGGACACCGGCACCGACCTGGTGAGCCTCATCGAGGCCGCAGCGAAGGTGGAAGGCATCGAGCGCATCCGGCTGGGCAGCCTGGAACCGGACCTTTTGAGCGACGAAGCCATCGCCCGGATGGCGGCGGTGAAGGAGCTGTGCCCCCAGTTCCACCTGTCGCTGCAGAGCGGCTGCACCGCCACGCTGCGGCGGATGCGCCGGGTGTACACCGCCGAAGAGTATGCCCGGGTGGTGGAAAAGCTGCGGACGGCCTTTGGAGGCTTCGCCAGCTTTACCACCGACGTTATTGTGGGCTTCCCCGGCGAGACCGAAGCGGAGTTTGCCGAAAGCCTTGCCTTTGTGTGCCAGCAGAAGTTTTTGAAAGTGCATGTGTTCCCCTACTCCCGCCGGGCGGGCACTCCCGCGGCGGACTTCCCCGGCCAGCTCACCGAGGCAGAAAAGGCTGACCGGGTGCATCGGCTGCAGACGGCGGCGGACGCGGTGCGGGACACTCTTGCTCGGGAGATGCTGGGCAGTGAGGACACCGTGCTGCTGGAAAAAGCGGTGAGCTCCAATCTTTTCACCGGCTACACCCGGCTGTATCTGCCGGTGGCGGTGAAGGCCCCCGGCGCGGCGGCGGGCCAGATCGTGACCGCCCGGCTCACCGAGTGGGACGGCGAACGGGCGCGGGCCGAGGCTCTTTAAGCAAAACAGAAAGCGGCGTTTCCTCCCCTTGGGGCGGAAGCGCCGCTTTTTCAGTTCTCTTTCGCCGGGGCGCAGCGGGTCTCCAGCACCGCCTTGAGCTGACGCCCCGCCCCCAGCGGCAGCAAAAACAGGCAGAACAGCCCGCCGGTGGCCGCCACGCTGCACGCCACCTGCCACACATCCCCCGCCGGGGCCGCAATGCGCACAAAGGTCTGGCCCAGAGCCGCAGCGGCGGCAAAGAGCAGCGCCGGCTGAATGAACCACTCGAACCACCGGGTGCGGATGCCGGTGACCTTGTGGATGCGGAAGATGTTCAGCAGTGCCGAGGTCACATTGGAGGCCCACATCACCGCCAAAAAGCCCGCCATGCCGAAATGGGGCATGAGCAGCAGCACCAGTGCAATCCGCAGCATCGAGTCCCAGATACTGTAACGGAAGGTGGCCACCTCCTCCCCCAACCCTTTGAGGATGGAGTCGCCCATGGCGTCCAGATACATGCCCGGCAGCACCGGGGCCAGCACCAGAAGGTAAAGGCCTACGTTCTCGTCCCGGTAGAGCAGGCGGGCCAGCGGCGCGGCGTTCAGGGCGATGAGCCCGCCCGCCAGCACCGAAAAGAGGTTGGTGAACAGCATGATGCGCCCCACCAGCGTCTCCAGCGTGCGCCGCCGGCCCAGAATATGGGCGCGGGTGACTTCCGGCAGCAAAAGCGTAGCCAGCGGCGTCAGAAAGGAAAAGGGAAAGAGCAGCACCGGCATGGCCATGCCCTTGAGGGCGCCGAACTGGGCAAGGCTCTCCGCCCGGCTGCCCAGAAAAGCCAGCAGGCAGGCGGGCACCAGCATGTTTTCCGCCGTGTGGAGGGCACTGTCCAGACAGCGGCCTCCCTCCACCGGGGCGAGGATGTGCCAGATGCGGCGGCCCGTGTCGGCGGGCGGAGCAGGGCGGACGCCGCCGAACAGCCGCCGGGCGTCCTTTCTGTAATCCCGCAAAAGCAGCAGGCAGGCCAGCGCCTCGCTGACGGTATTGCCTGCCACCAGCGCCGCGCAGGCGTACCGCGCGCCCCAGGTCCCCGCCGCGGGCAGCACCGCCGCCGCGAGGCCGATGCGTACCGCCTGCTCAAAGACCTGGCTTTTCACCCCCGGGCCCACCCGCTGGCGGGCGAAAAAGTAGCCCTTGTACACCGCCGCCAGCGCCATAAAAGGCAGGCTGGGGGCCAGCACCAGCAGGCTCAGGGCAGCGCGCGCGTCTCCCAGCGCGAAGCGGGCCGCAGGCTGAGCCAGCAGAAGCTGAGCGCCGCAGGCGGCACTCCCCAGCCACAGCGCAAGGCGGGTCAGGCGCGCCATCACCCCGGCGGCCCGGGGAGCCTCCGGGCGGGCCAGCTCCTCGGCGGCCAGCCGGGTAGCCGCCACCGAAATGCCGGCGGTGGCCACCGTGGCGGTCAGGCCGTAGACAGTGAAGATGAGCTGATAGAGGCCCATCCCCTCGGCCCCCAGCAGCGCCGCCATGTAGACCCGCAGCACCATGCCCGCCGCCCGCAGCCCCAGGCCCGTGGCCGTGAGGATGGCCGCATTTTTCAGATAGACCCGCACGCCGGCCATGGCCCTGCCTCCCCCGCTGTTTTCTCGCTCCATTCTTATGCGTCCGGCGGCAAAAAGTATGCCCGGCCACCTTTTCATCCCGACGGGTTTGTGCTACTATAAAGAGGATCACAACAGGAGGTTTTTTCTATGATCGAAAAGATTCGACTGGCCGCCGGCTATCTGCGGGACCGGCTGCCCGCCGCGCCCCAGGTGGGGCTGGTGCTGGGCAGCGGCCTGGGCGGCCTTGCCGACCGGCTGGAAAATCCGGTTTATATCCCCTATTCTGAGATCCCCGGTTTTGTGGTGTCCACCGCGCCGGGCCATGCCGGGCGCTTTGTGGCCGGGCAGCTGGCGGGCAAGCAGGTGCTGTGCATGCAGGGCCGGCTGCACTTTTACGAGGGCCACTCCATGGAGGACATCGTCTTCCCCGTGCGGGTGATGAAGGAACTGGGCATCGAGGCCCTCATCCTCACCAACGCTGCCGGCGGTGTGAACCTGGAGTTCTCGGTGGGCGATCTGATGGTCATCGAGGACCACATCAACTTCATGGGCCGCAACCCCCTCACCGGCCCCAACGACAACGAAGTGGGCCCCCGCTTCTGTGACATGACTTTCGCCTACACCCCCGCGTTGCGGGAGCTGGCGCTCAAAGTCGCCGCCGAGCAGGGCGTGGCCGTGCGCACCGGCGTGTATCTGGGCTACATGGGCCCCAGCTACGAGACCCCGGCGGAGATTCGCGCTTTCCGCACCCTCGGCGCGGACGCCGTGGGCATGAGCACCGTGCCCGAGGTCATTGCCGCCAGCCACTGCGGCCTGCCGGTGCTGGCCATCAGCCTCATCACCAACATGGCCGCGGGCATTGAAAAGAAAAAGCTTTCGGGCGACGAGGTCATCGCCATTGCCGACCGCCGCGCCCAGGTCCTGCAGGACCTGGTGCAGGGCGTCGTGGCAAAGCTGTGACCCGCCCCGTAAGATAAAGGAGAGAGAAACCAATGAGCGAATGCACCCATGATTGCAGCAGCTGTTCGCAGAACTGCGCCAGCCGCCAGAATCCTCAGGACTTCCACGAGCCTCCCCACCAGCTGAGCAGCATCAAAAAGGTCATCGGCGTGGTGAGCGGCAAGGGCGGCGTTGGCAAGAGCATGACCAGCGCCCTGCTGGCGGTGGAGATGCGCCGCCGGGGCTACCGTGTGGGCGTGCTGGACGCCGACATCACCGGCCCTTCCATCCCCAAGCTCTTCGGCATCCACGGCCGGGCGCTGGGCGATGAGAACGGCATCTGGCCCATCCAGAGCCGCACCGGCATCGACGTGATGAGCGTGAACCTGCTGCTGGAAAACGAAGAGGACCCCGTGGTGTGGCGCGGGCCGGTCATCGCCGGCGCTGTGAAGCAGTTCTGGCAGGAAGTCATCTGGAAGGACGTTGATTTCCTGTTCGTGGACATGCCTCCGGGAACCGGCGACGTGCCCCTGACCGTGTTCCAGACCCTGCCGGTGGACGGCATCGTGGTGGTGACCAGCCCCCAGGAACTGGTGAGCATGATCGTGGGCAAGGCCGTGAAGATGGCTCAGATGATGAACATCCCCATCCTCGGCGTTGTGGAGAACATGAGCTATCTGGTCTGCCCCGACTGCGGCAAGAAGATCCCCGTCTTCGGCGACAGCCATCTGGAAGAGACCGCCGACAAGTACGGCGTGAAGGTGCTGGCCAAGATGCCGCTGGACCCCCAGCTCACCGCCTGCGCCGACGGCGGCGCCATCGAGACCTATGCGGGCGACGCTTTGGCCCCCGCCGCCGACGCGGTGGCAGCCCTGCTGGGTGACGTCAAATGAAAAAGCGGCCCGGCCTGTGGCGTCAGCTGCGCCAGGGGCTCTCCCCCTTGCTGGTGGTGACCTGGCTGGTGGTGCTGGCCGTGGTGTTCGGTCTCGCCTTCTTCAGCTGGCAGACATTTCTGTAAACAAAAAAGAGCCGCCCGTTCGGGCGGCTCTTTTTTGTCTTATTCGATGCCGGTGACTTCGTAGCCCGCGTCGGTGACGGTAGCAGTAAGCACCGCGTCCTCCACCGGGGCGTTCAGGGTGACCTTGGCGCATTTGCCCTCCAGGTCGGCCTTGACGGAGGCCACGCCAGCCACCCCGGCCAGCGCCTTCTCCACCCGGGCGGTGCAGTGGCCGCAGGCCATGCCTTCGATGTGAATGGTTTTCTCGGTCATAACAGGTTCTCCTTTCGGCTGCGCGCTTTGGGCGCAGAGTTCGTTATTCTGAGGCAGGCCGGAAACCCCGGCCTGTTTCGGCTTGAAGAAGTTGAGCCGCAGGGCGTTGGAAACAACGCACACGCTGGAAAGGCTCATGGCGGCGGCGCCCAACATGGGGTTGAGCACCAGCCCGAAACCATAGAGCGCGCCCGCCGCCACCGGGATGCCGATGCTGTTGTAGAAGAAGGCCCAGAACAAATTCTCCCGGATGTTGCGGATGGTTGCGCGGGACAGGCGCAGGGCGTTCACCAGATCCCACAGGTCGCTCCTCATCAGCACCACGTCGGCGCTGTCGATGGCCACATCCGTGCCCGCGCTGATGGCCACGCCCACGTCCGCCCGGGTGAGGGCAGGAGCGTCGTTGATGCCGTCGCCCACCATGGCCACCCGGCGGCCCTGCTGCTGCAAGGCGCGCACCTGGGCCTCCTTGTCCTGGGGCAGCACCTCGGCCACCACCTGTTCGATGCCCAGTTTCGCCCGAATGGCCTCGGCGGTGCGGGCGTTGTCGCCGGTGAGCATGATGACCTTGAGGCCCATGGCCTGCAATTCCCCGATGGCTGCGGCGCTGGTGGGCTTCACCGGGTCAGCGGCGGCCACCAGGCCCAGCAGCTTCCCTTCGGCGGCGAAGTAGAGGGGCGTTTTGCCCTCCTTCGCCAGCCGCTCGGCTTCCGATGCGGCCCAGGCGGCGTCCACGCCCTGCTCCTCCATCAGGCGCAGGTTGCCTGCAAGATGTTCCCGGCCGTTCACGAAGGCCCGCACGCCCCGGCCGGGCAGGGCTTCAAACCGTTCGGCTTCGGGCAGGGGCATGTCCCCCACAGCGGTGAGAATGGCCTCCGCCAGCGGATGCTCGCTGGGCTTTTCCAGCGCGGCGGCGACCCGCAGAAGCTCGGTTTTGTCCACGCCGGGGGCAGGCAGCAGGTCGGTGACGGCAGGTTTTCCCTCGGTGATGGTGCCGGTCTTGTCCAGCACTACGGTGTCGATTTTATGGGCGTTTTCCAGCGCTTCGGCGTTCTTATAAAGAATGCCCATCCGCGCGCCTTTGCCCGTGCCCACCATGATGGCCACCGGGGTGGCGAGGCCCAGCGCGCAGGGGCAGCTGATGACCAGCACCGAGATGGCCCGGGCCAGGGCAAACTCCATGGTCTGGCCCAGCGCCAGCCAGACGCCGAAGGCGACAAGAGCGATGGCGATGACCACCGGCACGAACACGCCGCTGACCTTGTCCGCCAGCTTGGCAATGGGGGCCTTGGTGGCTCCGGCGTCCTGCACCAGGGCGATGATCTGGGCGAGGGTGGTATCCCCGCCCACCTTTTCCGCCCGGAAAGTGAAGCTGCCGGAGCGGTTGATGGAGGCGGCGATGACCCGCGCGCCGGGGGCCTTTTCCGCCGGGATGCTCTCGCCGGTGACGGCGGATTCGTCCACGCTGGACAGGCCGGTGAGCACCGTGCCGTCCACCGGGATGCGCATGCCCGGCTTGATGACCACCGTGTCCCCCACGGCCACTTCCTCGGCGGGTATCTCCACCTCCGTGCCATCCCGCAGCACCAGCGCGGTGTCAGGGGCCAGGTCCATCAGCGCACGAATGGCGGCTCCTGTGCGGCCCTTGGCCCGTGCTTCCAGGAACTTGCCCAATGTGATAAGGGTGAGGATGGTGCCCGCCGACTCAAAATAGAGGTCCATGCGGTAGCGGTCCACCAGCTCCATGTCCCCCGTGCCCAGTCCCCAGCCGATGCGGTAGAGGGCGAACAGGCCGTAGACCACCGCCGCGGCACTGCCCAGGGCGATGAGGCTGTCCATGTTGGGGCTGCGGTGCCACAGGCTCTTGAAACCCACCACATAGAACTTGCGGTTCACGTACATGATGGGCAGCACCAGCAAAAACTGGGTGAGGGCAAAGGTCACCGCGCCCTCCCGCCCGTGGAAAAAGGCGGGCAGCGGCAAACCCATCATGTGCCCCATGGAAACGTACATCAGCGGGATAAGAAAGGCCAGCGACACCGCCAGCCGCTGTTTCATGCTCCGCAGTTCCACCTCGGCAGGGTCCTCGCCGGGGGCGGCTTTTGCCGGTGCGGCTTTGCCCGCAGGCACAACAGGGCTTGCGCCGTAGCCCGCCTTTTCCACCGCGGCGCAGATGTCCGCCTCGGTGACGGCGGCCGCGTCGTATTCCACCTGCATGGAGTTGGCCAGCAGGTTCACCTGGGCGGCGTCCACGCCCTCCAGCTTGTTCACCGCACGCTCCACCGCCGCCGAGCAGGCGGCGCAGCTCATGCCGGTGACGTCAAACTTCTGTTTCATTCTTCGGTTCTCCTTCGCATCCGCAGCAGCCCGCCGGGGCGGGCGCGCCGAACAGTTCCTTCAATCGCCGGGCCTGCCGTTCCAGTTGTTCCGCCTCTTCGTTCAGGCCTTGGGCTCGCCGGGTGGCGGCGAAGCTGGTGAGGGTGTGGTCCAGCGCGGCCAGCTGGGCGACAAGGGCGCTTTCCTCCAGCCGGGCGGCACCGTCCAGGTCGCCCATCCGCCGCAGGATGTCCGCCCGCAGGCCCTGGCCCTCCTGGTTGCAGCTGGGCAGGTTGCCCAGTGCTTCCAACGCCTGGCCGAACTCACCCTTGTCGGCATAAAGGCGGGCCAGCATCCGCCAGGCGGCGCGGCGCTGTTCCTCGTCGGGCAGCTCCACCGCCTGTTCAAACAGCTCGGCGGCGGCGGTCCGCAGTTCTTCCCGGGCAGCTTCGTCCTTCGTTTTATCTCCGAAGCCCGCCAGCAGAAAGCCCAGCCGGAACCGCAAGTTCAGATCGCCGGGGTATTCACGCAGACGCTGGCGGCAGAACTCCAGCGCGCCGCGCCAGTCGCCCTCCTCGAACAGCGCCCGGGGCGTTTTGCACACGGCATCGATTTCTTCGGCGGAAAGTTCCGGCCGAAAACCCAGCAGCTCATCGGCGCTGCAGCCCAGCGCCCTCGCCAGCGGGCAGAGCAGGGCCACGTCCGGCAGCGCGCCGCCGGTCTCCCACTTGCTCACCGCCGCGCTGCTGACCCCCAGCTGGGCCGCCAGCTGCCCCTGGGTCAGGCCTTTCGCCCGCCGCAGCCTCTGTACCGTTTCGCCGATGGCGTTCATCTTTGCCACGCCCCTTTCTCTTTTTCCATCTTACCACGGCCCCCGCCGGGGCACAATGGAACTGTTTTCAAACCAACGGGTATTTTTTTCAACTATCGCTTGAATTATACAACAAAAAGAGCGCGGGCTGAAATTCAGCCCGCGCTTTACATTGCGGTTTTATCAGGTGTCCTGCAGCTCGCCGCGGCTGGCGGCCTTCAGGTAGGCGTTGATGAAGCCGTCCAAATCGCCGTCCATCACAGCCTGCACGTTGCCGTTTTCAAAGCCGGTGCGGTGGTCCTTCACCAGCGTGTAGGGCATAAAGACGTAGCTGCGGATCTGGTGGCCCCAGGCGATCTCTTTCTGGACGCCCTTGATATCGCTGATTTTGTCCAGATGCTCCTGCTCCTTGATCTGATACAGCTTGGAAGCCAGCATCTTCATGGCGGTGTCGCGGTTCTGGAACTGGCTTCGCTCGGTCTGGCAGCTCACCACGATGCCGGTGGGCTTGTGGATCAGACGCACCGCGCTGGAGGTCTTGTTGATGTGCTGGCCGCCCGCGCCGGAGGAGCGGAACACCTGCATCTCAATGTCCTCGGGGCGGATCTCCACCTGGATGCTGTCGTCCATTTCGGGCATAACTTCCAGGCTGGCAAAGCTGGTCTGGCGGCGGCTCTGGCTGTCGAAGGGGGAAACGCGCACCAGCCGGTGCACACCGTTCTCGCCTTTCAGCAGGCCGTAGGCGTTGGGGCCTTCCACCATGATGGAGGCGCTCTTGAGGCCGGCCTCGTCGCCGTCCTGATAGTCCAGGGTACTCACCTTAAAGCCGTGAGCGGTGCCCCAGCGGTTGTACATGCGGAAGAGCATGTCCGCCCAGTCCTGCGCCTCGGTGCCGCCGGTGCCGGCGTGGAAGGTGAGGATGGCGTTGTTCTTATCGTACTGGCCGCTGAGCAGGGTGATGAGCTGCAGCTCATCCACCGCCTTGGCCACCTCGTTCACCGCGGCCTCCGCCTCGGGAATGAGGGAGGGGTCGTTCTCCTCCTCGCAAAGCAGCAGCATGGTATCCGCATCGTCGCACAGGGTGCTGAGCTTGGAATAGCGCTCCAGCTTGCCCTTCAGAGAGCTCATCTCGCTGAACACCTTGCCGCTGGCCTCGGTGTCGTCGTAGAAGCCGGGCATGGTCATCTTGTGCTCGAGCTCGGCCACCCGCTTTTCGCTGGCGGTGATGGCCAGCGCGTCGCCCAGCTCCGCCACGGCCTTCCGATGCTCGCCCATCTGCATTTTCAGTTCGTCAATGGTGATCATATCGCAATTCCCTTCTGTGTGCACTAAAACATATCCCATAGTAGTATAGCCGAAAGACGGCGCAAAGTAAAGGGTTTTGCGCTCCGCTCCATTTGCATTTTGCCTCTGTTTGCGCTACAATAGCATCAAATATCGTCTGCCGGCCCCGGGGCCGGCAAAAAGGAGTTTCTATGGCTGATTACACCGGCTGCAAGTGCCCTGTTTGCCAGCAGCCTTTTTCCGATGGGGACGACGTGGTGGTCTGCCCCGAGTGCGGCGCGCCCTACCACCGCGCCTGTTACCAGAAAAACGCCGGCTGCCTCTTTGCCGACCGGCACGCCCCCGGCTTTGAGTGGAAGCCCGCGCCCGGCGAGATGCCGAACCGGGAGACTGCCTCCGCATCGCAAGATGAGATCGCCTGCCCCGCCTGCGGCGCGATGAACCCGGCAGGCGGCCTGTTCTGCGAGAGCTGCGGCGCGCCGCTGCGTGCCGGCGGCCCGCGGTACGCCCCCGGCAGCGGCCCTGCTGCCTCCGGGCCCGCCTCTTACGGCCCGGCCGCCGGCCCTCAGGGCTATTCCTACACCGATGCGCAGCAGGCCGCGCCCGGCATGCTCCATCCCGACGAGGATCTGGGCGGCGTGAAGGCCCGGGACTGGGCGGCTTTCCTTGGCCCCAACGCAGGCTATTACCTGATGAACTTCAAGCGGATGGCCGTGACCGGCCAGAAGCTGGCCATCTCCTTCTCGGCGTTCTTCTTCGGGCCGTTCTACTTTTTCTACCGCAAAATGTGGCTGCCTGCCGCCATTTTCCTGACGCTGGACGTGTTCGGCGTTTACATTCCCCAGCTGCTGCAGTTCCTGGTGCTGGCAGACAGCTCCCTGGTGGCCGGGCTGGATCTGAACGTCTTTTCCGTTGTGCTGAACGTGCTGCGGGTGGTGAACCTGGCGGTGCAGTTCGCCGCCGGCCTGTTCGCCGTGTACTGGTACCGGCACATCGGCGAAAAGCGCATTGCCCGCACGCTGCAGAGCTGCTCTCCCGCCGAGGCCCCCGCTGCCCTCGCCAAAGCCGGCGGCGTGAGCGTGATCGCGCTGGTGGTGAGCCTGTCGGTGGTGTTCGGCATCTATCTGCTTCTCTCTTTCATGGCGCTGGCGCCCATGATGGCTGCTCCCTTGGCCGGTCTGGCGGTTTGAGGCCAAAATTTTCTTTGAAACCCGTCAAACAGCGGTTGACAGCCGCCGGTTTGATTGGTATAATGAATTGCTGCCCTTAAAAAGGGTGGTTATCCTTGCCCCGCAAGGGGCCATATGTCCAAAAGGAGGTGCACAGAAATGGCAAAGTACGAGACCATGCTGGTTACCAGCGCCGCGCTCGATGAGGAGGCTTCCTCTGCTCTGATCGGTAAGTTCAAGGGCCTGATCGAGGCGAATGGTACCATCGATTCTGTTGACGATTGGGGCAAACGCCGCCTGGCTTACCCCATCAACGACGAGGAAGAGGGCATCTACACTGTGATCAAGTTCACCAGTGAGCCTGCTTTCCCCGCCGAGCTGGATCGCGTTTACAAGATCACCGACGGCGTTCTCCGCACGATGATCGTGGCCGAAGCCGAATAAGGAGGCCAACCAATGCTGAATGTTGTAGCTTTGATGGGCCGGCTGGTGGCCGACCCGGAACTGCGCCACACCCCCCAGGGCGTGAGCGTGACCACCTTCACCATTGCGGTGGATCGCAGCTTCGTGCGCCAGGGTGAACAGCGGCAGGCCGATTTCATCGACATCGTCTGCTGGCGCTCCAGCGCCGAGTTTGTTTGCAAGTATTTCCAGAAAGGTTCTCTGATCGCCGTGAACGGCAGCATCCAGACCCGGACCTATCAGGACAAGAACGGCAACAACCGCAAGGCGTTCGAGATCGTGGCCGACAACGTTCACTTCGCCGGCAGCAAGACCGGCGGCAACCCCGGCACCGGCAGCTACGCGCCCCGGCAGGAAGTCCCCCGCGAGATGGCCCAGGAGGCCCCCAGCTATTCCGCTGGCAGCAATGAAGATTTTGCTGTGATCGACGACGGTGAGGATCTTCCGTTCTAACGAATCGAATTCTAACAGGAGGTAACCAGCCATGGCTTTTGAGAAGACCGAAGGCCGGCCCCAGCGCCCCGTGCGCCGTGGCCGCAAGAAGGTCTGCAGCTTTTGTGTAGACCGTGTGGAGCACATCGACTACAAGGATGTTGCCCGTCTGCGTAAGTATGTCAGCGAGCGTGCGAAGATCATTCCCCGCCGCGTGACCGGCACTTGCGCCTTCCATCAGCGGGAGCTGACCGTCGCCATCAAGCGCGCCCGTCACGTTGCCCTGATGCCCTACGTGAGCGACTAATGTTCACCCAAAAGCCCCTGCCGCAAGGCAGGGGCTTTTTCTTGTTCAAAAAAGCGGCCCGGCGGGAAATCCCCGCCGGGCCGTCTGTATTTTTGTTCAGGCGCCGGGCTGCGCACTGGGCGAAGGTGTCGGCGTCGGCTCCGGGGTGGGTTCAGGCGGATTGATGACCACCCGTTCCTTGGCGATGTAGACGTTCACCGTCACTTCATTTACGTCGATGAACTCCCCTGCCTCCACGTCGGTGCGTACCACGCAGTCACTGGCGTAGTCGCCGTTGTTCTCGATCATGAAGAAGCTGGCCTTGATGTTGTTGGCCGCCAGTTCCTTCTCCGCGCTCTCCCGGGTGAAGCCGATGATGTTGGGCATCTCCACCTTTTCCGGGCCCTTGCTGATGACCAGCTCGATCAGCGGCTGGCCCTCGGTGGTGGTGGTGCCCGCCTCCGGGCTCTGGTCGATCACCACGCCCTGCGCATGGTCAGAGCTGTACTCCTGGGCGGTGATGGCGAAGCGGTAGTTCGCGCTGAACTGGGGGTCACTTTGCAGCTGGCTGTAGGTGTAGCCGGTGAAGTCCGGCACCAGCACCGCTTCAGGCGCCGCGCTGCTGGCCGGCTGACTGGCGCTCTCCGGAGTCGTTACTGCCGGGTCGCGGCCCAGGATGCTCCACAAGAGCAGCGCAAACAACACCGCGATGACCACCAGACTGCCTGCCAGCAGGCTTTTGCCGCTGACCGCCCACTCCCGCCGGGACTGGTTCAGGCTTTCGGCCGCGCGGGCGCTCATCAGCGAACCCATCAGCTCCGGCACGTTCTGGATCCGCTGGGCGGGGTCCATCTCCAGCGCGTGCTCCAGCACGGCGGACACATGCCCCGGCACCGAGGGCTCCAGCTGCTGCGCGGAGGGCAGGCTGTCGCTCACCAGACGCTGGCGGGCGCTCACCGGCGCCTGCCCCGCCACCAGGCGGTAGAACACCGCCGCCAGGCCGTACACGTCGGTGTAGCGGCCCTCAAACTCGGCGGCGGAATACTGCTCGGGCGCAGAATAACCCTCGTAGAGCTGGCTCTTCAGCTCGCTCCCCTCGGTGCGCAGGCCCAGCGTACCGTAGCCGCACAGCCGGGCAGCGCCGCCGGTGAGCAGGATGTTTTCCGGGGAAATGCCCCGGTGCACAAGGCCGGCTTTGTGCAGAGCGGCCACGCCCTCCATCACCGGCTGCATCATGCTTCTGGCCTGAGCCGCCGACACGCCGCCGGGATGCTCGCTGAGATAATGGCTCAGGCTCTCGCCGCCCACCTGTTCCAGCACGGCATAAACGGTATTGTTCGCCTCCACCACGTCCAGCACGGCGGCCAGACCGGTGGTGGGGGTGATGCGCATGATGCTGCGGTGCAGGTCGGCAAAGTCCATGCGGGTGGTCTTGAACAGCACCTCCTTGCCCTCTTTGGGCAGGATGGCGCCGGCGGAGTCACGTCCCTCGCTGAGCGTCACCGGGAAATACTCCTTCAGAACGACCCGCACGCCTCCGTTGTTTTCCAGGGCGGCGTAG
Source organism: Candidatus Allofournierella merdipullorum (assembly GCA_019116345.1). Classification (GTDB taxonomy): domain Bacteria; phylum Bacillota; class Clostridia; order Oscillospirales; family Ruminococcaceae; genus Allofournierella_A; species Allofournierella_A merdipullorum. Next base: position 7,041 of record DXBV01000081.1, on the reverse strand, counting down.
ACAACGCCCTCCCCGTCGGTGGAAACATGCCGCCCCACGGTGTAGCGTCCTGCCAGCAGGCTGGCATAGGGCAGCGTGCCGGGGGGGTTAGTGTTGCGCAGACTCTTGTCGCAGAAGGGACACTGCTCCTTGCCCGCCTCCACCCGGGACAGGCAGTGGGGGCAGAGAATGACGTCGGCCATGGACATCGCCTCCTTTTTCGCGGTAAATAGAAAGCACCCGCCCGTCCCCCGGACAGGGTCGGACGGACAGGCGCCTGTAAGAAGGAGCCGGGATCAGCGATCCAGGTCCTCTTCGTTCTCCAGATTGTGCCAGGTGTTCTGCACGTCGTCATCGTCGTCCAGCGCGTCCAGCAGCTTGGCCATCAGCTTCTGGTTGTCCGCGTCGGTGATGGCGGTGGTGGTGGCGGGCACCATCTCCACCTCGGCAGAGATGAAGCTGTAGCCCTTGTCCTCCAGCGCCTGACGCACGTCAGAGAAGCTGTCGGGATCGCAGGTGACCTCCACCACGTCGTCGCCCATATCGAAATCCTCGGCGCCGGCGTCGAAGCAGTCCTCCATGACCTTCTCCTCGTCCAGGCCCTCGCCGTCCAGCACGATGACGCCCTTCTGGGTGAACATGAAGCTCACGCAGCCCATGTTGCCCAGGTTGCCGCCAAACTTATCAAAGTAGTGGCGCAGGTTGGCCGCGGTGCGGTTGCGGTTGTCGGTGAGGGTCTCCACCATCATGGCGATGCCGCAGGGGCCGTAGCCTTCGTAGGTGATGGCCTCGTAGTTGTCCTTCTCGCCGCCCTCAGCGCGCTTGATGATGCGCTGGATATTGTCGTTGGGCACGTTCAGGCTCTTGGCCTTGGCGATGAGGTCGCGCAGCTTGCTGTTGGAGTTGGGATCGCCGCCGCCGGTGCGCACTGCCACCGCGATCTCACGGCCGACCTTGGTGAAGATCTTGGCCTTCTGGCCGTCGGTCTTCTCCTTCTTGCGCTTGATGTTATTCCATTTGCTGTGTCCGGACATTGTTTGGATTCCTCCTATTATCTTGGGCCGTTTTTGCCCAAACGATTGCCTTTTAACTAAATAATTTTATCATATCCCGCCGGGGATGGCAAGGGGGGCAGCGGGCCGGACAGGCCGTTCTGCCGCCCGCTTGTGCGGTTTCGCGCCGGTGTTTCAGAAGTTCAGCTCCATATTCACCGATTTCTCGCCGAACCCGTATTCCCGGTAAAGCTTCATCGCCCGTGTGTTCGCCCCGTTCACCTGCAGTTCCAGACCGCAGCAGCCGCGCTTTTGGGCAATGGCCCTGCACTCATCCAGCAGCCGGCGGCCGATGCCACGGCCCCGATGTGCTTCGTCCACTGCGATGGAATCGATGTAAAGGGTCTTGCGCTCCATCTTCACGGGGCCGCCCGTCTGCCGCTCCCGGTAGACGACAACGCCGGCGACGGCCCCGTTTTCTTCCCACACCAGCGCCTGGCCGCCGCGCACCAATTCATCGAAATAGTCCGGCGGCAGGACCGTGACTTCAGCCCGGTAAACGTCCGGCCGCCAGCCGGCATGCAGGTTTTGCACCTGCTCCATAATGGCTTCCACGGCTTCATAGTCGTTGAGGGCTGCGTTTCGTATCATCGCGTTCATCTCCCTGTCACTTGAGGTTTCGCAGCGCCTTGGGATAGTGATTCTTCACCCGGCCGCTGCTCACCTTGCCGCCGCCCAAGGGCAGACCGTCCACCAGTACAGCGCACCAACCGTTCTTCGCGGTGACCGCCTTGATCTCCTCGCCCCGTAGCCAGGCCTCGGTGCGCGGATCGTCCAGGGTCAGTTCTTCCCGGTTCTCGCAATCCGGGCCATAGGCCATGAACAGGTGATGGTCCGGCTCAAAGCGGCCTTTCTGGGCCCGGCCCAGCGCCACACCGCAGCGGGCGATGTTCAGCTTGAGGCCCTCGCCCTGCCATGCGGAAGGAGTCAGGAACAGCCTCTCCCCTGCTGCCTGCGTGTTCCGCTCTTTGAGCGCCGGGAAATACTCCGCCGCAAAGGCCAGCCACTCGGCGCAGGGCTTGCCCGGACGAGCGGGTTTTACCCGGCGGGGCGTGGGGACGGCAGCCTCCGGGCTTTTCCGAAGTTTCGCCATAAAGTGGCCTTCGCCGCCCTGGGCAGGCCAGATGCGGCGGGTCTTGTCCGCCGGGAAGGGATGGTCACCGCATCGGTTTTCTTCGCCGGGCGCGCCGAAGGAAACGCCGCAGTCCAGCAACTCAAACTCAGGGTGCAAGGCCAGAAAGTGCCCGATCTGACCCTCGTCCTCCTCGGGCGCGAAGGTGCAGGTGGAATAGACCAGCAGCCCGCCGGGGGCCAGCACAGCAGCGGCGTTTTCCAGGATCTCGGCGCCCAGAGCAGCGCACCGAGCCACCAAAGCCTGGCTGTGCTGGGCCACCGCCTGGGGTTCCTTGCGGAACATCCCCTCGCCGGAACAGGGAGCGTCCACCAGCACCCGGTCAAACCAGCCGGGCAGCGCCGCCGCGAGCCGGGCGGTATCACCGGAGGTGATGACGGAATTCACCGGGCCCATCCGTTCCAGATTGCTCATCAGCGCTTGGGCGCGGGCAGGCTCGTACTCGTTGCTCACCAGCACCCCCTGCCCTTCCAGCGCCGCAGCCAGCTGGCTGCTCTTGCCGCCGGGCGCGGCGCACATGTCCAGCACTCGATGGCCGGGCTGCACCTCCAGCAGCGCCGCCGGGGCGCTGGCCGAAGGCTCCTGCAGATAGAATGCGCCCGCGTGATGATAGGGATGCTTGCCCAGTCGCAGCTCGCTGTCGCCCAGCACCAGACCGGTCGGGCAGAAGGGCGAGGGCGTCAGCGGCGCATCCAGTCGCCGAACCAGCCACTCGGGGGTACAGCGCAGACCGTTCACCGTCAGCCCCCTTGCCGGGGCCTCGGGTGCGGCAAACAGGCTGTCGAACCGTTCGCCCAGCAGCGCGCGCTCTCTCGCTTCAAAATATTCCGGGTACATACTCCACCGCCTTTGCATAACCGCCCCGCGCCGGGGCAGAATAGGAACGAAGGGGCAGACAAACAGCCGCCCCCGTCAAGGAAAGGAGACAATCATCATGGACAATCGCAACACCAAGACCAGCAGCCAGAACGCCAAGACCACCTCTCAGTACGACAAGACCGGCGCGAAGAACATGGCGCCCAACCCTGTGAACAGCAAGTCCACCAACACCGCGAAGAACGGCGCCAAGAACTGCGCCAGCACCAAAGGCACCAAATAACAGCGTTCCAAACACAAACGGGGGGCCGGGCGGGATGAACCGCCCGGCCCCCGCTCTTTGCGTTCTCCGTGCTTATTCCGCCGGCTTTTCCAGCGGATCGAAGCCGGCCCACAGCGCCTCGAACAGCTCTTCGATGCGTGCGGTCTGGCCGGTAAGAAACAGCCAGCCCAACAGCGCCTCAAAGCCGGTGGAGGCGCGGTATTCCCGGGGCGTGGCGTGTTTTGCCACCGTGGCTTTGCTGGCGTTGCGCCCACGGCGCAGCACCGCCTGTTCGGCCTCGGTGAGCATCGGCTCGATGACCTCCAGCGCCTTGCTCTGCCCCTTCGCGGATACATACTTCACGCACACGGCGTGCAGCTTGCCGGGGGTGAGGCGGGTGCGCTCCACCAGCCGGCGGCGCACCAGCAGTTCCAGCACGCCGTCCCCCACAAAAGCCAGGTTCAGCGGCGACTGCTCGTGGATGTCCACCGGCGTTTCGCTCTCCAGATACAAACGTTCCAGCTCCTTTTTGCGGGCTGCGCCCGCCTTCTCAGAAGATATAGTCGAACTCGTACTCGCCGATCTTGATGGTGTCGTCCTCCTGCACGCCCTGAGCCACCAGGTCGTTCAGGATGCCGCTGTCTCCCAACTGGCGCTGGAAGTACTGCAGGCTCTCGTAGTCGTCCACGTCGCTGCCGGCCAGAATGCGCTCCAGCCAGGGCGCGTCGATGGAGAACTCGTGCTCGCCGGTCTTTTCGATGGTGTAGCTGCGCTCGCCCACCGGCACCGCCTGGGGCACATACTCCGCCTCGAAAGTCTGCACCGGGGGCAACGTCTGAAGCTGCTCCCAAACAAGGCCGGGCAGAGCCTTGAGGCCCTGGTTGGCCGCGGCGGAGATGGGCAGGAAGGTCAGGCCCTTGCCCTCGATGTAGGCGCGGAAGGCCTCGATCTGCTCTTCGGTGGCGATGTCGCACTTGTTGCCCAGCACGATTTGGGGTCGGGCCGCCAGCTCCGGGCTGAAATTCTCAAGCTCCGCGTTGATCTTCTCGAAATCCTCCACGGGGTCGCGGCCTTCGCAGCCGGAGACGTCCACCACATGCAGCAGCAGACGGCAGCGCTCCACGTGGCGCAGGAAGTCGTGGCCCAGGCCCACGCCCTCGCTGGCGCCTTCGATGAGGCCGGGGATGTCGGCGGCCACAAAGCTCTGCTCCGGGCCCACACGCACCACGCCCAGCACCGGGGACAGAGTGGTGAAATGATAGTTGGCGATCTTGGGCTTGGCCGCGCTGATAACACTGATGAGGGTAGATTTGCCCACGTTAGGGAAACCGATCAGGCCCACATCGGCGATCAGCTTCAGCTCCAGCCGCACCTCAAACTCCTGGCCGGGCAGGCCGGGCTTGGCAAATTTGGGGATCTGGCGGGTGGGAGTGGCAAAATGGGTGTTGCCCCAGCCGCCCCGGCCGCCTTTGGCCACCACCACCGGCTCGTTGCCGGAGATGTCCGCCATCACAAGGCCGGTGTTCGCCTCTTTCACCAGGGTGCCGCGGGGCACACGGATGACGAGATCCGGCGCGTTTCTGCCGGTGCAGCGGGCCGCGCCGCCGTTCTGGCCGGCTTCGGCCACATACTTGCGCTTGTAGCGGAAGTCCATCAGAGTGGACAGGTTATCGTCGGCCACAAATACCACGTTGCCGCCCCGGCCGCCGTCGCCGCCGTCGGGGCCGCCGGCCGCCACGAACTTCTCACGGTGGAAACTCACCGCGCCGTCGCCGCCCTTGCCGGCCTTGATGGTGATCTTGGCCACATCTACAAACATGGACATACTATACTCCTTATTCGTTGTTCGTAAACAGTGTGCCCGCGCGCGGGGCGCTTAAACCAAAAAGCCGCAGGGGCTGGCCCCTGCGGCTTTGCAAACCATTACTGGCGGACGCTGACCTTCTTGCGGTCGCGGCCCATGCGCTCAAAGCTGACCTTGCCGTCAACCAGAGCGAACAGGGTGTCGTCGCTGCCCTTGCCCACGTTCTCACCGGGGTGAATGTGGGTACCACGCTGACGAACCAGAATGTTGCCGGCCAGCACGAACTGACCGTCGGCGCGCTTGACGCCCAGACGCTTGGACTCGGAATCGCGGCCGTTCTTGGTAGAACCTACGCCTTTTTTATGTGCCATTGTGTTACACCTCCATTACTTAACCGTTGATCGCGGTGATCTCGACCTTGGTGTAGGGCTGACGATGGCCCATACGGCGGGCGCTGCCCTTCTTGGGACGATAGGTGATGATGTTCAGCTTCTTGCCCTTGCCGTTCTTGACGACCTTGGCTTCCACGCTGGCGCCCTCAACATTGGGAGCACCCACTTTGGTGTCGCCTTCGCCGCCCACAGCCAGGACGTTCTCGAACTTGACAGTGGAGCCTTCCTCGGCGTTCAGCTTCTCAACGAAGACCACGTCGCCCTTCTGGACGCGGTACTGCTTGCCACCGGTAACGATGATCGCGTACATAGTTTTTGCCTCTCTTATATAAGTCTCGCTGGACGATAAGGCGGGTGAATGTTTCACACCTCTTGGATGCCCAAACCATGCGGCCTTAATACTATACCACAAACCTTTGCGGATTGCAATAGTTTTTACGGATAAACAGGCGTTTTTTTGCCTGTATCAAGCCATTTTTCGTCTTACATCGGCAGTATGATGCAGCGGCGCGGGGCAAAATGCATTAGCTGCCCAGCACAATGGTTTCCAGTTCCTGTACCTTCTGCAAATAGTAGTCCGCGTTCTGCTTCATGAAGCTTCGGACGCCCTCCACTTCGCAGCCCCACCCCGCAAAAGCAAAGGGCACTCCGCAGGTTTTGGCCATCTGCCAGCCGGGCTTTAGGTCATCCACCATCAGCAGCTGCCCGGGGGCAAGGTCAAAGCGCGTCATGATCTGTTCCAGCGGCCAGGGCGCGGGTTTTCGCTTGTCCGTTCCCAGCTCCCAGCCAAAGATCAGATCCGGCTCAAAGCCGAAGTGATGCTTGTAGTCCCTGCGAATGGTCACGCTGTTGGAGTGGCTCACCACGCAGACCAGCCCGTCCTGCTCTTTGAAACGGCGAAGCAGACGGTCCATCCCCTCAAAGGCAGGCGCGATGTTCGCGTTGGACCATGCAAGCCAGCCGGCTTCCTGAATGGCCATTTCTTCAGGTGTAAAATGCAGAATATCCCTGCACAATGCCTCGAAGCCCGGGTCAAAATTATAGGCGATGAACTGCTCCAGGGTCCAGTGAATATCCGGGCGAAGCTTCTTTAGTGCCTCAACAAACGCCGGATAGTGGATGGTCGGTGTGCTGCGCACCACGGTGTCATCGTGATCCAGCACAAGGCAGGGAAATTTCAGCATGGATGTTCCGCACTTCCTTTCTCTTCTTTATCATCGCACAAAACAAAGAAAAAGGAAAGGGGCTTTCACGCGGCGCGCATTCTTTAAACATAAAGCCTTGCTGAACAAAGGCAAACCGACAATCGTGTCCGCCCCTGTGGCTCAGCTCAGCGTGTCTGCAACTTGCCGCTCCGGCGACGGATGTCTCTCCCCCACAAGCCCGTCCAAAGCCCTCTGCCGTTTCAGCACCTCACCAGTCACGCCCCTCTTACAATCAAAAGAAAAGACCCCTGCCGGATGGGCAAGGGCCTAAAAAAGGGCAAAGAGAAAGCCGGCGCCTACCTATTTTCCCAGGTCGTCTCCAACCAAGTATCTTCGGCACTACGGAGCTTAACTACTGTGTTCGGAATGGGAACAGGTGGGACCTCCGCGTAATCGGCA